>JAJDDX010000059.1 GCA_029260055.1 Phycisphaerae bacterium
AAGGCAGATGCGCTTTATGCCGCAACGTGTGACAGCATCGAATTCAAGACTCGCCGTGATCTACTTGAAGCGGAACGAACGCAACAGGTTCGCGAGATTGAACTTCAAGGTGCCAGACGGCGCCTCTACGTGATGGGGCTAACCTCTGAAGAGATAGCGGAGTTGGAGCGTCTCGCCGAACTCCAGACGCGCGTCAGTGCATGGAAGGCGATGTGTGACGATCTGCACTGCAAGACTTGCAAACAAGCCGCATCCAGCACGGGCGATGGTAACAAGTCCGAAGCAGAGGTGCTCGCAGCCGAGAAGAAGCTAGCCTGGTATCCACTTCGAGCTCCCTTCGATGGCACGGTCATTGAGAAGCACTTGACGCTTGGCGAGAAACACAGTGATGACTTTGGTGCTTTCACGGTCGCGGATCTGACCTCCGTGTGGGTCAACATTGCCGTGTATCAGAAGGATCTACCCTACGTCAGTAAAGGCATGGGAGTTAACGTTTCTGCCGGCGTCGGCATGCCCTACGCCGAAGGCACCATAGTGTACGTGGCGCCGGTCGTTGACGAGAAGACACGCACAGCGCAAGCGCGCGTCGTTCTTTCCAACGCTGACGGCCGACTGCGGCCTGGGCTCTTTGTCAATGCTGAGGTCTCTATCGGACAGGAAGTCGCTTCGGTCGTTATCCCGAAATCGGCGGTTCAGAGGATGGGAGAAAAGTCCGTCGTGTTCCTGGACACGACTAGGGGTCTCACGCCGGAACCGGTCTTACTTGGCCGAAGCAATGAATCGCACATCGAGATCGTTTCCGGCCTAGCCGCCGGGCAACGTTATGTTACGCACGGCGCGTTCGAGTTGAAAGCGAAGATTGTCACCAGTGGGCTCGGCGCCCATGCCGGTCACGGTCACTAGCATCGGCGTAAAACGACAAAGACGCGAGCTTGGCCGGTCGCGCTGACAGGGCAGCGATTCGGCGCCGGATATCCAAACCGCGTCCATCGAAGGAGTCGAGATGATCAATAAGTTAGTCGAGGCATCGCTGAACGCAAAGGGTCTCGTCATCGTGGCGATCGCTGCGGTTATGGGATACGGCGCCTACGAGTACAGGCAGATGCCTGTTGATGCCTTTCCCGATATCTCCCCGATCATGGTCCCGGTTTTCGCGGAGGGCCATGGCATGGCCCCGGAGGAAATCGAACGACTCATCACTTATCCAATTGAGTCCGCGATGAATGGCTTGCCCGGTGTCACACAGATCAAATCCACGTCCGCGTTCGGGATGGCCGTCATATACGTGTACTTCAAGGACAATGTAGATATCTACTTTGCTCGCCAGCTCGTGGCGGAACGGCTCGCAGCAGCCGTAGCCGAGCTTCCGGAGATGGATGAGCCGCCCACGCTCGGCCCGATTTCCACGGGACTTGGGCAGATTTTCATCTACTATCTGACCCTCGACGAGAACGTTGACACGGAGGGCAAGGATCCTAACACGTATCTCCGTGAGCTCAACGACTGGGTCGTCAAATTCCAACTCAAGACCGTTCCCGGCGTCACGGACATTCTGTCCATCGGCGGCCATGTGTTGCAGTATCAGATTCGAGTGGATCCGGATGCGTTACTCCGGTACGGCCTGTCGCTCGACGATCTGGTCGAGGCCGTGCAAGAGAACAACGAGAATGTCGGCGGGCAATTCCTTGTCATCGGATCGGAAGAGTCTCTCGTGCGGGGCCTCGGGTTGCTGGAGACCTTAGACGATATTCGCAGTATCCCAATCAAGGTGGAGGACGGCGTCGCGATCAAGATGACCGATGTGGCCGAGGTGATCTACGGAAACGAAATCCGCCGAGGTGTCGTTAGCCGCAACGGCGAGAAGGAAGTCGTATCCGGCATCGTTCTCAAACTCTTCGGCGAGAACACCTCTGAGGTCATTGAGCGCCTCTACAAGAAAGTCGAAGTCGTCCAGGATTCGCTTCCCAAGGGTGTCTCACTGATTCCCTATTACGAACAGGCTGACCTCGTCGCGCAGGCCACCTGGACGGTCAAGAAGGCTCTGGCAGAGGGCGGCGTTCTGGTCGTGCTTGTGCTGTTGCTTTTTCTGGGAGACCTGAGGACGGCGATCATCGTAGCGTCGTCCCTGCCTTTCTGCGCGTTGATCTGCATTATCGCGATGAGCGCGATGGGGATTTCGGCCAATCTGATGTCGCTCGGCGGCATCGCCATCGCATTGGGGATGTTGGTAGACGGTTCGATCGTTATGGTGGAGAACATTCATCGCCACCTGGGACTGCCCGAGAATCAGGGTAAGAAAAAGGCCTCGGTGATCCTGCGAGCGGCGCGGGAGGTCAGTCTCCCCATCACTTTCTCGCTCTGCATCGTCATCGTCGTTTTCCTTCCCATTCTCACGCTCGAGGGCGTGGAAGGGAAGATGTTCTCCCCCATGGCGGAGACCATATCGTTCGCTCTGCTGGGCTCGATCATTGCCGCCCTAGTCATGGCGCCGGTACTCTGCCACTATATGCTCAAGCAGGGAGCCCACCGCGAAACAAGAGTGGTAGCGGCCCTCAAGACCGTCTATCGGCCACTGCTTGCGATGGCGCTCAAACGGAAGCGTTTGGTCGTCGTACTCACCCTGGTAGTGTTTTCGGCCAGCATGGCTTCATTGCCGCTGATCGGAACGGAGTTCATTCCAACGTTGGAGGAAGGCTCGATCCTCATCGGTGTGATTATGTCCCCGTCCATCTCCCTGGAGAAGGCGACAGAGACTGTCACGAATCTCGAAAAACAAATCATGAAGTACCCGGAAGTCGAGGAGGTACTTTCCAGAATCGGCCGACCCGAAGCCGGCAGCCATCCTCATCCCGTCAACTACGCGGAGGTTCATATCGAACTCCATCCGCCTGACCAATGGACACGGTTCGAAAACAAGCAGGAATTGGTTGCAGCCCTTAGCGCCGAACTTTCTTCTTGGCCGGGAATCCAACTGAATTTCACCCAGCCCATCCAGAACGCCTTCGACGAGCTTCTCTCCGGGATCCGCGCCCAGTTGGCCATCAAGCTGTACGGCGAGGACCTAGACGTCCTTCGCGAAACGGCGAACGAGATTAGCGCGGCCATCGAAGAAGTACCAGGGCTGGTGGATCTCTCGGTCGAGCAGAGCTTTGGGCAACCGCAAGTGCAGATCATCGCGGATCGCGCCGCCTGCTCGCGATACGGCATCGCTGTGAGCCAGATACAGGAGATGGTCGAGTTGGCGATCGGCGGCGAGGTGATTGATACCCTGTACCTCAACACCCGCCGGTTCGGCATTCACGTGCGTTTCAAGGAAGACCGCCGCATCGACCCGCAGTCGATACGCGACACACTCGTGCACACAAATGACGGCTCGCTCATCCCGCTTTCCCAGGTCGCCGAAGTGAAGGAGGTTGTAGGCCCCATTCAGGTGAATCGCGAGAAGAACCAGCGGCGTTGGATTGTTCAGGGCAACGTTCGTGGACGGGATATGGGCGGGGTCATCGCGGACATCCAGCAGAGCATCGCGGACAAGATCGACTTGCCGCCAGGTTACTACATCGAGTACGGCGGTCAGTTCGAGAACCAGCAGCGCGCCATGGCCCGCTTGTCTATCATCGTGCCCATCGTTTTCGCGGTCGTATTTCTCTTGCTCCGAATGTCCTTCGGTTCCACACGTCATGCCCTGATCATCATCGTCAACGTGCCCCTGGCGCTCATTGGCGGTATCATCGGGCTCTTCGTCATGGGTGAATACCTCTCGGTACCCGCGTCTGTTGGCTTTATTGCACTATTCGGAATCGCGTTGCAGGATGCTGTGGTGCTTGTCAGTTGTTTCAATCAGCTCCGGGCCGAGGGCATTCCGATGAGTCAGGCCCTGATCGACGGGGGGATGCTGCGTCTGCGGCCGGTCGTCGTGACGACCGTCACGACACTCCTGGGCTTGCTGCCGCTCCTTTTAGCGCGAGGAGTGGGGGCGGAAGTGCAACGCCCCCTGGCAGTGGTGGTTGTCTTCGGGTTGGCAAGTTCCACACTGCTGACGCTCTTCGTTGTCCCTGCGGTCTACGGCTGGCTCGGCGGGAAGACGCAAGAAGTGGAAATCTGATTGCTCTTCGAGAAGGAAATCTATCATGAAGGAAATCAAAGCGATCATCAGGCCGCACCGTTTGGATGCCGTACTCGATGCGTTGCACGCTCATCCTGAAATCCCCGGCGTAACCGTCTCCTATATCCGCGGTTTCGGACGGACCGTGGGACGTTCGGACTCTGAAGTTGCGCCGGTCCAGTACGGTATCGCTGAAATGGTGAAGCTCGAGTGCGCACTGAACGACGAGGAAGTCGACACGGTCATCCAGTTGATTCAGCAAGCGGCACACACGGGCAACGTAGGAGACGGGAAGATCTTCGTGTTTGATGTCGAACTGGCGGTCAAAATACGGACCGGCGCCCGATTGGAACGGCTCGAGTAGGCGGACAGGAGACGGTTGCGCGAAGACGCGCTTGGACGAAGGCCAGGGCACTGTTGGAGGACTACCATGAAGAGGTTAGTGAAGAGCATCGTATGTTGTGTGCTCGTGGTCGGCGTGCAGAGCGGATGTGCCGCCCGGGGGTACAAACGGATCGCATTGACGGAACCCGACACGGGTGAGCGCCTCGCGGCTTGTTATATGCGGGGCAGAGGCGGTAGTCGGATCCTCGGTGCGGGCCTGAAGAAAACAGACGGCCAGTGGTATATCGTCGGGCGCATGGAAGGGTCGCCACCGCTCACCCGTTCGGACACGACTTTGCGGGTCGAGGCGGTTACTAGCGATGAGGTACTCGTTTCTTCAAGCACTGGCTACGCGGAACGAAAGCCCTCCGGAGTACGTCTTCGCAAAGCCAGGCTTGCAACGTTCCGCCTCGAAATCCCTGACCCGGGCAGCTTCGATCACCTGCACCTGGCGATCATTTCGCCCAGTGAGCGTGACTTGATCCTGCCCGCGCATTGACCAGGGCGATGACGGTATTGAGACCGGGAGCGTTTTGTTCATCGGCCGTATGCCATGATGCTCTCCGCAAGCGATAGCGGCGCACACGGGTGGCGGGCACTCGAATCTCTTTGCGACTGCCGTGCTGCCGGTGCTGTACCAACGGGTGTTTCGCTCGCTGGCTCCGGTAACTCGACCCGGATGTCCGCCACGATCCGAGAGGCGCTGAAGTGAAGAAGTCTACCGAACGCAAGATGTACTTCGTCGGGACCATAATGCTTGCCGTCCCGATGGCGGGAGTCGCGTTCATCCTGATCTTCAACGCCGTGCACGCGAGCCGGTTCCATGAAGACCTGCTCGCCACCAAGGCTCTTACGCTTCAGTTCAAGGGTCCTGATAATGTCGAATTGCAGGACGCCCATGCGTACGTGCGAAAGGATGGACTCGTGGTGAGCGGTTGCCTGAACCGGACGATGCCGGCGGCCGGGCCGCCTACTTCCCAGGTTGATGTCAAACTTCTTTCCGCTAGGGCACTTGTACTTGATCAGACATCGATCCGCGATTTGTCACGGTGCAAGCGGGGAGGCGTGCACTTCAGCACGACATTCCCAACGAATCCATCCGACGCATCGACCCTAGCCATCAGGGCATTCGCCCCTCAGGTGGACGATTCAGCGATGAACTCCTCCTCCCATGACCCCGGTAGCTGAAGATTGGATATGCGTGCCTTAGTGGACTTCGTCATTCGGAATACGCGCGCGGCTGATCTTGCATCGTCAGTCTCACCGGTACTGCAGCTCTCTTGGGCGACGGCGAAGGGTGACGTTTCCCGTCAAACGGATCCACGGTTCCGATTCGGATTCGAGCCTGGTTCCAGCAGGCAAGGCAATGAACACAACGCGATTCAGCGATGAGGAGATCGTGAACAAGCTCCAAGAGTGCGCTACTGCACCCAGATGGTGGAACACGCTAGCGTTTCGCCTGGGGGTCGTCATCAACGTTGCTGCCATCGCGGTGCTCGGAACGTTTGGCCTCATCGACTTCCGCCGCGAGGAGGCCGCGCATATCCAGCCCGAGATGAATCGACTCCGAGAGGAAGCGAGAGTACTGCGCGTGGCGTGGGAATATCTTCCGGATTCTGGGCAGTTCCAAGCGTTTCTCGACCAATTCTGCCGGCAAATGCACTCTGCTGCATCCCCAGGGCACCACATCGCCGTCTTCAATGAGATGGGCCAGATCACCGCGCGCGCGCACGGGCACGCGAAGCCGGTGCTAGAAGCCCAAATGGCCGCCAGTGTGCGGGCGGACGGCGCCCGCTTCGTCTTTGACGCGGAACCGTTCGCGTCGGTCGGCGTCGAAACGCGCAGCGGTGCGACGATTGCCGTGGCACAGTCCCTGTCCGCTGTGCAGCAGATTCTACATGCCCAACGAACCAGCCGCTTGGCCAGCGTGGCCATCCTGGTGGTTCTGGTCTTCGGTGTGACTACGATCGCGTTACTCGTGTGGGTTCGCGATCCACTCCGCAAACTCGTAGCGGCGGTATCGGCCGTGGAGAAGGGAAGGCTCGATGTTCGAGTCCGACCCTCCGGCAGCCCCGAACTTCGCTATCTCACCTGTGGGATCAACGAGATGATCCAGGCGTTGGAGACGGTAGAGCGGGATCGCGAATCGAGAATGGGGCGGGCACGTGCGATTCAAAGGGCGCTTCTCCCTTGCAAGGGCAGACAGGTTGAGGACTTCGAAATCGCCGCGGCGTTCCTTCCGACTGAGAGTATCGGTGGCGACCTTTACGATATCGTCACGCTCAGCGATGGCACAACGCTCCTTGCTATCTTCGACGTCTCCGGACACGGTGTGCCGGCAGCATTGTACACAGCGCTGCTGCGAGCTGTCGTTCGCCACCACGCTGTGGCTACTGCTGATCTGGCGCTGATCGCGGAGGCGATGAATGCGGGACTCGCCGAAGTGGCCCCATCCGATACGTTCGCGACGTGCCTCCTCGTCCGACTCCTGCCAACCGAGGAATCCATCGAGTACGTCAGCGCCGGCCACAGTCCGGCGATCATAGTTGGGCCGCGCGGAAGATCAGAGGACCTCGACCGCGGCGGACTGGTGCTCGGCGTAAGGCGCCAAACTCGATATGAGGTCTCGCGTGCCGAGTTGCTTCCTGGAAGCCGTCTCTTCATGTTCACTGATGGGATACACGAGGTTTCGGACGCTCAAATGCGACTGTTTGGACGGGTGCGTCTCGCGAGACTGTTGAGTGACACGAGCAGTCTTCTGCTGGAAGAGCAGCGCGATGCCGTTATCCGTGATGTTCAAGTGTTTCAACGCCGCGAACGATTCGACGACGATGTAACGCTGCTCTGTGCCCGTCGCAAGTGACCGTTGCGAGATTTTCGGGGAGGCGGCGAGGCGGAATTCGCTAGCCCGACGAAGGCGTCGGGCCGCCGCGCGGCCTTGAATGACGAGGGCAACGAACGGCTTCCGCCGTTGCTCGAAGGCCGGCTGCGTATGTGCGTGGAGTCTTGGCCGTCGACCCGGCATACGTGAGACTCTGCCAGTCGGGACGGCGTGCATGGCGCGGCTATCTCGCCGGTTCTGCGGGCCTCTTGGCAGGCAGCGAAGGAAAGTAGGAAGCACGTGGCGGCGCGACGCCGGTATACGGGCCTTTCAGGCTGGTTATGGACCGCGTGCCGTTCCGTGCATTTTGTCGCTAGCGGGGAGTCGGTCAGGAGTGACTCAACGATGGTCAAGCAGGACTTCGTTGTTGCCCGCCGGATCGCCTGGGCCGGCAAGGCCCTGAGCGCTTGGCCGTAAAGTTGGCTACGCATGAGGATGCCTGAACAAACTGTAACAGCCCTGCAAGTGCCGCGGTGGAAGCGCGCCGAGGTGATCCTCGGATTGCTATCCGCTGCCGTGGTCCTGTGTGCGGTCGTGCTGCACGAGGACATCCAGGCATGGAGGACTGCCGGGGCGCCCCACGCGCCGAGTCTCTGGGCGATCATGCCGTTCGCCGGCCTGCTGCTGTCAATTGCGACACTCCCGATGGTGCCCGTGGCCAAGCATTGGTGGGGACGCAACAGCAACAAACTCATTCTGGCGACTTGCTTCGGCGCGGTCGCCATGTCGTACTATCTCTTCACCCAGGGGTGCGAGCGCGCTGTGGCCGCTCTCGAACACGCGCTGCTCGCGGAATATATTCCGTTCATCGTGCTACTGTTTTCACTGTATGTCATCAGCGGTGGTATATCGGTGAAGGGGGATCTGCCAGCCCATCCCGGCACGAATACGGTCTTCTTGGCCGTCGGTGCCGCGATTGCGAGCTTCGTGGGCACTACCGGCGCGAGCATGCTGCTGATCCGTCCCCTGCTTCAAACCAATGCGGAGCGGAAGCACGTCAAACACACGATCATCTTCTTCATCTTCCTGGTGAGCAACATCGGTGGATGCCTTCTGCCGATCGGTGATCCACCGTTGTTTCTAGGATACCTCAAGGGTGTAGGGTTTCTCTGGACTCTGGGGTTGTGGCCCCAATGGCTGGTCGCATGCGCGATCCTGCTCGCGGTGTACTATTGCTGGGATCGCGTTGCCTATCGAAGAGAAACGCCACGTGACATCGCGCTCGATGAGACACAGAAAGCTAAGTTGACGGTGTCGGGCAAGCCGAATCTCCTCTGGCTTCTCGGTGCCGTATTGTGTGTGGCATTTGTTAAGCCGGGCGAGGAGCTTCTTGGCATGGGGTTCAACCCCTTCCCGTTCATGCGTGAGCTACTGATGCTGGGGCTGGCTGCCCTGTCTCTTTTGTTCACCAGGAAGCAGGTCCGTACGGACAACGGATTCAACTATCATGCGATTCTGGAGGTCGCCGCACTCTTCATCGGAATCTTCATTTGCATGCAGGCGCCGATCGAGATTCTCAGGGCGTACGGTAGCTCTCTGGCCACTATACTCAGCTCACCCGGGCGCTTCTTCTGGGCTACCGGAGCCTTGTCGAGCTTCCTGGACAATGCCCCGACCTATGTTGTGTTCTTCGAAACGGCCGCGACGATGACGCCCGAAGGTCCGACCGACGTAGTCAGACTAGCCGGTGGGGGCGCGATTCCTCAGAGTCTACTTGTCGCAATCTCGCTAGGTGCAGTGTTCATGGGCGCCATGACCTACATCGGCAACGGACCGAACTTCATGGTCAAGTCGATCGCTGAGCGATCAGGCGTACGGATGCCCAGCTTCTTCGGATATATGGCGTATAGCGGCGCTGTTCTGATCCCCCTTTGCGTCATCGTCACGTGGATATTCCTTTGATCTCGCGAGTGCTCGCCAGATCGGATGCCGGGAACAGGATCGTGCGAGGAGGTCTTCCTTACGCAATGCTAGCACGAGCCGCCAGAGCTGCGGAGCTCGGCACACGAGCATCGTCTGGCCAAGGAGCCCCGATCGGCCGTCAAGGCCCCCAGGGCCTGATAACGGACGCTTCCACGCGGTTGACATCTCGCTCTTGCGTTCTATAATTCATGAAATGACGAAGTGTCCCAGCGAGGCTCCAATGAAACGACGCGTAGAGGATGGACTGTGCGAGATCGACTCGGTCGACTCGGCGAGTGTCGAGGAAGCAAGAGCCGCGCTTCCAAGACGCACGGTGCTGCAGCAGGTGGCCGAGGCCTTCAAAGTACTCGCTCATCCGAACCGACTCCGCGTGCTCGAAGCCTTGGACGGCCGTGAGCTGTGCGTTTGCGACCTCTCGACCACGCTGGATGTTTCGATGTCGACGCTTTCGCAGCAACTTCGCGAGCTACGAAGGTTGGGCGCGATTCGGTATCGTGTTTCGGGGAAGTTCGCCTATTACTCGCTCGCGGATCGTTTTTGGTTGGAACTTGTCCGTTCGGCGAGGGAACGCCTGGATGGTGATGCTGCCGTGGCGGAATCGGTTGGTGACAAGGCGGGAAAACCTAGAAGATGACGATACGAGTCGCATTGACTACCCTTGTCCTATGGAGCCTTGTCGGCATGCCCGCCCTGTGCAAAGGCGGTCTCTGGGCTAGTTGTTGCTCAGACGCCTGCCCGACGCAAGAGGACGAGAGGCAAGGGTGCGAATGTTCTACCTGCCTCGAAGTATGCGAGGCGGTCGCGGTAGCCGCAACCGTTTCGACCGCGGTGGACTGCGCGACACCGCTTAATCAGCTCGCCGTTCCGCACGGCGCTTCCGCAGTTGTAGCGCGGTCACATTTCCACGATCTCGGAGGTGTGTCGCTCAAAATCCCGTTCCCCGAAGGCGACCGTCCACTTCTTATCTGATCCCCCGTCCGGGCAAATCGACACGGCGTCACGCACAAAATACTGTGCGCGGAAGATTGCGTGCATTCGGCAGTAGCAGTGCCGTGGCCTTACCGTGAGTGCATTTGAGAACAGCGTAATCTGCTTCACAGATTGCCTTGTAGAACAACTTTAGCGAAAGGAGAAACGAGATGCTTGCTTGCACTCGATGCGTGGTGGCTTTGGTGGCGGTCTCGCTTGTCGGAGGATGCGCGTGGACCTTCAGTCCACCGGGAGATAGCGGAGGTGACCTAGCATCACAGGTCGCTGGTAAGGCGCTCGCCGTCGCGGACACCGTTGGCGGCAGCGGCGGCTATGGAGGCGCCATGATGGAGGGATACGTCAACCATGCCCCGGAGCGGATGGGGTTTCACGGGGTAACCGACCTGGCTGGCGCCGACAGGACGCTGGCAGTTCGGCTGCACAATGAGCTGTCCGAAGACTGCACGTTTGATTTGTCATACGTGGCAAGTCACATGGGAATAAACGAGCAAACGGTGGAGGTCGAGGTTGGTGCCGGCGAGGAGGTCGTTGTCGAGATACCTTGCCCCGAGATTCTCGGTTTCGGTCCGCTCGAAATGCCGGGCGCAACCGGATGTCACCTTGTTGGTGGCCAGAACGTGGACAACACGATGGCCCTGCCTGGCTTCCTTGGCCTCGACTACACGTGCGACAGCTCGTACGACTGCTTCCTGCGACCGGACAGCGATGATCTCGATGGGGACGGCAACACGGAAGAGCTGGCACTTGTGGTCGATGCGATCCAGTTTCACGCGCAGGAAGGCGGTCCGTTCGGCCACCTGCACGGCATGGGCCCAGGCATGATGGGGTCGCACATGGGCCATCAATAGTCGCAGACCGCTGTGTTCTCTGATTGCGTTGAGCAAGAAGACATCGAATCCTCTGGAGATAGAACAGTGATCATACGGAAGAACAACGTTTACAGGTGGGCGATTCCCATCGTTGCTTTCTCGCTAGGCAACATCGTTCTGGCACAAGCTGGCAACTCAGATGAGCCGCGAATCTGTGAAGAACACCAAGTACCGGAGTCCGTATGCCCGTTCTGCAATCCCAAGTTGATTGAGTCGCTGGGGTTCTGTGCTGGGCACGACGTGCCGGAAGCGCTGTGTACGCGGTGCAATGCGTCTCTGATTCCCGCGTTCAAGGCCGAAGGCGATTGGTGTGGCGGCCACGGCCTGCCGGAGTCGCAGTGCGTGGCGTGCAATCCGAGCGTAGAGGACAAGTGGGTGTCCATGCGGCCCAAACCGGCCCCGGGCACGCAGCGAGACCCAGCAAGACTCTGGTGTTCAGAGCACGATGTCTACGAAGATGAGTGTTTCATCTGCCACCCCGACTTGAAGAACAAGCCGGCGAATGAAGCAACCGGCCGACTGATGTGCAAAGAGCACAACGTAGCGGAGCAGGAGTGTGGAATCTGTCACCCCGAGATCGCGCCCGACCTGAAACCGGGAGAGAGTCTGAGAATTCGGCAGATTTCGCGGAACTCTGCGACCAAGGCCGGAGTCACGACGGCAAGGCCGCGGCCAGGTGTATTGTCACCAGGCGTCAGCGTTTTCTGCGAGGTGCGCTACAACCAAAATCACCTAGCCCGTATCACGCCTCTTGCGCCCGGCGTGATTGATCGCGTGCTCGTTGACGTGGGGCAGGTTGTGGCCGAAGGAGATCTCCTCGTCGAGATTGTCTCCTCCGAAATCGCAGCCGCGAAACGAGACTATCTGTTGGCTCTCGTGGATGAGAAAGTCAAATCCCTCGCCTTTGAACGCGAAGGGCAGTTGCTCGCCAAGAAAATCGCCGCTGAAGCGGATTACCAGAAAGCCGAAGCTGAGTTTGAAATGGCTAAGGCTGTTACTACAACCGCCCGGCAAACACTTCTGAACTATCGCTTCACCGACGCGGAAATCAGGCAGATCGAAGGCACGAAGTCGAGTTCGTCGTTGATGAACGTCCGGGCTCCTTACGCGGGCACCTTGGTGGAGCGTACGGCGGTGGTCGGGGAGGCTATCGAGCCCGGTGCACAGCTCTTTACCCTGGCCAATCTCTCAACCATGTGGCTCGAACTTGCCGTCCCGGAAAACCAAATCGCGAGTATGCATCCGGGCCATGTTGTCGAGGCGACGTTCAGCGGGTTACCTGGCGAAACGATCCAAGGTGAACTTGTTTGGATCGACTCGCGCGTTGATGAACGGACCCGGCTGGTCAGGGCACGCGCACTGGTTCCAAACCCTGATGTAAGACTGAAGAGCGGCATGTTTGGTGCGGTCAAGGTGGTACTCGGCAAACCGTTGAGCATGCTCCGTTTACCACCATCGGCATTGCAGCGGTTTGAGGGGCAACCGTACGTCTTTGTGAAGGAGAACGAGGACTTGTTCCAACTGCGGCGAGTCGCGGTGGGCGCCAGAGACGCTCATTCGGTCGAAATCCTCGCGGGGATTGTCGCCACCGACGAAGTAGTTGTGTCGGGCGGCTTCACGATGAAATCTGAGTTCCTCAAGTCGCGTCTGGGGGCCGGCTGCGTGGATGATTAGAAGGAACGGGCCACCATCATGTTGAATCGTCTTGTAGAATTTACGCTTAAGAACCGCCTACTGGTCTTGCTCTTGTTCGTGCTTTGTGCTGGGCTGGGCGGTTGGACCCTCGTACACATCCCCGTGGACGCCTTTCCAGATACAACGCCGGTGCAGGTGCAGATCAACACGGTTGCCCCTGCATTGAACCCCGAAGAAATCGAGCAGCAGATCACGCTGCCGGTCGAGCTTTCCATCGGGGGATTGCCAGGGCTTTCAAGCGTCCGCTCGGTATCGAAGTTCGGGCTGTCGCAAGTCGTCGCCATCTTTGACGACTCATCCAGTATCACGGACGCACGACAATACGTTTCCGAACGACTGGCCGGAGTTGAGCTTCCCGACGGCATTAGCCGACCGGAGCTTGGACCGATCGCCACCGGTTTGGGGGAGATCTTTCACTACATCGTGCGATCAGAAGACCCGAATCGTTCGCTCGAAGACCTTCGCACGATTCACGATTGGGTCATCAAGCCCGAGTTGAGAAAGGTCTCCGGTGTTGCCGAGGTAAACTCTTGGGGCGGCAAAGAAAAGCAGTTTCATGTCATCGTTTCACCCGAAGCGCTCTTGAAATACGACCTCACGCTTGACGACGTTTTTGAAACGCTCGAAGAGAACAACCACAACGTCGGTGGCGGACAGATTGTTTCGGGCGGCGAGTCGAGACTCGTTCATGGCATCGGGCGGGTAACCAGCATTGAAGAAATCGAGAACATTGTCCTTGCATCGTACGGCGGCACGCCGCTCTTCATCAAGAACATCGCCGAGGTAGCCATCGGGCACGAGATTCGCCGCGGCGCGGTTACCGCGCAGGGCCGTGGCGAAGCGGTGCTCGGCCTCGGGTTCATGCTCATGGGGGAGAACAGCAAGGTCGTCACCGAGTTGCTAAAGGAACGACTCGAAGGTGTCAAGAAGTCTCTTCCGGACGACGTCATCGTCGAAATCGTCTACGACCGTACCGATCTGGTACGCGAGGTCATCAACACCGTCAAGCACAATCTCACGGCCGGGGCGGTGCTTGTTATCATCGTACTCTTTGTCTTGTTGGGAAACGTCCGCGCCGGTTTGGTCGTGGCGATTTCGATTCCCATCGCCATGCTGTTCGCCGTACTGGGGATGTACGAGTTCGGCATTGCCGCTAGCCTCTTGAGTCTTGGAGCCATTGACTTTGGCGTGATCGTGGATGGCTCCGTGGTGATGACGGAGGCGAACCTCAGAACTCTCGCCGAACGTCAGACTGAACTTGGCCGTCCCTTGGAGCGTGGCGAGCGTCTGCGTTGCGTCATCGACTCAAGCAAGCAGGTCGTTCGACCGACCGTGTTCGGCCTCGGCATTATCATGGTTGTGTTCTTTCCCATCCTCATGCTTGAGGGCATAGAAGGAAAGATGTTCCGACCCATGGCGTGGACGTTTATCTTTGCCTTGGCGGGTGCGCTGATCGTCGCAGTCACGCTTTCACCGATTCTGGGCTACTATTTTCTGCCCCGAAAGGTCAGCGAGAACACCGGTCTCGTTGGGCGAGCGCTGGTGGCGGTTTATGGATCACTGCTCAAATGGGCCTTGCGGCTGCGAATCGTAGTGCTGCCGGCTGTCGCCATTCTACTTGTCGCAACCGGTGTTCTGGCCTTGCGACTGGGCGGCGAGTTCATTCCACGCCTGAGCGAGGGTTCCACAGTCATCAATACGATACGTCTGGCCGGCGTCTCGATAGACGAATCGGTTGATTACAACTCGCGTATCGAGCGCCTTCTCCTGGATGCGTTTCCGGACGAGATCCAACATGTGTGGAGTCGCATCGGAACGGCCGAGGTTGCAACCGACCCGATGGGGATCGAACTGACCGACATCTTCATCTCGCTGAAGCCGCGCGAAGACTGGTCGCGCGCGACGACGCAGGCTGAGCTAAGCACGCTCATGCAGCAGGAGGTTGCCGACCTGCCTGGCCTGAACATGGTGTTTACGCAGCCGATTGAGATGCGACTCAACGAGATGATCTCGGGCATCCGCTCCGATCTGGGAATCAAGATCTATGGTGACGACTTCGACGAACTCATCCGGCTGAGCAATCGTGTTCAGGAGATCCTCACCGAAATAGACGGAGCGTCGGACATCGCTGTGGATCAGGTGACTGGACAGCCAACGCTTCGAATCAGGGTGGACCGGCAGAAGATCGCGCGGTACGGGATTCCCGCCCGTAGCGTCCTCGATTTCGTTGAGACCGTGGGCACGCGACGCGTGGGAGAGGTTTTTGAAGGGCAACGGAAGTTTCCACTCGTGGTGCGGCTGCCCGACGAATACCGCACAGACAGCGAGCTTCTCGCCGCTACCCTGGTTCCGACGGAGATTGGGCCGCGGGTGCCACTTAGCGAGCTGGCCCAGATCGAGGATACGGAAGGGGCGTCCACGATCAATCGCGAATGGAGCCGTCGCCTGATTCGAGTACAATGCAACGTCGTTGGAAGAGATACGACTTCCTTTGTCGCGGAAGCGAAGGCACGAATCGACAAGGAGATGTCGCTTCCCGAAGGCTATGTGATCGACTGGGGAGGTCAGTTCGAGAATCTGGAACGGGCGAGACTGCGATTGAGCATCCTCGTACCGCTCACGCTGATTCTCGTGTTCTTCCTTCTATTCTTCAGTCTCAAGAGCCTTCGGGATGTGCTGCTTATCTATACGGGCATTCCTTTCGCGATGGTCGGAGCTGTGTTGGCCTTGCAGTTGGCCGGACTCCCGTTCAGTGTAAGTGCCGCCGTAGGGTTCATCGTTCTCGGGGGCATCGCCGTTCTCAACGGCCAGATACTGGTTTCCGCGATTCGGCCGCTGCGAGAATCTGGCGCGAGTCTGCATGAAGCAGTTACAACGGCGGCGAGGCAACGACTTCGCCCGGTGTTGGCCACCGCGGTCACCGATGCTGCCGGCTTCTTGCCCATGGCGATTTCGACCGGCGTGGGGGCGGAGGTACAGCGGCCACTCGCGACTGTCGTCATCGGCGGCATCATCACGTCGACGCTGCTTACACTTTTCGTTTTGCCGTTGCTCTACGAGGTGTTCGGTAAGGAAGATGCGGAAGAAGTGGTGATTTGACTCACGAAGGGAGTGCAAGGAAGTGTCTTCTAACTTGCTGAGATGGCGATGGGCCGGGCTTAGCCTTACCAGCTTGCTGCTCGTGTTTTCGGGATGTGGTTGTTCGGCGGAGCACGGTAGCGCTCGCGTGTCTTGCTTCGATCGCTGCGCCGTGGAAGAGATCGCGGACTCAAGTGGCTCGCCCAATCCGCCCTGGACGGTTTCAGAACGTGATTCGGAGGAACGGCGATGGAAGAAATCAAGGCTCTCATTCGGACACACAGGATGGATGCAGTGCTCGCCGCCCTGCACACTCACTCCGAGCTGCCCGGTGTTACGATTTCGCTGGTGAGAGGATTTGGGCGGACCGTCGGCCGGAGTTCGGATGACGGCGACATGGCTGTTCAGTTCGGCACAGTTGAGATGGCCAAGATAGAGTGCGTGGTGAACGACGATGCTGTTGACGCGATTGTCGAGCTGATTCAACAGGCGGCACACACGGGCCGACCGGGTGACGGGAAAATCTTCATCTACGGCGTGCGGGAGGTCGTCAAGGTCCGCACAGGCCAACGTCTTCAACGTATCGAATAGGATCCGTGGTAATGATGGGTGCACCTCACAACACACAGACGACATTGCAGGTCGCCGGCATGGACTGCCCCGACGAGATCGAAGAACTGCGACGGGCCTTCGCAGGGCAGGCGGGAATCCTTGATCTGTCTTTCAACCTGATGCGAAGCACGATAACGGTCAGCTTCGATCCGTCGGCCACTGATTCCGAACAGATCATCTCGATTGTGCTGGCCACCGGCACGAAAGCGACCCTGTTGTCTGATCGTGCCGCATCGCCCAACAGCCAAGACAGCGGCGAAGGTAAAGCGCTCAGCTTGACTGTCATGGCGGGATTTTGCACTGCGGTCGGGCTTGCGCTGGGATGGCTGCCCGTTGTTGCGTTCCATAACACGCCTTGGCCCTCCGCCATCGCATATTCAATAGCCATCGCCGCCGCCTGGTGGCACATCGCCCCGAAGGCGTGGGGCGCCGCCAGGCGTTTTCGACCGGATATGAATGTGCTCATGACCATCGCCGTGGTGGGAGCAATTGGCCTTGGCGAGTGGTTTGAAGCTTCGACCGTGGCGTTTCTCTTCATGCTGTCCAACTGGCTTGAGAGTTGGAGCGTCGGCCGCGCCCGCAGAGCCATCCAGTCATTGATGGAACTGGCTCCGCCCATCGCGCGTGTGCAGCACGGCGATGGGACTGAGATCGAAGTCGACACCGGCGAGGTCGAGGTCGGAAATCGGGTTGTCGTTAAGCCCGGCGAGAAGTTCCCGCTCGACGGGCGCATGGTTGAGGGACGCACGTCGGCTAACCAGGCGCCGATCACGGGCGAGTCGATCCCGGTTAACAAAACGGTCGGCGACGAAGTGTTTGCCGGAACGATCAATCAGGAGGGAGCCGTCGTCGTTGAGGTGACCAAGCCGGTCGGGGATACGGTGTTGGCCGGTGTGATCCGTTTGGTAGAGGAGGCTCAGGCCCGAAGTTCGCCATCGGAACGGTTCGTCGATAGGTTTGCGCTTTATTATACGCCAGCCGTGATCGTGGTGGCGATCCTTGTCTTCGTCCTTCCTCCGCTCGTCGCGGGAGGTGACTCGGGCACCTGGCTGTACCGGTCGCTCGTCTTGCTCGTCATCGCGTGCCCGTGCGCGCTGGTCATTTCAACTCCGGTCACGATAGTCAGCGGACTGACGGCTGCTGCGCGCAATGGCGTGCTAATCAAAGGCGGCGAATACCTGGAATCGGTTGGGAAGGCCGATGTCATCGCCTTTGACAAGACCGGAACGCTGACCCGCGGACGCCCGATCGTCGAGAGGGTCATCCCGATCAACAACACCACTGTTTCCCGTTTGCTTGAACTTGCATCCGCCGTTGAGCAACGCAGCGAGCATTGGATCGCTGAAGCAATCGTTGCGCACGCGCGGAAAGAGGGCATCGTTTCTCCGCCCTGCGACAACTACATCGCTTTCGCCGGAAAGGGGGCGAAGGCGCAGGTCGATGGCAAGACCTACCTGATCGGCAACCATCGGTTTCTCGAAGAGGAAAACACCTGCACGGAGGAAGTTCACCGGGCCATGCTCGAGCACGAAGATTGCCACCACACCGTGGTCGCATTGAGCTCTGATGACAGTCCGTTGGGCGTGTTTCTTCTGGCAGATTCCCCACGCAAGGAAGCACGCGACAGCGTCGAGGAATTACGCGCGTGCGGTGTCTCGACCATCCTAATGCTGACCGGCGACAATGAAGGGACCGCCCGAGCCGTAGCGCAGGAGTGCGGCGTTACCGAATACCGAGCCGAGTTCCTGCCTGCCGACAAGGTCCAAGCCATCGAGGACTACAAGGCACGAGGGCAGCGCGTAGTCATGGTGGGAGACGGAATCAACGATGCACCGGCATTGGCGGCCGCACACATCGGAATCGCCATGGGCGACGGCGGCACGGATGCCTCGTTAGAGACGGCCGACATAGGCCTGATGAAGGACGACCTGCGAAAGCTCCCCTGGCTGATTCGTCACAGTCGCCGAACGCGAGCGATCATCGCGCAGAACATTGCCTTGTCCCTTGCCGTCAAGGTCCTCTTCGCTGCTCTGGCCGTTATCGGGTTGGCAAACCTCTGGATGGCCATTGCGGCGGATACGGGCGCGTCGCTTGTGGTCACATTCAACGGGCTTCGGCTCCTGCGGAGCAACGACAGGGATATGTCAGTTTCATGCTGATAGGAACGGCGCCGCCCTCTTGGATTCCGTCGAAGCGGTGGCCTTGTCCTTCAACCTAATCCAGGTGTGTTGGTCCAGCGTTTCTTGCGCGGACGATTATCTTGAGTTGCCAGCCTTCTAGTGGGCGAAAAACGCACTCGAAGCCGCGTGTTTAAGGTAGCGAACAAACTCGCCAGCGAGAACCGCAACCTGCGCGCAGACGCTCTCTGTCAGATCACCACCAATCGGCCAGCGAATCTAGGCGGCACGTCTTAACGAGACGATCGGAAGGTGTCGCCTTCCGTCGTGGATGTCATTGGGCAGTTTAGAACCGGCCACCGCTGGGCGGGTTAAAACCGGCCAGTGGTGATCGTTCTTCGATACCTCATGTCGCCGGTTCCCCACAAGCCTCGCCCTTGTTGGCGGGCTGCTTGGCAGCCTTCTTGTCGACCTGCTTGTTCCGCAACCGGTAGCTCCTTCCGGTGATCGTGATCATCTCCGCGTGGTGCAGGAACCGATCGAGGATGGCGGTCGCGGACGGCTGTCGTTCCTGAAAACGCTATCCCGGTGGAAATAGGCTGTTCGAGTGGAGAGTCGGCAAACGCGAGCGCCGCCAGCAGCGGCGAGCATCTGCGAACGAAGGCTTTTTGGCGCGAGAGTCGCCCGATCTGGGAAGCACGCGCGCAGCCCGGTTTCGGACCGCCGACACAAGCAGACAGTTTCGTGGGGCTCAAGCCGCGCGACGATAGCGATGATGCAGACCGCCGACTTGCGGTATGGCGATTACCTTTCCTTCCGATGGATGCTCGACTCGACGTGGCACCGGTGCGTTACATTCCAGCGAAAGATGGGCGCGTGATTCGTGATAGTACGCGAAGTAGCTTGTGAGAACTCGTCGCAGGTGGGCTTCGTTGAGCACGATGCCGTCGTCGAGGCACTCTCGGCGGATCGACCCAATCAAGCGTTCCGCGTAAGGGTTGGCCTGCGCCGTCAATTACACCCGATGGTGCCAATCCGCCGCGACTCTTTCAGATCACGCATCCCTTCCATCCACTGCACGGACGCGAGTTTGCGCTGGTGACCTGTCGTCACAACTGGG
>JAJDDX010000060.1 GCA_029260055.1 Phycisphaerae bacterium
GAGATGAACCCGAAGGATGTGGCGGCCATCTTCGTCGAGTCAGTCCAAGGTGAAGGCGGCTACGTCGTGCCGGAGCCGGAGTTCCTGCCCCGTCTGAGGGCCCTGTGCGACAAGCACCACATTCTGCTGGTCTGCGACGAGATTCAGTCCGGCATGGGTCGGACGGGCAAGTGGTTCGCCTTCGAGCACTTCGGGATCGAACCGGACATCATCTGTGCGGCAAAGGGAATCGCCAGTGGCTTGCCGCTCGGCGCCATGATCGCCCGTGCCGAGGTCATGGATTGGCCCGCAGGCACCCACGCCAACACGTTCGGCGGAAATCCGGTCGCTTGCGTCGCCGCCCTGGCCACGATCGACCTGATCGAGAAGGCTTACATGGCTAACGCCGTGAAGTTGGGTGAGCGCCTCCGCGTGGGACTCGATGACCTTGCTCGGAGGCGACGGATCGTCCGAAATCCGCGCGGTATCGGGCTCATGCGCGCGGTCGACATCGTCAGCAGCAAGACCGGAAAGCCCGACCCGAAGCGCCGCGATCGCGTCGCTCAGGAGGCCTTTCAGCGCGGGTTGATCGTCCTGCCGTGCGGCGAAGCCGCCATTCGCTTCTGCCCACCGCTTTGCATCAACGAAGCGCAGATCGAAGTAGGAATGAAGCTTCTCGACGGGGCACTGGAAACCGCCTCCTAAGGCGCGGACTCCCCCAGGTTAGCGTATCAACGGAGTTCTACCGAGCCGCGCGGTTCAGCGCCGCGCGACGCGCTTTCGGGCGGTCGGTCGTCGCAGTTTCACCTTCATATCCCGGCGGCCGTTCTTACTGCCCGCCTCGAGAACACGAATCGCCTTCTTGATGTCCGGCACCTTGAGAAGGACCAGGGTCTTTCCGCCGCGTGCCCCACCTGTGCAGTACATGTATCCGATACTGATGTGTTTGGTGGCGAGGCGGTCGCACAGGTCAGCCGCCGCACCCGGGCGGTTGGAGAGCGTGACCGCCAGCATGTCGGTTTCCGTGATGTGAACGCTAAGTGCTTTGAACACGCCTCGAGCGGTCTTTGGATCATCCACGACCATGCGGAGCACCCCGTGCTCCATCGAATCCATCATGGACAGCGCCGTGACATTGATCTTCGCCTTCGCTAACTCCGAGAAAACCGTGGTCAAGACGCCCGGTTTGTTCACCAAGAAGAAGGAAAACTGGACACACTTTTCCATTGGAACCTCCTACGTTACGGAGCCTGCTGGGTATCGGCACAATCCTCTCCACGCCCGCCGTGTCCGCGCGCCTTCACCGCGCCGCCGTGTCGGGACCTCAAGCCCGTGGCCGGGGAATCCCGCGCACCCGCAATTTGACCGAGTCGGTCATCACGATTTGCCGTAAGAACTGGTTCGGAAACCGGCACCTGCCCGACGGCGGACACGCGGTCACCGGCCGAAAACGTCTCGGGCACGGCACGCGTACCAGAGGACTCAGTATAATAGCCCCATCCCAGGTTTCCAGTGAGAAACCGGCTAGCCGCCAAGACTCCGCCAGGCGCGCCCGACACGCCTTCGCCCGGATACGAGCGTCAACGCCGCCAGCAGCCAGATGGACGGCCCCAGCATGCCGGCGCCGCAGAATCGCGCCGACGTGGCAGGACCCGTGTTCGAGTTGCTTTCGTCGACCTCGGTCTGATCGGGATCGCTGGGGAAAGCATCGCCGTTGTCACCCACGCCGTCGCCGTCGGTATCCACCGCTTCGTCGGGGTCGTCGGGGAACACATCAGTATTATCCCCAACACCGTCAGCGTCGGTGTCGACGGTTTCATTCGGATCGAGGGGGAAGTCGTCTACCGCATCCTCGACTTGGTCTCCGTCGTCGTCGGTATCTTCCACGTTGCCCGTGCCATCGCCGTCGGTATCCGTCGTCTCGCCCGGATCGTCCGGGAACGCATCGACCTCGTCCGCAACTCCGTCACCGTCGGTATCGGGCGCGGAAGGCTCGCCACCGCCGCCGTCAGGGCCACCGCCGTCGGGTGGAGCGCTTCCTAACACGGAAAACGCGAGCGTACCGCCCGTGATGTTGCCGGCTTCCGGCGAAAAAATAACAGTGTTCGCGAAGTCGGCCGAAACCTCCGCATCGCCCTCCGACGACACGCCGACATCCAACGTACCCGAGCCGTTGACCGTCACCCTCATGGTCGCTACCTCGACCGGTTGATCCGTCAGCGTCAGAAGCTCGGAGTTGCTACTTATCGAGATCGTCAGCGCGAACACCCGTAGCGGTTCGGTGCCCGCGTGCAGGTCGGCATCGAGCACGCCGTACACCAGCGTGTTGAAAGTCCACGCGAAGTCACTGAGTGCCAGCGTCGCATCGGTAGGCGCGAAGCCAAACTCAATGAGACGAACGTCCGCCAGCGGATTGTCGTCACCATCCACGGAAAGCGAGATCGCCACGTCGACAACGGTACCCGCAGCCAGTTCGCCCGTGATCGGCGTGCCGCCGGCGTCCGTCGCATCGAGGGTAATCACCACGTTGCCCCTCGCTGACGAGCCAATCGCCGTGCATGCCGTTACCGCAGCCAGGGTCATCCAACGTCGCATGACATCCACCTTTCTATCCACATTCATCCCGCGTACCGCCGAGCGAAGCTCCACCCGACCCGGCAACCGCCGTTGTATTATTCGGCAAGCCCAAGCGTCCATCACCACGCAACCCAACGTCCGATAGGGTCGCGAGCGGCACCAGTGCGAGGCGTCGGCCACTGACCACCCCACCTCAGCCGGCGGCACTGAATAGTAGCCGGGCCGCTTGGCCGATACCACCGCCACATAAGAAAACGGCGGCGTGAAGGAACGCTTGAAGTCCCTCACGCCGCCGTCGTTCATTGTCCAAACAGCCCGAAGTCGGGCCATATCAGCTAACGCCCGCCTCTACGGGCAATCAGCCGTCGCCGGCAGGTTCGCACCGAACCACGACGCGAACTGGCTCGCACCGTTCAGCAGGTCGATCACCGCGATGATGTCCGACGGGTCGGTCGTGCCGCCCCGGTCAACATCGGCGTTCCACGGCTCACAAGAGTGCACCGCGGTGCCGTTGATGCAGTCGATGACCGCGATGATATCCGACGGATCCGAAGTCAGGCTGCCGTCAACGTCAGCCGGGAGGTAGCCGAGGCAAGCCTTGTTCCCCATTGGGCCCGCCGGGTCCGCGAAGTCCGCCGTCACGCACGTCCACTGGCCCGGAGCGATCGCAGCATCAAACTGGACCGTCGCAGTGGAGCCAACAACCGTTACGCTGATGATGTTTAGGCCCGGATCCGAAAGCGTGTAATCCGCAGTGCTGGCCGACGGAACGCCCGAGCTCGTGCAAGTGAAGTCGAGGTCGATCGAGTCCCAGCCAAAGACGGCACCCGCATTATTGGCTTCGTGCGGGAACCGCGCGTCGATCGAGCACGGTGGCGGCGTCGTGCCCACCAACGTGCAAACGACATCATCCACGACGTTGATCGACAGGTTACCGATCGTGCCGACGCCGGCCGCCTCGGTCTTCCAGAAGTTGTGGGGCTGCGGCGGGTTGCCCGTCTCGCCCTGCATGATCACGTTGGCGAACAGACTCGACAGCGTCAGCGTGTAGGCGCCCTCGACCGCCGGAGCCGTCAGCGAACCCGTGGCCACGATCTCTGCTGCACTAGGCCACGCAATACCCAGAATCGGAGTGCCGATCGGGAACGGGGCATTCGTGATGTCGTTGTTGATCGTGTTCTGACCGCCGCCGACCTGTGCCAGGTCGCCGCTGATCACCGTGCCGCCAAAGCCGGCGGGGTTGTTGATGCCCTGCGGGCTCACGAACTGCAGCATGTTGCCGGCGGCGGGCGTGTCGGCCTGCGCCAAGTCACCGCCATCGAAGGCGAGGTCAAACCCGACCAGAGCGAGCCCTTCGTTCAGGTTATCGCTCAGTTCGGCCGTGATTACGTAGTCCACCGTGCCGCCCGGAGCGACATCGATGCTGCTGCCGCCGCCCGCCGTCACGGTTACGTTCAGATCGGCCGCCTGCGCCATACCGCCGGTCAGGCAAATCGCCAGTGCCAAAACAAGTGTTCGCTTCATCGTAATTGCTCCGAAGAAAAACCGAGATTGAATCAATCGGCTAAAACAAGGTGGAACGTCATTCCGCCTCCAGCCATCCAGTTTACCGGACGCGAGCCCACGCAACCGGGGCCCCGCCCTCACGTCTACTATAGTGGTCGCCACCACGCGCGTCCCGCGCGACGTCTTTTGCCCGAAAATCCGGCGCGACGACGCCGCTATTCTCCGAAAGATAGCACCCCAACTTTAGTTTTGCCGTTGCTACGTTCATCTCGGCCGGCGGTGAACGTAGTCTCCGTGTCCGGTGCGCTTGCTCGCGCCCCGCGCCGCCGTGGCCCCAAGTGAGCCCCCCGCGGGAAGCCGTTTGACCGTCGCGGCGAGACCGGCGACGCTATCGAATCATGAATCCGCTTCATTTCACCCGCAGTGTCCGCGGCCTCAATCGACTTCGCCAGATCGCCACGACCCTCACGCAGCATGGGTTTGGACACATCGTCGCCAGGGTCAACCTCACGCGTTTCGTGCCGGGATGGGTGCTCCGCCGCAGAGGCAGGCCGCTGACGGTGGATGCCGGCGCTTCGGCGATCGGCCAGCGACTCGCAATGGTCTGCTCGGACCTCGGCCCGACCTTCATCAAGCTCGGACAGTTGCTCTCTACGCGCTCCGACCTGGTGCCGGCTGAGGCGCTCGTGGAACTGCGCAAGCTTCAGGACGATGTGCCGCCGTTTGACACCGCGGACGCCATGACGGTGATCGCCGACGAACTCGGCAAGCCCATCGAGGCGTGTTTCCGTGAAATCGACGACGCACCGTTTGCCACCGGCTCCATCGGACAGGTCTACAGCGCGATCACGCTGGGCGGCACCGAGGTCGTGGTCAAGGTGCGCCGTCCCGGCGTCGAACAGACCGTGCGCCACGATCTCGAGTTGCTGGAGTGGTTGGCCACATCGGTCGAGAGCCTCGTACCTGAACTGCGAGCCTATCAACCGAGCATGCTCATCGATGAATTGGGCCAGATGCTCACGCGCGAGCTCGACTACATCAACGAGGCGTCCACGACCGCGCACTTCGCGGCCGCCTTCGCCGACGACGAAGGCATCGTCATTCCGAAAGTGTACTGGGAGTACACAGGCGCGCGCGTCCTGACCCTCGGAAAGATCCACGGAGGGAGCGTGGACCGCCTGCTGCGCGGCGGGAAGGTTGATGGCAACCATGTCGACCGATCGCTCGTCGCGCGCCGCCTGGCGGATTCCTACCTCAAACAGGTCCTCGAACTGGGCATCTTTCACGCCGATCCGCACCCGGGGAACATTCTGATCGCATCGCCGGCGGAGGTCGGCTTGATCGACTTCGGACAGGTGGGAACCGTTACCGAGGAATTCATCAGTGAACTCGTCATCCTCATCTACGCGTGCGTCAAAGGCGAGATGGATCTGGTGATCGACACGTTGGTCGACATGGGCGCCGTCGGAGCGGACACCAACCGTCGCCACCTTCAGCGATCGCTCCAAATGCTGCTGTCGAAGTACTACGGCCTGCCGATCAAACGCATCGATGTCGCCACCGTCCTGAGCGAGTTCGTCGACGTGGTGCGCAGGCACGACGTCGTCATCCCGCGGGAAATGGCACAGCTCATCAAGGCGGTCAGCACGGTAGCCACGGTCGTGGCACAGCTCGATCCCGAATTCAACATCCTCGAACCGCTCGCCCCGCGACTCAAACGTGCCATGCGAGAGCGATTCTCGCCACAGCGAATCGCTCGGGCGACGACTCGTTTCGGCTGGGACCTCGTCACGGTCGCGAGCAAGGCACCCCGCCAGGTGCGCGATCTGCTGCGAAGCCTCTCAGCCGGTAACTGGCGGCTCCACATCAAGCACGAGAATATCGATCGGTTGATCGAGGAAATGGATCGATCGAGCAACCGGCTGTCGTTCGCGGTCGTCATCGCCGCCATCATCGTCGGCAGCAGCGTCGTGGTCAGCGCCCGATCCGAACTCACGCTGTTCGGTGTCGAGGTACACTACCTCGGCATAGCCGGCTACTTGGTCGCCGGCGTGCTGGGCTTGTGGCTGAGCTGGGCCATCTTCCGCGGCGGCAAGCTCCACTAGCGCTTCATCAAGCGACCAATGATGGGTGGCATGGGCAAACGGACGGGTGGCATGGGTCCCGGCGCGCCGGGATTTGCCCGTGTACGTCGCGTCTCGTGGCAGACGGGCAACGAATCACATGAGGCCGTCCGGCACTTCCAGCCTATCGAGAATCCACCAAGTGTCGGCTGCCGTCGCCACGATTGGCCCTGAAGGGGCCTGATAACAACAGCCCAGGGCAACGCCCTCGTTGTTCTACACATATCCGGGAGCGTCGATCGGCAGCGCCCGTCGGGCTTTGCAGGTGCAAGCCGGCCCCAGCCTGAAAGGCTGATAGACAGTAGCCGT
>JAJDDX010000007.1 GCA_029260055.1 Phycisphaerae bacterium
AGCACGAAGATCGGCGTCAGCGTACCGACGTTATCGCTGCCGAACGTCAGGCAGTCGAGACTGGCCTGGTACGTCGTCATACCCGTGCTGTTCCAGCCCGAGATCATCATGTCGAAATAGACGTTCTGACCACCACCGGTCAGCGTGATTTCGTTGGCGGCCGGACCCAGTTCCCAATCCACGCCCTGAACGCCACTGGCGCCGGTCGGGATCATTTCGAGCAGACCTTGAGCCACCGCGACAGGCGAGACGGCCACGACAACAAGTACCGCCATGAAGACACCACGAGAAACCGGGTACGAACGAGACATGTCAAACCCTCCTGTGTCGTTGCTGTGAGCGCAGAATGCACCCGCGAGATACTTCAGAGACTATATCATACAGGAATCCAAGACCTCATTGCAACGGAGAACCCGTGAGATTCGGCACGGAAAACGGACTCTGTGGAGCGGGCCTCGCCGCCGAGATGCCGCAGTCCGCCACCCGTGGCGGACTCCCTTTTGGCGCAGAAAACGCGGCGTGTTTCGTGCCAGCCCCGCGGGCCTCCCGGCCGTGGACCGATCGCGTCAGCGGGCCCCGTCTTCTAAACCCTGAACTGCCTTCAGGTTATGAATCTTCTTCAGGGGCCGAGCGTCGCGGCGCGGGCCCGATCCGCGGCGCTGGTTTGGCACTCACGACGACTCTCCATCGACGCGTAGCGGTGTCACCGCAGCTATTGGCCGTCGTGCACTCGAAAGTCGAGCGCCCCAATGGGAATCGGCCGCCGTGGGCTATCAAGTGGCCGATAGGTCTACCGCCGTCGTGACGTGCTGTGCACTCGATTCTCGGGAAACTGACATCGCAGGTATCCGAAGCGGACAGGCGGGGCCATGTGACGACCGCACTATTCGTGTCGGGATCCGCCAAGACACTGACACTGCCCGGGGCCTTCAGCGCGATGTCGCCGTTAAGGCGGATCGTCTCGCTGCACACCGAAACGACGGGCGCGAGGTTCGGCTCCCATATGAGTATCGGCGGGATATGGAAACACAGATCGCAGCCGCCGCATGTTCCGGTCTTCGTGAACGTGAGCGTCGCCATCACCGCAGGCTCCGCCATCCCTTGGCCACCCGGAGCTACGCCGACCGCGACGAATACGGTCCCGGCGGCAACGTCCACGTCCGTGTAGATCAACATCGGAAAGCTCTCACTACCCACGACATGCTCGAAGTCCAGACGATCCGGGTCATACCCGATCGTAAACTGCGCACCGATGAGGGCATCGAGCGTCGCGGCCTTCAACACGTCGACGATAACGGGGCCGCCTGCGTCGAAACAACGGGTATCCGCATACGTGCTGTCTCCGACTTCAAGTGAGAGGTGCGATTCGAAAAGGCAACAGAAGCCTGAATCAACGTCGCACACGCCGACGGAACATTCGTCGCTGCTCGAACACGGCGTGTCCGAACTGCCGCCTCGGCAAGTACCGTCGTTCTGACATACGTCGTCGGGGCTGCAGGGGTTCCCGTCGTCGCACACGGCCCCGGGGTCGACCGTATGCGCCACCTCACCTGTAGCCACGTCGCACTCATCAATCGTACATGGGTTCCCATCGTCGCACGCCGAGTCCGTGAAACACGCGCAGCATGCGTCATCCACGCCGTCCGCGGGATGCACGTCCAAACCGGAGCATGCTCCCCCCTCCCGCCAAACGCCGCCGGCAGCCTCACAAGCTCCCTGCGGCCAGTGATCATGACAATCGAGCGCGCCGCCGACACCGCAGCAACTACCCGCGGAGCCAGTCCCATCGCCTCGCTTACCGAGTGCCTCTGGAGTCGGATCTCCACTTGCGATTCGGGGGGCCCCGATGCTCTTCGACATGCACCGCGCCGGAAACTGAGCGCGAACTGTCGCGCAGACGATCAAGACAGTCAGTGTCGCCACAGTGGCATAGAAACAGGTCGGACGGAACTGCAACATGCTTGCCCCCTTATGTAATAGCGTGCAACACACACGGGAAGTCAAATAGGGGGGCTGAAGTATAGGCGACACCGGCAGTGCCACGCAATTCCCAACCGTCCCGGGCAATGGCGAGATGCTTCGCGACAGGCGGACTGAAGGCGCCGCCACGGCCGGCGGCGGGCGTAAACCCTGCACCCACCTCGCGTTACAGCCCGGCGAGCCACGTGGGCGGGTCCCGGGCAGGTTTGCCAGACGCCGGGGTTTGCGGCTACGATCCGGGCCGTGGCTGCGTGGGTTTCACCGTTGATGGGTGGCACGGGCAAGCAGCAGCTTGCCCGTGTGTCTCGAACCTGACCGCGCCCGGGCAAACGAGCTTTCCCATCGACCGTACCGCGCACGGGCAAACGAGTTTGCCCATGCCACCCGGCCGGCGGCGGGCGACAGAGCCCTGGAGGAATATGCAGCGCGGTAGCGGCGCGTGGAGGACGCGTGGCCGCCGAGCCCGTGGAGGAGTTCAGTTATGCTTGTACGCTTCGATTGCCCGGCGTGTGGTCAATCCCACTCGTTCGATATGCCGGAAACGACCATCCACATGACCTGTTCGCGCACGCACAAGGTCATGGAGCTGCGGCTCACCAAGGGCGGCGACGTCAAGGCCACCATCGTCGAGGCCGACGAGCAAGCCGGTGATACCATCGGAAAGTAGGCGCCACATCGCCACGGCCGATAAGGCGCCGCATCCTTTCGCTGCCGCGGCCGACAGTTCCACAACAAATGGCGGAAATAGCACGCGCCCAGCCGTGGTTACGCCGCGTGGATGGATACGACATTGCACCAAGTGAATTCAGATGCGCGCGGTTTCGTCGCACGGTGGACGCCGCTTCTCGCCGTGGTCGGTTTGGTGTGCCTTTATTTCCTCGCCCTTCGGCCCGCGAGCACCCTCGCCGAATGGAGCACCGACTACGAAACCGCCCTGTCGCGAGCCGCCACGGACCAGCGCCGCGTATTGCTGGCATTCCACATGGATGGCTGTGCGCCGTGCAGCGCGATGGACAGAATCGTGCTAGGCTCGGGCGCCGTGCGAGAGCAACTCGGCGCCTTCATCCCGATTCGAGTCGACACGGCGATACACCACGATCTGGCCAACGAGTTTCGTGTTCTGGGCACGCCCACGTACGCCATCGTGGATTCCAGAGGCCACGTGGTCAGCCGGTGCGAGGGCTATCAGCCAGTGAAGACGTTCGTCAGCTTCCTACAGCGAGCCAGGCCGACCGCTACGTTCGCATCGGAGGCAACCCCGCAAGACGGTCGCTGAGGAACCGACCCGTGTGGCTTGTGGGGTGCTCTGCCACGACCTCGGGCGGACCTTCCACCACGACCCGGCCACCCTCGCCGCCGCCTTCCGGCCCCAGGTCGATGATCCAGTCGGCCATCTTGATCACGTCGAGGTTGTGCTCGATCACCAGCACGGTGTGGCCGCGATTGACCAAGCGGTTCAGGACCCCCAACAGGTTGCGGATGTCGGCGAAGTGGAGGCCGGTGGTCGGTTCGTCCAGGATGTACATCGTGTGGCCTTCGGCGGACTTCTTCAGCTCAGCCGCCAGCTTGACGCGCTGCGCCTCGCCGCCAGATAGCGTGGCGGACGACTGCCCCAGGGTCATGTAGCCCAAGCCCACATCCTTGAGCGCCTTCAAGCGATCGCGGATGTTCGCCATGTTCTCGAAGAAGGCGACGGCCTCATCGACCGCCATATCGAGCACGTCAGCCACGGTCTTGCCGCGATAGCGGACCTCGAGCGTCTCGCGGCTGTATCGCGATCCTGAGCACGCGCTGCACGTCACGAACACGTCGGGGAGAAAGTGCATCGTGATCCGCTTTACGCCCTGGCCTTCACAGTGCTCGCATCGACCGCCCTTGACGTTGAAGCTGAACCTCGCGGGTGTGTAGCCGCGGATCTTCGCCTCGCGCGTTTTGGCGTAGAGTTGCCGGATCAGGTCGAACACGCCGACATACGTCGCGGGCGTGCTTCGCGGGGTGCGGCCGATCGGCACCTGGTCGACCTCGATCACCTTGTCGATCAGATTGCTGTCGACGATGCGTTTGAACTCGCCGGGCTTGGGGCCGCTTCTGCCGAGCCGTCGCCTCAGCACGCGCAGCAGCACCTGGTTGACCAGTGTGCTCTTGCCGCTTCCCGAGACTCCGGTCACGCAGACAAAGCACCCGAGCGGGAAGCGGACATTGATGTCGGTCAGGTTGTTGGCGGTGACACCGAGCAGTTCGGTGGCGAAGTCCCAATTGACCGCGCGCCGCTCCTGCGGCACCGGAATGGTCAGCCGTCCGGTCAGATACTTGGCCGTGCTCGAATCTTCGCACGCCAAGACCGTCTCCGGCGTTCCTGATGCGATGAGTCGTCCGCCCTTGGCGCCCGCGCCGGGTCCGATGTCGACCATGTAGGACGCCCCGGCGATCACCTCCTCATCGTGCTCGACGACGATGACGGTGTTGTCGAGCGACGCGAGTTGTCCCAGGATCTCGGTGAGCCGTTTGCTGTCGCGCGGGTGCAGGCCGATGGTCGGCTCATCCAGCACGTAGCAGACGCCGGCGAGGCCGCTGCCGATCTGCGTTGCCAGGCGGATGCGCTGCCACTCTCCACCCGAGAGCGACGCGCTGGATCGGCTAAGTGCCAGGTAGTCGACGCCCACATCGCACATGAAGCCGAGTCGCTGTCTGATCTCTCGGACGAGCGGATCGGCGATGGTCTTGATCTCGCCGGTCAGTGACACCGCGTCGAAGAAGCCGGCCGCCTCGGCGATCGTCATGCGCGTCACGTCGATGATGCTTCGCCCATCGAGTTTGACGCAAAGTGCCGCCGGCTGCAGGCGGGAGCCTCTGCACGCGTCGCACGGAGATTCATCCAGGAAGGCGTGAAGTCGCTGCTTGAGTGATTCGGAATCGGTCGTCTCCCACCGGCGTTTCAGATTGGGGATGACGCCCTCGAACGCGGCGCCGTGCCGCTTGGCGTCGGCATCGTCGGTGCCGTGCATCAGGATTCGGCGCAAAGGCTCGGGGATGTTGCGGTAAGGCACGTCCGGGAGCACGCCGAACGACGTACAGAACGCCTCGAGCATGTCGGCATACACCGCGCCCGCCCGCTTACCCGGCTGTTTCCACGCCGCTATCGCGCCGCCGGCGAGCGACGCGTTGGGATCGGGTACGACCAGATCGGAGTCGAACTCCATGGTGGTGCCGAGGCCATGACATTCCGAGCAGGCCCCGTACGGCGAGTTGAAGCTGAAGAGTTGGGGCGTCAGCGCGTCGACGCGGACCTCGGGGTGCTCCGGGCATGCCAGCGCGGCGCTGTAACGCTCGTCGGACCACTTGTCCGGCGCGACCTCCGCCGTGATGACGACTTGTCCACCGGAGAGGCTCGTCGCCGTTTCGATGCTGTCGGCGAGCCTGACCGCGATCTCTTCTTTGATGGCGAGCCGGTCCACGACCACCTCGATCGTGTGCTTCTTGCGGGCGGACAGCGGCTCGATGTCCTCGAGCATGACGATGTCGCCGTCGATCCTCGCTCGGATGAATCCTCGTTTGATGACCGATTCGATAACCGTTTTGTGCCCGCCCCGCTGGTCGCGGACGATCGGCGCCAGGATCATGATGCGTTGCCGTTGCGGACCCGAGAGCACGGCATCGACCACCTGCGACGTGGTCTGGCGCACGATCGGACGATCGCACAACCAGCACAAGGGCTGGCCCGCGCGCGCGAAGAGGACTCGCAGATAGTCGTAGATCTCGGTGCTGGTCGCGACGGTGGACCGCGGGGACGCGCTGGCCGCCCGCTGCTCGATGGCGATCGTCGGGCTCAAGCCCTCGATTCGATCCACATCCGGCTTCTGCATCTGTTCGAGGAATTGGCGCGCGTAGGCAGACAGCGACTCGACGTACTTGCGCTGCCCTTCCGCGTAGATCGTGTCGAACGCCAGGGAGCTCTTCCCGGAACCGGACAAGCCCGTGATCACGGTCAGCACGCCGCGCGGCAGCGTCACGTCAATGTTCTGTAAATTGTGCTGTCGTGCGCCGAATACGCGAATAAACGAGGAGGCGGCCAAGGTTGACTCCCAGGGACGTTGTTGCGCGCCGACTTTCGGTCGCGGGCGAGCCGCGACCGGGGCCCGCGGCCGAAACCGCGACGGCGGTGGAACGTACAAGGAATAGTGCTGCGGTTCAATCGCCGCCGGCAACGCGCGGAGGCCGACCGCCTGCAGCCGTTCCCGCAGGCCGGCGGATGTCCGAAAATGTAACCACCGAGCGTCCCGCGGCCCCGCTGACGTCGGTGTGTTAACCGCGTCGGTTCGAACGGTCGACACAATAAAGGGCCGCTTTTTCACCCGTGTGGTGGTTGTCGGGAACCGTCACCGGCCCGTCACATCGGTGGACCGGGCTTCTTATCAGGCTTAGAATGGTTGTATTGTATGGTTCAGCTAACGAGCGAGTGATGCAGGCCTCGGAAGCTGCGCCCCCGGGCCCGGTTGTCCCTGCGCGATGAGACGTGACGTATTTGGCGTTCGACTTGTGCGCCATCACGCGGCACGGCCTGCCCGGATTGGCTGGCCCGTCGACGGCGTTGATCAGATTCGACGGGTTCGAAAGGAGAGCGAAAGAGTGACGATGCAGTACCGCACTTCAAGCGCCCGTACCTGGTGGCGATATGCCCTCGCAGTGTCCCTACTGGCCGCGACGGGTGTCGCGCTCGGAGCGGACGATCCGCGCCAGGCGACGAACCCCAACCAGAACCAGATATGGCAACAGGGCCTCGATCTCGTCGAGCGGGGAGACTTCAACGAAGCGGCGGTACGTTTGCGCAAGGTGCCTCGCGGCGTTCCACTGACCGATAAGGTCCTGACCTGGCTCGAAGAGTTCGAGAAGGAGCAGGTCGACCGCAAGGCCATGGACAAGGTCGACTTCGAAAAATACGTGCGATACGCCAAAGAGCGCATGGAGCGGAAGGAATACAACCTTGCGCTCAACAACACGATTCTTGCCCACGACGTCGCAGCCGACCGCGACGAGTTACTCAAGGCGGATTGGCTCGCGACGCTCACGAAGGAGGCCCTCGCCAAGGCGAAGGAGTACCGCAAGGAAAGTGAATGGCGGGACGCCTGGCGAATCTACAGCAGTCTTTCGACGCTGTACGAACGAGAGCCTCGCTACCAGAAGCTCGAACGTGAGGTGCAGACGCTTTGGCGCCTGGACACCATGTTCGAGGAAGACCACCACTGGGAGGAGCAGATCGAGAAGGTTCGATGGGAAGACGCCGAGATGGCGCTGGAGTACATCGGCGACTACTACGTCCAAGAGGCCGACTTCAAACTGATGTGCGAAACCGCGCTCGAGCAACTGCTGATTCTCGCCGACTCGAAGTCGGCACAGAAGCAGTTCGACCAGCTCGCAGACGACGACGACCGCCATGACTTCAAGGCGAGGATTCAGGCCAAGCTGGATCAGGTTCGGACCGAGCCGGGCCTCGATCGCAGGGCATGTACGCGGCACTTCCGCCGTGTGATCCGCGATATCAACAAGCAGACCGTGCGGCTTCCCGAGTCGCTGGTGGTCAGCGAACTGATGCGCGGGGCGCTCGAACCGCTCGATGACTACACGACGGTCATCTGGCCCGCAGCCGAGGAGGAATTCCGCAAGCACACGCAGGGCGACTTCATCGGCGTCGGTATCTCGATCGTCAAGAACCGTCTGACCGACGAGATCGAAGTGGTCACGCCGCTCGAAGACTCGCCGGCCTATCGCGCGGGGGTCCAGGCCGGCGACATCATCACGCTCGTCAACGGCAAGCCGCTCAAGGGCTTCTCGATCAACAAGGTCGTCAGCACGATCACGGGCCCAAGGGGTTCCGAAGTCGTCATGACGGTCCGTCGAGGCGACAAGGACATCGAGTTCCCGCTGAAGCGCGACAGAATCAAGATCGTGTCGGTCAAGGGGCAGCAACGCGATCCGGACCACGAGACTCGCTGGAATCACTGGCTCGACAAGGAGGAAGGCGTGGGCTACGTCAGGCTCACGAACTTCCAGCGAAACACGTACGAAGATATGACGAATGTCCTGAGCGAGCTCGAAGCCAACGGCATGCGCGGGCTCGTGCTCGACCTTCGCGGCAACCCCGGCGGACTGCTTGATTCGGCGTGGAACATCTCCTCGCTGTTCCTCAAGCGGCGCGATGTGGTCGTCAGCACGAAGGGGCGCGAACGCTCGGAAAACCAGACCTTCACGGCGCCGCACGAGGGGCCCTATTCCGATCTGCCCGTCGTCGTCCTGACGGACGAGGCGAGTGCCAGTGCGTCGGAGATCGTCGCCGGAGCGATCCGGGACAATGGCCGCGGGATCGTCGTGGGCGAACGGACCTTCGGCAAATTCAGCGTGCAGAACCTGATCCCGCTGGGGCGTTCGAAGGCGAAGCTCAAGATCACGACGGCGAAGTACTATCTGCCGAGCGGCGTCTCGCTCCATCGCGACCCCACCGCCGATACCTGGGGCGTGGAACCCGACGTGCCCCTGCGGCTCGTGCGCAAGGAGTGGATGAACCTCTACCTGATGTGGCGCGAAGCCGAACGGATCGGACCCGCGAAGGAAAAGGTCGACGAAGACGACGCACAAGCCAAGGCGGATGACAAGGATGGCGACAAAGACAAAGTCGACAAGGAAGAAGAGAAGGACAAGGACGCGGTAGCCGACGCAGACGCTGCCGAGAAGAAGGACGGCGAGAAGGACGCCGACGGCGATAAGGAGGCCGTGGCGGATGCGGACAAGAAGAAGAAGGACGAGCTTCCGCCGATTGAGCAGCCGGACGAAAACGATCGCCCCAAGACCGACCCGCAGCTCAACGTCGCACTGCTCATGATGCGCGTACACCTGCTCGGCCTGGATCATCCGACACTGGCGACCGCCGACGTCGAGGACAAGGGCGCAAAGATCGGCCGTCCGTAACGAGGACAAGACAAGACGACCCTTGGACCACCGAGGCGCATCACACCGATGCGCCTCTTTCTTTGCGCCGGTCACGCAACGACGCCACTCGCATCGTGCTCCCTTGACCTGTGGGCAACACGGCTCTATCTGTGAGGCATGGCATCCATGACCAAAATCGAACGCGTGCGAGCGGTGATCGCGGGCGAGCAACCGGATCGGCCGCCCGTCAGCTTCTGGTACCACTTCCCCCACGAAGGCTGCTGTGGGCAAGGCGCCGTCGATGCGCATCTCGGACACCTAACGCGCTTCGACCTCGACTTCCTCAAGATCATGAACGACAACGGGTACCCCGCCCAGCCCGCAATCGAAACGGCGGCTGACCTGCGCGATCTTCCCGTGCTCACGGGTGACGAGCCGGAGTTCGCTCGGCAGCTCGACGTGATCAAGACCCTGACCGAACAGCTCGAGGGCGAGGTGCTGACGACGACCACGGTGTTCAGCGCCTGGACAGTGCTGCGCCGCGTCGTCACGCCGCGTACCGACAACACGCACAAACCGCCCGTGCTCGGCGGGCCGGTCAATCCCGTCGATGCGCGCCTCACCGAACTCCTTCAAGAAGACCGCGCAGCCGTCGCCATGGCGCTCGACGCTATCGCCGCATCGCTCGCCAACTTCGCCACACGATGCATCGAAGCCGGCGCCGACGGCATCTACATGAGCGTGCGCGACGATTGGGTCGACACCGAAGCGAACGGCCTCGACACCTACAACGAGATGGTGCGCACGGGCGACGGCCAAGTGCTGACAGCCGCCCGCGGCGCCGAGTTCAACATGCTCCATGTCTGCGGCGTCGCGCGCGACTTCGATGCCTTCGCCGACTACCCCGTCCAAGTGATCAACTGGGCGGATCGGGCAGGCGGACCTGCAATCGACAACGTGATCGGTCGAATCAAGCCGGCTGTCTGCGCAGGTGTCGACAACCTCTCGACCCTGCCCAGCGGCACGCCCGAGGACGTCGCAGCCGAGGTCCGCGACGCGCTAAGCCAAGCGGGTGGCCACCCCATGGTGATCTCAGCCGGGTGTACCTACGACCCGGACCTTGTCCCGCCGGCGAACCTCGACGCCATGGTGTCAGCCATCCGAGGGGGTCAGTAGACTCCACGGCGCCTTCCCCGAGACTCGGACGCAACATGTCCCGCCGGTACCGTAGGCCCGCCGGGTGCCACGGACAAGCTGCAGCTTGTCCGTGTCGGAGCCCGGACGAACACGGGCAAACGAGTTTGCCCATGCCACCCGGCGAGGCACTCCCGTGACCTTGTATGGAGCCGAAATCCCGTTTCGGTCGTGTCACCGCACGCATCTTGCGTCCGGCTCGATTGACGTTATAACACGCCCTCTTTGCAGCCCGCGAGGTCGCGGGCACGCGCGAAGGACCGCGCTATAGCAGACCACCGACCCGGCCTAAGCCGGGCTTGATACTAAGCCATAAGGAACGGACAAGTGGAACGCACGCTCATCATTCTCAAGCCGGACACCATTCAGCGACGCCTCATCGGACGCGTCATTCAGCGATTCGAAGACAAGGGCCTCGTGCTTGCCGGCATGAAGCTCATGCAGATCGCCCGCGAGTTGGCGGAAGAGCACTACGCCCCGCACAAGGGCAAGCCCTTCTACCCGGGCCTGATCGACTACATCACCAGCGGACCGGTCGTCGTCATGGTGCTGCAAGGCGACCGCTGCATCGACATCTCGCGCACGCTGATGGGCAAGACCTTCGGTTACGAGGCCGCCCCCGGTACGATCCGCGGCGACTTCGGCGCAAGCCGCTCCTACAATCTGGTGCACGGCAGTGACTCGCCGGAGTCAGCCGCCACCGAGATCGCGCTCTACTTCGCCGACGGCGAGCTGCTCGACTACGCCCCCGACGGTAGTCGGTGGATCTTCGTGCCGAACGACGTGTAAAGCGAATTCTGAATTCGGAATCGAAGCCGGCACCGTGTGACGCATAACTGCCCATCGCACGGTGCCGCTTTGCGCCGCGTCTGAAGCTCGTCCAGGCTCGCCCCCTATTCACCCGGCGGGTGCCACTGGTGGCTGGCCCACCAGTGCCGGCACTCGTCGATCGCTCAGCCCTCGTGCGCAATCCAAGCCAAGCCCGCCGCCGCGTTGAATCCTCCGCACTCTTCTGCGATAATACCAGCAAGCCAGAATCCGACTCGGGAGACCCAGTCATGCAAGTGCAGGATTCCCCGTATAGTCCGACCCATCACAGTGGATGCGTGAGACGGCGTGCCGACGTGAAACTGCCGGATACGTTGATCGGTCGGAGTCGTGCCCAATGAGGCAGACTCGCTCGCCAGGCTGGTACTTCTTGGCCAAGGATTTCGCTACCTTGCGTACCCCGTCGGCTTCGTGTTCGGTGCGGGCGTCGGTGTCGGGCTCGCGATGATGGGGGCAGCGCGAAGTGCAAGCCCAATCCTGAAGGCATGGTGCCACTTTGTGCTCATCCCCGCCGGCATCGTAGACGATTCAGTCAGCCGGAACTCCGAGTTACCCCTCTATGCTGCCTTCGCCACCGCCGCAGTGATCGGCGGGGGCATCGGCTTGCTGCTCGCATGGTCGTCCAATCGTATGGTCGCTCGCGTGTTCCCGCATGATCGGGCCAAAGGCAGAAAACCGATACCGACATGCCCTGCTTGTGGGATCCGCGGAACGCCCAAACACGGTACTGCGTGCCCGATTTGCGGAACGCCTGGCGCCTTTCCCCGCTGATGGCGGTGTGCTCGCCCGCGTTGTGTCCTCCGCGCTCCTCGGCGATAATACCCGCAAGTCGAAAACCGACTTTCGGAGGCCCGGCCATGCCAGCCAAGAAGATTGCCTACACGTTCCCGCGCCGAAGCGAGGCGGAGATGCAGCAGCGCGCAGCCGCCCTTCTCGAGGAAATGGACGCACGGCGTAGTTGCCGCAACTTCAGCGAGGAGCCCGTGTCGCGCGATGTGATCGAGAAAGTGATCGCGATCGGACACTCCGCGCCCAGCGGCGCCAACCGCAAGCCGTGGCGGTTCGTCGCCGTCGACGACCCGGCGCTCAAGAGCAAGATACGGTTCGCGGCTGAGGCTGAGGAACGCGAGAACTACTCCCGCCGATTCCCGCCCGACTGGCTCGAAGCCCTCGAACCGCTCGGCACCGACGCGGACAAACCCTATCTCGAAATGGCGCCGTGGCTTGTCGTGCTCTTCCGCATCGACTGGGAAGAGGTGGAGGGTAAACGCGTGCAGAGCTACTACCCGGCGGAGTCGATCGGCATTGCAGCCGGCATGTTCCTGATGGCCTGTCACCAAGTCGGCCTCGCCACACTGACCCACACACCGAGCCCCATGAAGTTCCTGCGCGACATCCTCGGCCGGCCCGACAACGAGAAGCCCTATCTACTCGTCCCGGTCGGCTTCCCCGCTCCGGACTGTACAGTCCCGGAAATCCCCAAGAAGCCGCTCACCGCCGCCCTCAAATGGAACGCGGAGTAGCACACCAACAAGGCAACTCCACTCCGCATTGGGTGGCATGGGCAAGCAGCGGCTTGCCCGTGTGGTCAACGGCGCATGAAGAGGTCGGGTTCGACTGCTTTCGAGCAGTGTCTGGTGTGTGCGCCCCTGCTCTCGAGCAGTGTTGCGGACCTGTGCCACGGCCGGCCGGGCACAGCTTCCCCCCTTGCCAAGGGGGGACTGAGGGGGGTCTGCCTAACAACAAGTTGCGAATTACAGGTTACTGATTACCGATTTCACGCACCGTGCCTCGCTTTCATCTGGAATCATCGGCGACAAATCGTTATCATGACAACGGTGCCCCCGGTCTTCGAGCGCGGGGCCGGCTGAACTTGCCTACTTCAGGAGGGGGCCCACGTGCGACGCACCGCTACGGTACTGCTGTTCGTGCTCGTTTCCGGACCGATCGCCGCCGCGCAGACCATTTACCATGTCGATGACGACGCCGCTCCCGGCGGCGATGGACTGTCCTGGGCGACGGCCTACGACACGCTCCCCCCGGCACTAACCGCCGCCCAGCCCGGCGATCATATCTGGGTAGCAGCCGGCACATACGTGGGCAACTTCACGCTCGCCCTCGGCGTCGAGATGTACGGCGGCTTCGCCGGCACGGAGACGCTACTCGAGCAACGGGACTGGACGACCCACGAAACGATCCTCGACGGCAACCAGACCGGCAGCGTCGTCACCGGACCGATAGGTGCGACCGAAACAACCCGCATCGACGGCTTCACGATCACAAACGGATCGGGCACGTTTGCGCACTCCCGCGAATACGGTGGCGGGGTATACCTGTTTGACTCCTCGCCAACGGTGGCGAACAACGCGATCACGGCCAACACCGGAACGAACGGGGGTGGGCTCTACGCACAGGAATCCTCTTCGACGATCGTCGGGAACGCGATCACCGGCAACAGCGCCAGTTCAGGCGGCGGTCTTGACCTGTACAGTGCATCCCCGACGATCGTAAGGAACACCATCACGGGTAACACCGGGACCCTTGGAGGCGGACTCGGACTGCTGCAGTCCTCTCCCACGATCGCGAACAACGTGATCTCGAACAACAGCGCCAACGGCGGCGGCGGGTTGGACCTCAGCGAGTCCTCGCCGACGATCGCGAACAACCTGATCGCGGGCAACGGCGCCCGTGGCGGCGGCGGCTTGCTCTTGCGCCTTTCCTCGCCGACGATCGCAAACAACACGATCGTAGGCAACTGGGCCACGGACTCCGGCGGACTGAGAGTGGAGTATTTGTCGTCGCCCACAATCGTGAACACGATCATCGCGTTCAACTCTTCGGGCGTCCGCCTGGAAGGCGATGGCACGCCAACGCTGCGCCACAACTGCGTCTACGGCAATGCTGACTACGACTACCATGGTCTTGCTGACCCCACGGGTACCGACGGGAACATCTCAGCCGACCCCGAACTCGCCGATCCGCGGTACGGGAACCTGCACATCCAGCCGAATTCACCCTGCCGGGACGCCGGAGACAACGCCGACGCATGGGGCGACTTCGATATGGACGGCGAGCCCCGGATTCTGCCCGCAGGCGCAACCGTGGACATCGGAGCCGATGAATCGGATGGCACGGTGTGGGCGGAGGGGCCGTACGCGATAGTGCGAGTCAGCCCGGTGGGAGACGACGCCAACGACGGCGCTTCCTGGGCCTCGGCCAAGCGGACGGTGCAGGCCGGGATCGATTCCGCTGCCGCACTGGGCGGCGAAGTCTGGGTCCGCAGTGGGACGTACCAGGAGCGCATCGCACTCAATTCCTTTACGCAGGTGTACGGCGGCTTCGCCGGCATGGAGACGATGCGGCACGAACGGGACTGGGTCGCCCACACCACGATCCTCGATGCACGGCAGCAAGGTTCGGTCGTGACCGCGCACGCCGGCTACAGTGTCAGCACCGTCGACGGTTTCACGATCACTGGCGGGAACGCAGAGCACGGCGGTGGTTTCTACCTGTCTTACTCCTCCCTGACGATCGTGAACAACACGATCGCGGGCAACGTGGCCAGCGTCGGTGGTGGCATGCACCTGCTTGACTCCTCTCCGACAATCGCCAAGAACAGGATCATCGACAACAGCGCGGTCTGGGGCGGCGGCGGGCTGTACCTGAAGTGGTCCTCTCCCACGTTCGCGAACAACACGGTCACGGGCAACGGCGCCGGCAACTGGGGCGGCGGCCTATCGCTGAACAGTTCCTCCCCTATGATCGAGGGCTGCATGATCACGGGCAATACGGCCGGCGACAACGGCGGCGGGCTGTACTTATCCTCCTACGCCGATCCCATGATCGTCAACAACGTGATCACCGGCAACACCGCCGGTATCTTCGGAGGCGGATTGTACGCCGGGTACGACCCCCTGCCCACGATCGCGAACAACACAGTTACGGGCAACAGCGCGGGCGATGGAGGAGGCGGGCTGTACCTGCACTCCTCACGCTCGCCGACAATTGCCGGCACGATTGTTGCGCTCAACTCATCAGGAATCTACGTGTCCGAATACCACTACGTCGTCACTCCGACAATGCGCTCCAACTGCGTATCGGGCAACGCCGAGTACGACTACTTCGGCCTTGACGACCCCACGGGGACGAACGGCAACGTCTCCGTCGAGCCGCTGTTCGCGGTTGCACCTGCCCCCGGGCTCGATGGCAAATGGGGCACTCAGGACGACGACCTCGGCGATCTGCATCTGTCAGTTGGCTCGCCCTGCATCAACACAGGTGACCCGGCCACAACGCTCGAAGCGGACGCGGTTGACCTGGACGGTAGCCCGCGAGTCCAAGGCTGTCGGATCGACATGGGCGCTTACGAAAGCGATGACCCGCAACTCCCCGGCGACTTCAACGACGATGGTCGATTCGACCTCGTCGATGCGGCGTTCATGCAGCTTTGCTTCGACGCGCCGGAAAGCCGGCCCGAATGGGCCGACACCTGCCTGTGCGTCTTCGATTCAAATGGCGATGCGCGGCTAGGCGCCGCCGACTACGCCGAATGGCACCTGCTGATGACCGGGCCGTAAGCCTGGCGCGATCGGACTGGTGGACGAGCCACTAATGGCACCCGACGAATCGCCCACCCGCCCGTCTGCGTATTTCGAAAGGCCCACGCGCCGTTCGGAAACACGGCGGTCAGCGAGCAACCGGTAGCGCTACACCCCGCCGCGTTTGACAGAACCGCTCCACGCCCGTACCCCTTGCAGCAACCGTACACGAGTCGATTCGCCCGGTCAGCGCGCTCGCCACCGAGTCCGTCGGACGCGCCGGTCCGTTGGCAGCACATTCGAGGCAAGAGCATGACGCGAAGCATCCACTCAGTCCGCCCCTTGACTTTCGCAGCCATCGGCCTGTGCCTTTCCATAGCGTCAACCGCGGCGGCACAACGCGTTCCGACACCCGCGTCCGTCATCGGACACGAAGTCGGTGAGGACTATCGCCTCGCGAAATGGGCAAAGATCGTCGAGTACTTCGACGCTCTCGGCACTGCTTCCGATCGCGTCAACGTGCGCCGTGTCGGAACCACGACCGAAGGCAACGACTACCTACTCTGCGAGATCAGCAGCGCCGAAACGATTCGCAACCTCGACACCTATCGCGATATGCAGGCCCGGCTGGCTGACCCTCGCCTGATCGCGGAAGACGACGAGCGTACGAAACTGCTGCGCGACGCCAAGACGACGATCCTCGTCGCAGCCGGCCTGCACTCCAGCGAATGCGCCGGCTCGCAGATGGCCATGGAACTCGCCTACGACCTCGCCACGCGCGACGACGCCCGCACGCGCGAGATCCTCGATCGCTGCATCATCCTGCTCGTGCCGTCGGCCAACCCGGACGGAAACGACAAAGTCGTCGACTGGTACGACCAGTACCTCGGCACGCCCTTCGAGGGCGGGCGCATGCCGTGGCTCTATCAGAAGTACGCCGGGCACGACAACAACCGCGACTGGTTCATGCTCAACCTTCAAGAAACGCGAATCCTCACGCGGGTGCTCTACAAGGAGTGGAACCCGACGATCCTCTACGACATCCACCAAATGGGCAACCGCTCAGCTCGATTCTTCGTCCCGCCGTTTTTCGATCCGGTCAACCCGAACGTAGACCCGTTGATCCACCAGTCGCTGCTGATCATCGGCGGGCACATGGCGACCGAACTTCAGGAAAACGGCAAGACCGGCGTAGTCTTCAAGGCCATCTTCGACAACTGGTGGGCCGGCGGAAACCGCACGACGCCCTACCGCCATAACATCGTCGGCATACTCACCGAAGCGGCGAGTGCCAAGGTCGCGTCGCCCGTGTTCCAGGAGTATCGCGAGCTGCGTGGCGGCGGACGCGGGCTCCCGCAGTACGCCCCAGCCGTCAACTTCCCCGAGCCCTGGCCCGGCGGATGGTGGCGCCTGCGCGACGTGGTCGACTATGAGTTGATCGCGTGCGAATCGCTCTTTACGCTCGGTGCGCGATACCGCGATCGCTTCGTGCGCAACCACCTCACGCTCAGCGAGAAGGCGATCCAGACGGGCCACGATGAGCCGCCCTTCGCGTGGCTCGTGCCGCCCTATCAGCGTGACCCCGGCAGTGCCGCCCACATGCTCGACGTGCTCGAACAGTCCGGCATCGAAATACACTTCGCCACCGAGCCGTTCGTCGCGGATGGCATCGAGTACCCGCGAGGCACGCACGTCATGCTCGCGTCGCAACCCTACCGCCCGCACCTCAAAGACATGATGGAGCGGCAGGAGTACCCCGACCGCAGGGTCTATCCGGAAGGGCCGGCTGAGTCCCCTTATGACACAGCCGGGTGGACGCTGCCGCTGCAAATGGGCGTCCGCGTGGTGGCGGCTGTCTCACCTTTCCAGGCCGACCTCACGCGTGTCACCGATGTCAAAGCGACGAAGGTCGTACCCACGCCGACGTTCCTGCCGGCCGGCTACATGACCAAGCGATTCGGCAACGCCGACTACGCCGCGGTCAACTCGTTGCTCGAAGCGGGGTACGAAACCTCCGTTCTCACCGAGGGGATTGAAGGCTACCCCGCCGGGAGCATCGTCATCAAAGCAGGCGATCGCGTGGCTGACTTGATTCGGCGAGTCCAGGAGCTGACGCGTCGATTGCCCGCGAGGCTTCAACCTATTGAGCGGATGCCGGACGCGTCAAAGCTCCGTGCCATGGGTCGGCCGCGGACCGCGCTCTATCAACCCTTTACCGCCAACATGGACGAAGGGTGGACGCGGCTCGTACTCGAACGGTTCGAGTTCCCCTTCACGACCATCCACAACGCGGAAATTCGCGCGGATAACCTCCGCGATCGGTTCGACTGCATCATCATGCCGGACCAGCGGCTCAAGTCGATGCTCGGCGGCGTCAGTGACAAGGACATGCCGCCGCCCTATGCCGGCGGCATCGGCGACGACGGCGCGATGGCACTGGAACGGTTCGTCCGCGCGGGCGGCACGCTCGTGCTTATGGATACGGCGACGGAACTGGCGACCGACGTCCTGCGCGTGCCCGTTCGCGATGTGCTCAAGGGTGTTCCACGCAAGGACTTCTTCTGTCCGGGATCGCTGCTGCGCATCCGCGTCGACAACACACATCCGCTGGGCTACGGCTTTGACGACGAGGCGGCCGCCTACTTCGTTCGATCCAAGGCGTTCACCATCGGCGAGGCTGCACTCAAGCCCCCGAAGAAGAAGGACAGCGACACGGACAACGAGAAGGGCAAACAGAATGTCGCCGAGCGGACCGTCGTGCTTACCGACGCCGAGATCGAAGCCAAGGTGAAGGACCAACCCACAACCTCCGCGGCTACCTACTCGGACAACATCGTATTGCTTTCCGGCTGGGTACTGGGTGAACAGTGGCTGCGTAATCGCACAGCCGTCTGCGAGGTCGCCACCGGCGATGGCCGCATCGTGCTGCTCGGCTTCCGCACCCAGTTCCGCGGCCAACCCCACGGCACCTTCAAGTTCCTTTTCAACAGTATCTACCGATCGGTCCTGGGACAGCCGCGTTAAATGGCACGCTGTCGTGGCGGCCCGAGCGTGCATGAGCGGTTCGCCCGTTTGCGGGCGCGGCATCAGGCTTCACATCGGCATTCCCCGGGTTGAAGTCGACACCACTGGGCGCTACCATCTCCGAAACAGTCGGAGAGTTCCCCTGTTCGAGCTTACTCAACTCAGGTGTGGTGTAGTCATGTTCGCTACCAGAATCGCCGCTATCGCTATGGTGATCGCTGGAGTCGCCAGTGCCTCCGCTCAAACCGTCTACTGGGCGGATCGCGGCCCGGAGGAAGTTTGGGCCGGCGCCGAGATCAGAAGAGCCAACCTGAGTGGTGCGGGCTCCGAGACCCTCGCAGGTGGGATGCGCGACGCCTTCGGCATAGCCCTCGATCCGGCCAACCTCAAGGTCTACTGGACCAATCCGGTCGAAGAGAAGATCCGGCGCGCCGATCTCGACGGGGGAAACGCCGAGGATATCATCGTCGGCGCATCGGCCGATGGTGCGGTGCAGATCGCCCTCGACCTTTCAGCCGGCAAGATGTACTGGACGGGACGTACGCCTAGCGCGCGCATGATTCGCCGCGCGAACCTCGACGGGTCGAACATCGAGGATCTCGTCGAAATGGACCCGGGCAACCTCTGGGACATCGCGCTCGACCCGGCCGGCGGGAAGATGTACTTCACGGCCTTGAACCTCGGCACGATCGGGCGTGCCAATCTCGATGGCTCCTCCGTCGAGTACCTGCTGCTGGTCGGCACGGGACGGCCCGTCGGGTTGGCACTCGACATTCCGGCCGGCAAGATGTACTGGAGCTCCTCGGCTTCCACCGACGACGCCCGCCTGCTTCGGGCCAACCTCGACGGAACGGTCATCGAAACCATCCTGACCTCAAACGACGTACACAGCATGAGCGACCTTGCTCTGGACCTTGTCGCGGGCAAGGTATACTGGACCGACAACGAATTCGTCGCTCCCGACACCATCCGAAGGGCCAATCTCGACGGCTCGAACATCGAGAATCTCGGGACCTTGGCCATTGACCCGGAAGGAATTGCCCTCGATTTGCGCGGGCAGAACGGACCGCCCATTCCGACGCTCTCCGAGTGGGGTCTCACCGCCATGGCACTGCTGGTCCTTGCGGCGGCAACCATCGCTTTCAAACGCCTGCGAGTAGCGTAGGACGAACGCCACGAACCGAATCCACCGCCTGCCAACGTGCCGGGCGGACGGACCTTTTTTGGTTCACACTCCACACCGCGTTCCCGCTACACTGGTGACATCGGTGTGTAGCGGAGGCTAGTTCTTCCAGGGTGTATCGCCCGATGTTGGCGAGACCCGTTGGTTAATGGTATTCCAGAGGCGCTGCCCGCCTGACGAACTTCGGTACTAGCGATGTCATCACGTAGCCTCGTACTCGGCGTGTTCGCAATGCCCCTCTGCGCCGCGCATGTGGCTTCGGCTATTCCTGGAACCACTGCCCGACCGTCAGAGTGGCACGGTACCGGCTCAGCGTGCTGCATGAACGACGGCACGTGCAGCGACGTGGCGGACGCAACTGAGTGCGATGCGTTCGGCGGCTCGTATCAAGGTGACGGAACAAGCTGCGCCACGACCACTTGCCCAGTCGCGATTCCGCCGGGGCACGACTGTTGGTTCGCCAGTACGTGCGCCGAGGGAATCAGCAGCGCCGCGTTCGGCGGCGCCGGCGCGTACCCTCCCATCCCGGCTGACTTCTTCGGGCCGGGGTCCGATCCATACGTCGGCACGGTGCTGCTTGGTCAGGGATTCACGGACACCGTCATGTTCAGATTCGACACCATGACGCTCGATCCCTGCGCGACGGCCGAATTCGAGATGATCCAGCTCAGCATGGAAGGCTGCGCGCCGATTAGCGTAACCTACAATGGCGGACAGGACCCCGAGCAATGGGATGTGGCGGGGCTGAGCGTGCGCGTCGCGTCGCTCGGCACGATCACCGCGTGCAAGACACACGCCAACGGCGGCAGATTCGACTCCGAGCTTCTGCTGGACGCGCGGTGGGAGTTCGCTCCGCGCGGCGGCGGCGAGTCGCGAATCTGGCTACCACCACCGATTCAACTGGTCGCCACCAACGGACCTTTTTGCCACGGACCGAGCTGCACGGATCTGCCATTCTGCAATCCCTACTACCGGCCCGGATATGCCGTGGCGCTAGATGGAACGCCATGCTGCGAGGCGGTCTGCTACCAAGCCCCCGCAAATCCGGCCGATTCGATCTGCCTGCGCCCCGTGGCGGACGGACCGTGCATGCAGTGCCCACTCGCCGGAGGCGCCGTGCCGACCGTCTCGCATTGGGGTCTCATCGCCATGGCGCTGCTCGTCCTCGACGCGGCAACCATCGCCTTCCAACGCCCGCGCGTAGCGTAGAACACTCCGCTGCACAGCGACCGGAACGGCCTGCTCTGCTAGGGAAAACCCGAAGCGACACGGGCTGAACCTGCCGAAGTGCCACGAGGCGGTCAAGCGATTAACTGAACCGTCCGATAGAACTCCCGACCGAGCGCGGCAACTCAGTGACACTCGCGCCTACACATGACGGCGCACCCGTTTCGAGACGACCGACATGGACGGGAACGAAGCAGTCCAATGCCATACTTGCGGCGACCACGTCAGCCTCGCCAGATCCGTGAACATCCGGCGCTTCCCGGTCGAAACGACTCAGACCCTGCAGGGCACGGCAAGATGGGGCGTCGGGCGTCCCGGCGACCCGGCGTCTGGCTGGCGCGAACTCGGCCATGAGATCCAAGAACACGTACGACGCATCTCATACCACCGGCACCATGTGTGTGAGGCGTGCTATACAAAACTGGACAGCGGGGGGGGCAGTAGCGATATCCAGCGGCGAGACGGCACGCGGCAGTGCTGGTGCATCGCCGTCGAGTGTCGCGACGGCCGGGCCGAACGGATGCCCACCGGCGGCAACGTCACTCTTAGAGCGTAAGGACTGATACAAGAGGAGCCGACCCGCCGAAAAGTGAGATCAAATGTGCGCGCGCTTGTGGGCTCGAAACAACGCCAAAAGGTACGGCCACGGAGGCTCACCGCGCGCCGACTTCGCCACATGGTTCCGGCCGGAAGCTGCGCCATCGCGGCCGTCCTCACGCTATCCGCCTGGGCGCTGGCGCTGCTTCTCCTTTCCATCGCAACGCTCGTGGTTTTCGGGAACGATGCGCGCGCGACCCTATTCCCAATACGCACGGTCGCCATCCCGGTCACGATCGCACCCGCGGCCATCACCTGGTGGTGGCTTTCTCGCGAAGTGCGCCGCTGGCTCGACGCCAAAACGACCGTCACGCCCGTGAGCAGGTTGGGAATCTGATCCCGCCCCGCCTCGACCCCCGCCTGCCCCTACCTCTCCCTCCTCCGTAACCTCGTCATCGCATTCCCGACTGGCGACGGTTGCCTGAATCTGATAGGTTAACCGCCGAACCCAACGGGCTTCACTTCATGAGGAGAGAAACGATGCGCTTACGATTGATCAAGACGGCTCAGCTCTTGTCCGTCCTCGGTGCTACCGGAATGCTCTGTAGTTGCTCGCCCGCCGGCATCGAAACCGGCGGTACGATCACGCCGGGCGACGCGGTCGTCACCACCTCACCCACGGAAGGTGCCACCAACGTGGCCGTGGATAGCGGGATGACGATCACGTTCTCGATCGCGGCCGCGCCCGACAGTCTGGACGGTAGCCTCCAACCGGACATCGGCTTCACCGTGGCCTGGTCCGCCGACGCCAAGACGCTGACCGTGACACCCGATGGAGCGTTGGACCTGGATGTCCAGTACACCGTCACGATCACGAGCCTCCAATTCACCAACGGCACGACACTAAGCGGATCCTACACGTTCAGCTTCACGACCGGCGACGGTGGTGACGACGATAACACCGACAACGGCACCGTGACCGACAAGATGGCGCTTTGGACCGTGGGGCAAACTCAACTGCGCGGCGCCGTCGTACACCCGTGCACGCTCGCCTCCGATGCCGATGCCGAGATGACGTGCAACGAGACACTCTCACGCGCCGATCTGGACGACCTCAAGGCTCTGGGCGCCAACCTGATCCAGGCCTCCTACCCCGGACTCTACAACCAGCAGGCACCGTACGGTGTCAACGAAACGGCACAGGCCTACCTCGATTCGCTGCTGACGTGGGCGGCTGAGGTCGACCTGTTCGTCGTGATCGCGATTCGAACCGGGCCGGGACGAAACGAAGCCCAGATCACCGGCTTCGGCGAACCGCACTCGACCGTCTGGACTGACCAGGCTGCACACGACGCGTGGGTGGACATGTGGCGATACATGGCCGAACGATACCGCGACAATCCGGTCGTTGCCGGCTACGACGTGATGGTCGAGCCGCACGTCAACACACTGGTGGATCCCAATAGCGACCTGTCCCCCACGGCGTTCCAGCAGCAGCACGCCGGCACACTGGCCGATTGGAACGCTTTCGCTGCCGAGATCACCGACGCCATCCGTGAGGTGGATACCGATACGCCGATCATCATAAGCAGCCTGTCCTGGGGCAATGTCGAGTGGCTCTCGGCGCTCGAACCGACCGGCGACGACGCCACGGTCTACACCATTCACGCCTACGACCCCGATATCTATACGCACCAGGACACGCCGGACGCTTCGGTCAGCTACCCGAGCGTGGTCGAAGACGAAGGCGAAACCATTTCGTTCGACCGCGCATGGCTCGCGGCGTTCCACGCATCAGCCGCCGCATTCTCGACAACCCACGACGTGCCGATCTACGTCGGCGAGTACGGCGCGATGCGCTGGCTGCCCGGCGCAGCCAACTTCGTGGCTGATCAGGTGAGCTTGTTCGAGGCCAATGGTTGGAACTACACCTACTACGTGTGGCGCGGCGATGAACCAACCTTCGACGGCTTTAACATGGAATACGGTACGGACTTTGCCGCCCACTCAGCCGTCACCCCGAACGCGATCTTGACCAGCCACACGGGGCACTGGCCCGACAACGCCGTGACACCCTCGACCGTGCCCGAGCCGGATCAAAACGAACCGGGCACGCGAATGACACTGCCGGAGGTACGGTTCTGGGCTTATCAAATCCAGCAATTGGAAGCGGATGGAGCCGTCGACGCCCTGGTCGCGTCGAGCTACGACCTGCTCGTACTCGAGCCCACACGCTCCGATGCCAACAGCACCGAGTTCGACACCGCCGGCATGGTTGACCGCCTGCACGCATCAGCCGCGAGTTCGTCGGATCGCACCAAACTCGTCGTCGCCTACATCGACATCGGCCAGGCCGAGGATTGGCGTACCTACTGGGCCGCCGATTGGGTGGCACCGACCGCCACCGAGATCGGAAGCCCCGACTTCCTGATCACGATCGACCCCGATGGCTGGGCCGGCAACTATCCGGTGGCCTACTGGGACGAGCGGTGGAAGGCCATTATGATCGACGGCGATAACAGCGTCCTTCAGCAGTTGCTCGACGACGGCTTCGACGGCATCTACATGGACTGGGTCGAGGCCTACTCCGACACGTCGGTCATGGCGGCAGCCGGGGGGCTCGATCCCGCCGCCGAGATGGTCGACTTCATCCGCGAGATTCGCACGTTCGCCCGGGCGCAGAACCCCGACTTCCTCATCATCCCGCAAAACGCGGCTGAGATCGTCGAGTTCGGCGGACAGGACTACTACGACATCATCGACGGCATCGCCCAGGAGCAGATCTACTTCGACGGCAACGCCGACACGGATTGGGATGAGCCCGATTCCGGCGACCACCGCGTGCAAGACACCTGCCCCGCAGACGACGACGAGTGCGGCTACAGCCGCGAGTTCTATGAAGGCTGGCTCGCCGATTACCTCGACGCAGGCAAGGTCGTACTGAGCGTGGACTACGCGGGCGAGGCATCCAACGCCGCCGAAGCCTACCAGAACGCGTCGGCCAACGGCTTCATCCCCTACGTCAGCCGCCGCCCGCTCGACCGCCTGACGGATACGCTTCCGCCCGGCATGTCAGAGTAGCGCGTCGAACGGCAGCGTCGTCGCCGCACAGAGACTAATCGCGCGAGGCCTTCGACTGCTCCCGCGCCGCCTCGATACGACTCGAGGACGCGCCTCCGACTCCTCGAAGAAATCCGAAAAAGAAGAAACTTCCGCATCGCGACCGCGATGTTGGGATATCCAACGCGACCATTCCTGCCGCAAACACGCCCCGAAGAAAACACATCCCCACTGTCCGGTTTCCCGACAAGAGCCGAACCAACAATCCCCCCTATACCCTCACACCCATGGGTGTTTCCACTGATGACTAGGTGAACACACCTACATGCTTCCACCGATACGCCGACACGACGTATCCAGTGCCATGCCCTTGACAGAGCGCACGCCCCTCACAACACTACGCCCGCGTCGGTTTGGTTCATAGACTGAACCAATAGTCGTCACTGGTTCACATCAGTCATGGAGCGGGTGATTGGGGGACAATGAGCGCACCCGTGGAGTGGTGCGCAGTGCACTGCCGGCCAGGCCGCGAAGTGCCATCCGCTTCTCTTTCGAAGGCCTCTTAACAGGAGGAACGCGATGAAGTGCTTGGGTAGATTACTAGGCTCTGTCTGAAAACAGCAATCTGAGGTATCGACGGATCATAGCCAGTTGAATCATCCCGTGGAAGTTAACGGCGAGTTTCTCGAAGCGCGTACCAATGCGTCGCGATTCCTTCATCCATCCGACGCACTGTTCAAC
>JAJDDX010000061.1 GCA_029260055.1 Phycisphaerae bacterium
CCAAACCGATAAAGTGCTTTCGTTCCATCGGGGCCTCCTTGCCGTTGGGCTGTTGGGTATCGCACCAACAGGATAGCCAACGGAGTACAAGGACGCCCCGTCTTCATATACCTTCAGGTCGAGGCACGAGACCTGCCGAAACTTCCACACGACGCTCGAATACACCAGCAACCACCCCGGTGCGACATGTCGAGGGCAGGCACCCTACGCTAGCGTGCCGATCTCGTCTTCCACCGCGCGGACGACTCGCTGAGAGCGCAGTAGCGCCAGTGACGCCGCGATGTCATCACCGATGGCCCTGTCCACCTCGGCGAACGGGATGGCCTTGCGAATCTCGCCCCGAGCCGCTCGCGGCCCGACACCGGGTCTCAGCGGCGAGCGGAAGTCCAGCGCCTGTGCCGCGCACATCTGCTCGATCGCCAGCACGGTCTCGGTGTTGCGCAGCACGCGCATGCACTTGACCGCCGCGCGGGCCCCCATGCTCACGTGATCCTCCTGGCCCAACGAAGTCGGAATCGAATCCACACAGGCGGGCATGCATAGCCCCTTGTTCTCACTGACGAGCGCCGCGGCCGTATATTGCGGCAGCATGAACCCGCTGTTGAGCCCCGTGTCTTGCATCAGTAGCACCGGCAGGTCCGCCACACCGCTTAGTAGCAGATAGATGCGCCGCTCGCTGATCGACGCCAGTTCGGCTAAAGCGATCGCCATGTAGTCCAGGATCAACGCGAGCGGTTGACCGTGGAACAGCCCGCCGCTGATCACTTCGTCACCGTCAAGGATCAGCGGGTTGTCCGTGACCGAGTTGAGCTCCGTTTCAATCGTCGCAGCCGCGTGGCGAAGTGCGTCGCGCGAGGCACCGTGCACCTGTGGCACGCAGCGAAGCGAATAGGGGTCCTGGACTCTTCCACAATCCACGTGCGAAGGCAGAATCTCGCTGTCAGCCATGAGGCGGCGGACGTTCGCGGCCACTTCGATCGCCCCGGGGTGCGGGCGAAGCTTGTGCAGCCGCTCGTCAAACGGCTTGACGCTTCCGCCAATGCCTTCCAGCGACATCGTTGCCACCACGTCGGCATGTTTCGCAAGTCGACGGGCGCGTATCACGGCGACGGCTGCGTGGGCAGCCATGAACTGCGTCCCGTTGATCAGCGCCAGGCCTTCCTTCGCCCCGAGCGTGACGGGCGAAATGCCATGGCTCGCCAGGGCAGCCGCCGCCGCCTGAACCTCGCCGTCAACCACAACCTTGCCGCGGCCGATCATCGGCAGCACCATGTGCGCAAGGGGAGCGAGATCGCCGCTGGCGCCGAGCGAACCCTGGCTCGGTATCACCGGCAACACGTCCGCACCGAGCATCGCTGCAAGGCATTCGATCGTGGACCTTGCCGCCCCACTTACACCGTGGGTCAGCGCATTGATCTTGAAGAGCATGATCCAGCGCACGACCTCAGGCGGCGTCGGCTCCCCCACGCCCACCGCGTGGGACAGGATCAGGTTCTTCTGCAACGTTTCGACCTGATCCGGCGGAATCCGTTTCTCGCACAGATGGCCGAAGCCGGTGTTGATGCCGTAGGCCGGTTCGTTTCCCGCAGCGATCCGCTCGACCGCCTCGCGGCTCTTCTCAATGCGGCTCCAAACCGCATCCGCGATGGCCACGCGGATCGGAAGACCCAGCGCGGCGTCCAATGCCTCCAGCGTCAACCGACGCCCGTCGAGCGTCACCGCTGCCTCGCCCTGCTCGCTGACGGTCAGGACAACCGATTCTCGTGAGTCATGTGTCTCCATACGTGAGGGCTTTACCGCCTGCGGGCTGTTTGGGCAAGGCTAGAAGGCGTAGCGCGCCGGTTCGGCACGAGAATTGCCGGATGGACCACGGAGCAGCGTGCGCGATCGGCGGCGCCGACGCGCCGCCCGTCCGAAGTGGGTTTTTCGCGTAGCGTTGGCCTCCGAACGCTCCGGTCGTTAATCTACGCACCGTTTGACGCGAGGCCGCGACGTCCTCGGGGCATTGCGAGGACAAGAAGTATCGACCCCCTCGGCGCAGCGTCGCCGGGCAGGGCTCAGAGCCTGAACAAGAAGGAATGATCCATGGAAGTCGTACTGGATGGCAACTCTCTATCCATCGAGAAGATCGAATCCGTAGCACGTGGCGGCGCCGCGGTTTCGGTATCCGAAGACGCACGCGAGAAGATGCAGAAATCGCGCGACGTAGTCGAAAAGCACGTCGCCGACGGCACCGCCATCTACGGCGTGACCACCGGCATCGGTGAGTTCGCCCGCATCTCGATCTCCCCCGAGCAAAGCGGCGAGCTCCAGCGCAGGATCGTCTACAGCCACTCCGCCGGCACCGGCGACCCGCAACCCGAAGACGTGGTGCGCGCCGGTATGTTGCTCCGCGCCAATACCCTGTCGAAGGGCTACTCCGGCGTCAGGCTCTGCCTGCTCGACACCGTGATCGAGATGATCAACAAGGGCGTCGTGCCTTACATCAACGAGAAGGGCTCCGTCGGCACCAGTGGCGATCTGTCACCGCTGTCGCAGTTCGCGGAAGTGGCGCTCGGCGAAGGCCGCGCGTTCTTCAAGGGCGAGTTCATGTCCGGTGCCGAGGCTATGGAGCGCGCTGGCGTCAAGCCGACCGACCTGACATACAAAGAGGGACTGGGCCTGATCAACGGATCGCAGGTCATGACGGCCGGCGCCGCCTTGTTAGTCTACGACGCTGAACGCCTCGCCAAGACCGCCATGATCGCCAGCGCCATGTCGCTCGACGCACTCCGCGCCGTGGCTCGCGCATTCGCCGCACCGGTTCATCGCATACGACCCCACGCGGGCCAAAACGCCGTAGCTTACAACCTGCCGCGACTCTTCGAGGGCAGTCAGATCATGGCCGACATGACCGGCAAGGTGCAGGACGGATATAGCATCCGCTGCACACCGCAGATCATCGGCCCGTCGCTCGATACGATCGAGCACGTGCGAAACGTCGTTACCATCGAAGCCAACTCGGCGGCCGACAACCCGCTCTTCTTCGGTGAAGAAGGCGAATACTACGCCGCGGGCAACTTCCATGGACAGGGCGTCGGCATGGCGGCCGACTTCCTCTGCATTGCTCTTTCGGAGTTGGCCAACCTCTCCGAACGACACACCAACCGGTTGCTCAACCCGACTTTGTCCGGCCTGC
>JAJDDX010000062.1 GCA_029260055.1 Phycisphaerae bacterium
CGGCTGATAGGTGAAGAGGCGGTAGCGCAGGTAGATCTGAGCTACATCTTCTTCGGTCGCAGTCAGGTCGACGGGCTCGGTCGATGACTTGTCGAGGGGGTCGACATCGACGTCGGCCCCGCGGTTCGCCGAGAACCGGTCTCCGGCACCGGCCAGCCGGTGGATCTTCTCGCCGGACCACGGTTCGACGCCATCGAACAGGTACGGATCGATGGCTCGTGACGGCAGACCCCAGGCGATGCCGATGAACGACAGGCATGCAAAGAGCAGAAGCACGCCGGCCAGCGCGACTCGCTCGTTACGAGTTGTCCTTGACTGGTCCTTGCTCATCGTTCGGGACGCCTGTCTGAGACCGGTCACCTTGCCTGAGCTTCTTATCCGCCCAGCGCCGATAGGTCCGAAAGCGTCGCGGCAACCGCCAGCCGCACTCGGAGCATCGGCCAGTTATGTTGCCCGTCAAGTTGTACCCGCATTCGGCGCAGAGGTCGAAGTCGGGCATCTCCTTCTGCGGGCCGTGGAAGATGTACCCGCAACTCAGGCATCGGCGCTTGAGGTCAAGGCCTGGGTTGAACGGAAACAGGAGGGCGAGTTGGATCAGGTACCACAGCAGGTTGACGCCGATGGCGCCGAAGTTGCGCGCACCCCAGATGATCCGATGTCGATCCGGCGTGTGGCAGTTCGGGCAGTTCATCGGTTGATGCAGCGCTAATCCGTGGAGTCCAACTCGGCCAAGCGCTCGGCGTCCGTCGCCTCCAGGAGCCTGAACGTGCGGGCTGAGGTGCCCTATCCCGCCCTTTCAGGGCTCACTTTGTTGTGCCTCGCCGAGGCCCCAGGGCGTTGCCCTGGGCTTCAGCTATGGAGCCCCTTCAGGGCCTTTTGCGGCGTCTCCGACGCCGCTTCGTACCCTTCCGAGCATTGCGCTTGCCACCCTAGACGCCACTTCCGCGGACACGGGCAAGCTTCGCTTGCCCATGCCACCCATTCCCTGACGCTACGCGGAGAAACGGGCTCGCCTACGCCAAGCGGCCGCATCGAACACCGGCACCGCTCGAGAGCGGTGGCACGCGTGCGATCGGCGCTATCGCTCGAAGATCGTCGCGACGCCTTGGCCGACGCCGACGCACATGGTGGCGAGGCCGCGTTTGGCGTCGCGGCGTTTCATCTCGTGGAGCAGCGTCGCTACGATCCTGGCGCCGCTACAGCCCAGCGGATGACCCAGGGCTATCGCCCCACCGTTGGGATTCACGCGATCCGGATCCATGCCCGCCTCGCGGATACACGGAATGGACTGAGCGGCGAAGGCCTCGTTCAGCTCGATCACTTCAATCTCGCTCATGGACAGCGCGGCTCGTGACAGGGCCTTCTTCGACGCCGGGATCGGACCGAGTCCCATGGTCGCCGGGTCCACGCCGGCTGTCGCCGATGGGCCGACCGCAGCCAGTACGGGCAGTCCGAGGCGCTCGGCGGTCTTCGCCTCGACGATCAGCACAGCAGCCGCCCCATCGTTGATGCCGGAGGAGTTGCCGGCTGTCACCGTGCCCTCTTTGGCGAAGGCGGGTCGCAGCTTGGCGAGCGCTTCGAGCGTGGTCTGCGGGCGGGGGTGTTCGTCGCGATCGACGATGATCGGATCGCCCTTCCGCTGCGGGATTTCGACGGGAATGATCTCGTCGTCGAACCGCCCCGCCTCCATCGCCGCTTTGCACTTCATCTGCGACTGGTAGGCGAACTCGTCCTGCTGCTCCCGCGAGAGGCCATGTTTGACTGCCACGTTTTCGGCGGTCTCGCCCATGCCGTAGGGGTGGTGCATGGTTGCGAGCTTCGGATTGGTGAACCGCCAGCCGATGGTCGTGTCGTAGATCTCGGCCTTGCGATTGAAGGCTACGGCCGCCTTGGGCATGACGAAGGGCGCACGCGACATGCTCTCGGCGCCGCCGGCGATCATCACGTCGCCGTGGCTGGCCTCGATCATGCGTGCGGCGATGTTGATGCAATCGAGGCTTGACGCGCAGAGCCGGTTAACGGTCGAGCCGGGCACGCTTTCCGGCAGGCCCGCCAGCAGCAGCGCCATGCGAGCCACGTTGCGGTTGCTCTCGCCCGCCTGGTTGGCGTCGCCGAAGTAGACGTCGTCGATGAGCTTCGGGTCGATGCCCGTACGCTCGACCAATGCCCGGATCACCAGGGCGGCCAGGTCGTCAGGGCGGACGCTGCTCAGTGCCCCGCCGTATCGCCCCACGGGCGTGCGAAGCGCGTCGATCACTACGGCTTGTCGTGTCATTCTTGTTGCCTCTGCTATCTCGATTCGATCGTATACGTAGCCGTACGGACAAGCTGCTGCTTGTCCGTGGCACCCAGATTGCGCTCGCGGGGTGCCACTGGTGGCTTGTCCACCAGTGCTTACCCCGCCCCCACTCCGGCACCGCTCGATAGCGGTGGCACGCGGGGCCGAAGACTCACGGGCAAGCTCCGCTTGCCCATGCTACCCGACGCACCCACGCCGGCACTGCTCAAGAGCAGTGGCACACGGGGCTACTCTTCGAACAGAGCGGCTGCGTCGTACCGACCCGGTGCGACTTCGCCCAGCGCCTTGAGGGCGCCGCGTACGTTGCGATGCCCGATCTCGTCCGCCCATTCGAGCGGACCCTTGGGGTAGTTCGTGCCCTTGGTCATTGCGATATCGATGTCGTCGCTGGATGCCACGCCTTGACCGTAGGCAATGCCCGCCTCGTTGATGATGGCGGCGAGTATCCGCGTGAAGATGTACTGCTCGGTGCTGTTGGCTTCAGAAGCTCCGGCCTTGTAGGAAAAAGCGAGGATCGCGTTGGCTGTCAGTGGCGAGAGTTCGAAGCTCTGCCGATCCACCGTATGTGCGGGCATCACGCCGCCGTCCTCGTACACATAGAACCCTCGGCCGGTTTTGCGGCCCAGGTGGCCGTCGCTTACGAGCTTCTCCTGGATGGCGTGTGGCGTAAGGCGTTCCGGTTTGTCCATCTGCTGCCAGACCGACGTGCTGACCGAGAAGTTCACGTCGAGACCGACGAGGTCCATCAGTTCGAACGGCCCCATCCGGAACTTGCCGTGCGTCTTCATGACGCTGTCGATTTCGTAGACGCTGCCCACGCCCTCGTCGAGCAGGCGGAGCGCTTCGAGGTAGAACCCGCGGGCTACGCGGTTTACGATGAAGCCGGGCGTGTCCTTGGCACGTACCGGTGTCTTGCCCCAGGCGCCCGCTACGTCGTAGGCGGCGTCGATGTGGGCTGTGTCGCTGGCCTCGCCGGCGATGATCTCGACCAGCGGCATGACCGGGGCCGGGTTGAAAAAGTGCATGCCGATCACGCGGGCAGGATCGCTGAGCGCTGCGGCGATCTTCGTCACCGACAGTGATGACGTGTTAGTCGCCAGGATGGCAGTCGCCGGCGTCTCGGCCTCGAGTTGCTTGAAGACCTTGTGTTTGACATCGAGGTTCTCGACGACGGCCTCGATCGCGAGTTCGACATTGCCGAGGCCGGTGATCGTGTCGGACGGTGAGATTCGTCCGGCGATCGCGTCGCGCTCGTCGGTGGACAGCTTGCCCTTTTCGACGGATCGGTCGAGGCGTTTGGTGATGCTTTCGACCGCGCGTTTCACGAGGTCCGCGTTCACGTCGATCAGATGAACCTCGCAGCCGTACTTGGCTGCAAGTTGGGCGATCCCCGCCCCCATCGTTCCCGCACCGATTACGGCAATCGTCTTCACGTGTTTCCTCGACTCGTTTGTCCGTGTCCAGCCTTCCCGGCAGGTAGATTAGTCGATAAAGGTGGTGCGGGCCAACGTATCGTGTCGTCGCTAGAGCCATACGACGCCAAGAGGGGATCAGGGCGGTGGCACCTCGAGTTCTCGCTGCGAAGTCAGATGGTGCTCCATGGCCGCGTGGAATCCCGCCGCACGCGTTTCGTCGTTCCATACTTCTTGGATCGTACTCTCGGCTTTGTCCTCCAGCTTGAGCATGAGATCGCCACGCTTGTGGAATCGTATCGTGACTACATCACGTTCTCTGTCGATCGCCGACACGTCATGCCACGGGATCAGCATGGGCCCACAGCCTAGCAAACAAACGAACAAGCCATCCGGTCCGACGGACAAGGTCGGTCCCGTCTCCCGCCTGCGCCAATAGTGCCACACCTCACGAGCGAAATAGAGCAACACGGCTATGGTGGCGCCGCCAAACGCCCACCGAACGGGAGTCAAGGCCGTCCACGCCGCGGGAAGTAGCCGTTCGACCACGTTGAGGACCACCGCACCGAAGAAGGCTACGTATGAATGTCGAGCGGAGGCCGACAAGTTCTGGGCAGGCCAGTTGCCGGATTTCCGATCATACCGCAGCCCGCATTCCGGACAGGCATGGTCTTCGGGCAGGCCGTCGAAGGGATAGTGGCATCGGGGGCACTGGCTCAGCACGGAAGCCTCACGCACGGGCCGTTGACGAGTCGAAGTTATCCGGGTGGGCCGGCAAAGAGTAGCAGCGCGAAGGTGTAGACGACGGGCAAGGCGTTGATGGCCACGGCGATTCTGGCGAGGCGGCGGCCGGCTCGGTCGCGGCGGCGGCCGATGACTTCGCAGGCGATGATGGCGAAGAGCATCATGCCGAACTTGAAGAGGATGGCCCAGCCGAAGCCCATGTCGCGGATGATCATGTCGGTCATCGGGTTGGCTTCCTGCCCCTGCCAGACGTAGAGCACTAGAAGTGTCAGGATAATGTCCAGCGCCGAGACGAGGACCAGCCAGACGTAGGCGTTTTGGTAGCGCATCTCCGGCACGGACAAGAAACGGGGAAGGCGACGGCGGCGACGGGTCTCGAGTGGAACGGTCATACCACACTCGCTGCAGGTTTCGTTTACCAGCAACTCCAAGGGCTTGCCGCACGACGGGCACACCCGCGGGATTCCGTGCTTTGGCTTCTTAATCATGTGCGGCTGCCTATCCGATTATACTGCCGTCTCGTCCCGAAGTGGCAACTGATTCTTCATCGAACGCGTTGATTCACACGGGTCCCGGCGCGCGGGGATCCGTGCCACCCGCATCGTTACATCGGTCACACACGGGCAAGCTGCTGCTTGCCCATGCCACCCGCATCGTTACATCGGGCCACACACGGACAAGCTGCTGCTTGTCCGTGGCACCCAGCGTCGGGTGCAAGTCTACCTGAGCACCCGTCCGATTGCGGGTGCCACTGGTGGCTTGTCCACCAGTGCCGTGCCGCGAAACAAGCCTACTTCAGCACCCGTCCGATCGCGGCAATCGCGCGCTCGATGTCCTCGGCTGATACATCCAAGTGCGTCACGGCACGAAGCCGCTGCGGCCCGATCGCCAGCATCCAAACGCCCTGTTCCCTGAGCGACTCAGCCACGCTCTGTCCGGTCCCGCGTTCGGGATCCACATCGAAGTACAGAATGTTGGTCTCGACGGTGTCAGGCTCGATCGAGATGCCCGGCAGCTCAGCCAGTGCAGCCGCAAGCCGCTTCGCGTTGGCGTGGTCATCCGCCAGGCGTTCGACGTTATGTTCCAGCGCATACAAAGCGCCGGCGGCGATGATGCCGGCTTGGCGCATCCCGCCGCCGAACATCTTACGGAAGCGGTGGATTCGCCGAATCGTCTCAGCCGTCCCGGCGACGGCCGAGCCCACCGGTGCGCCGAGCCCTTTCGAGAAACACATCGACACGGTGTCGAAATACTGCGTGTACTCGGTCGGTTTTCGCCCCGACGCGACAGACGCGTTCATAAGGCGCGCGCCGTCGAGGTGCATTTTCAGCTTGTGTTCGTTGGCCACGTCGCGGATCGCGGCGATGGCCTCGACGGACCAGATCGACCCGCCGCCGCGGTTGTGCGTGTTCTCGACGACGATCAAGGCACTCTGCGCGAAATGGGAGTCGGTCGGCCTCACCGCGGCTCGCACGGCATCGGCGTCGTAGATGCCGCGATCGCCTTGCAGGAGGCGCAGCGAGCATCCGGAAAGGCCGGCCGGCGCCCCCGCCTCGTAATGGTAGATGTGGCTGTCCTGGTGTGCGATGATTTCGTCGCCCGGCTGGGTCTGGGCCCGAATCGACACCTGGTTCGCCATCGAGCCGGAGGGGACGTACAACGCCGCCTCCTTGCCTAGCAGCGAAGCCACCCGCTCTTGCAGGCGGTTGATCGTCGGATCATCGCCGAAGACGTCGTCGCCGACCTCGGCTGTGGCCATCGCTTGGCGCATCGCGGGCGACGGCTTCGTGACCGTATCACTTCGCAGATCGATCGGAGCTGTGTCAGCCATGGCAATAACGACTCACTGCAAAGGGCCGGTCCGCACGACAACGGCTACGGTCGCGCCGTCGCCGGATCGAACCCGACAAGGGATTCGCGAGATCGCCGCGACTATTCGCTACGTGGTAGCGTTCTTGGCCTCCATCATCTCGTGCCGCACGCGTGATTCGACCTGCAGGATGTTCCCGTCGGCGAGTTTCACCAGATTCAGCAGATCGGACATACTGGATACCTCTTCGACCTGCTCGTCGATGAACCAGCCGAGGAAGCTTCGCGTGGCGAAGTCCTTGTCGGACTCGGCGAGGGCGGCGAGGGCGTTGATCTTCGCGGTGATCGACCGCTCGGACTCCAGCGCCGTCGCGACGATCTCCTCGGTGGACTTGAACTCCGCCCGCGGCTTGGCGATGCCATCGAGTACGACCTTGCCGCCGACCTCCTGCACGTAATGCAGGATCTTCATCGCGTGCTCGTTCTCTTCCTGGTACTGAGCCATGAACCGAGCGGCGAGGATCTTGTAGCCCATGTCTTCGAACGCGCATGCCATCGCGAGGTAATGGTGGGCGGCCGCGAACTCGGCCGTGATTTGCTCGTTCAGCTTCGTGTTCATTGTCTCCGAAATCATCATCGTAGCAGTCCTCTTCAGGGTCCTTGGTTGAGTAGATCACCGATCGAGGGGATCGTAGATGGGCGTGGTTAGGCCGTCAACGCTCGTGCGGCGATCGAATCGCGGGCCCCGCTGTGCGCAAAAAAACCGGTGGCGTAGCCCTCTTCGAGAAGAGGCTACGCCACCGGGGTTCTAGTTCATCCTGTTCGACGCCGTTTCGGCGCCGGATGCTCTTCCATTCTAGCCGGGGCAACGCGCCGGGATCAGCGTGGCGCCGAACCAGGACTGGAACTGCGAAGCACCGTTCAGCAAGTCAATCACCGCGATGATGTCCGACGGATCGATGCCGCCGCTGCGGTCGGCGTCGGCGTTCCACGTGTTGCAGGAGTGCGCCGCGGTACCGTTGATACAGTCAATGACCGCGATGATGTCGGACGGGCTCGAATCGAAGCTGGCGTCCACGTCGGCCGGCAGGTAACCCCAACAGAAGTCCTGGGACGCATCGGCCGTGAGCGCCAGACAGGTCCACTTGCCCGGGTTGATCGGAGCCGACAACTGGACCTCAACCGCATCGCCACCGAGCGCGACCACACCGGTCACGGTCGGCGGAGCGGGCGTGTTGTCCGGTTGCTGCGTGACGGTGAAGTCCGCCGGCGTCAGGCTCCCGGTGGAGCAACCAGCGTTGAACGTGATGGCGAATGCGTTCCAGCCTTCGACGGCGGCTGCATTGTTCGGATCGTGCGGCCGACGCCCGTCGACTTCGCAGCCGGGCGGATCGGCGGACACGACCGTGCAGCGCGGGGCACACGGCGGCGCCAAGTCCGCACAAAGCGTGTCTGCGGTCCACTCGCCGGTGCAGTCACCCTCGAACAGATCATCTGTACAATCGAACGTCGCGCGGTTACAGCACGCACCCGTCGTCGGGCACTGGGGCGGCGTGTGCACGGTGATGGTCGCCGAAAGATCCATGGGGATGTTCGCATCGTCCGAGTCGATCATGAAAGTCTGGTCAGTATCGTTGAGGACACCGATCGTGAAGTCGCCGCACGCGACGTCGTCCACTTCCAGGATCACGGTGCCGACATACTTGGGGTAGTTCAGGCCGGGGCCCGGATCCGGTACGGCGAGGTTCGGGTTCAGCAGGGTCGCCCCAAAGGCGTAGTTCCCCGCCGCCGCGGCGGCCGACGTGCAGTCAGGCGCGATAATCGCCGTCTTGTTGAAGAAGAGATAGTCGGCGCGGTCAGTCGAGAATTCGACGACGAACACCGACACGCCACATTCGCACACTCCCGCACCGAGATCGCACGCAGCGGCATAGCAGTCATCATGCGTGGTGCAGGCATGTGGGGCCGCCAAGGCAAGCGACCCGGCCGGGCCGCTGGACAAGGAGGCGCCGTCGACCCGAATCTGGTACGTCATCGCCAACGCCGGGGTCCAGTTCCGAACGAAGTACTCGATCGTCAACTGGTCGCCGTTGTTCACGGTCACTTCAGTCGAGGGCGTGATTGGAGCGCCGTTTATCTCAACGACTTCCATTTCGAGAATCGCGTCAGCGAGCGCGGGCGCCGCAAGGAGCCCAACGACACAGCCACAAAGACAAAGCCTCAAAGCAGATTTCATTTTCTTTCGTCCCCTTCTTTCGCTATCCGTACGCGGACGGCGCTACCTAGACTTCCACCGCGTCTCCAAGCTCCCTAGTTTAGCCACTTGAGCGTGAACGCTCAACCAACTTTCTCAGCAGTTGGCGTTTATCGTTCTAACTCGAACCGCAGAGCGTTTTCGGAACCCGGGATCTGACAGCGAAGGTAGTGTAGCCTGCCTCGAACTCCAGCCGTTACCGGAATTAAAGTGACGGCAGACTTATTGTACCCCATACCCCGCAGGCGACCACCCAGACGCCCTGCCACGCTGCTTGGCCCCGGCAAGCCCCGCCGGGACTACCACATGCCAACGCCCTTAACGCAGGAACGAACGTCCCGCGCGCGTAGCGTTGCACCTACCGCAGCGCGATGCCCATTATAGGCCCGGAGTGGTTTTGTGTCCAGTACCGGCCGCGCTAAACGGCAAGCTGGGGCGTCCCTTGCCCGGTCCGAGAACGTCGCCGCGTCGCGCCCCAGCGGCGGGGTACATGCGGACCTAGCCGCCCCGTCGACGAACTCAGTCCCCCCCGTCGCGGCCCAGGAGGGCGCCGAGACGACCGGCCAACGCCGCGTCAAGCGTCGCAAGTCGGTGTTGCACGGCTCTGGCCGATCCCAGCTCGCCGAGCCGCCAGTAGCATCCGCCGAGATTGAACCAAGCCGTGGCGAACTCCGGCGCCAAATCCGTGGCCCGCTGAAAGGCCCTAACCGCCTCCCGAGGCCGGCCGGACTGCAAAAGCGCTGAACCCAGGCTGTTGTGGACGTCCGCATCTCGAGGTGCGAGTTGAGCGGCTTGCATCAGCGGGCCGACGGCTTCCTCAAAGCGACCTCTTGCCAAATGGACCATGCCGATTCCATGCCGGGCGGCCACATGCGCGGGATCAAGGGCCGCCACACCCTCGAACCCCCGTACGGCACGCCCGAGATCCCCGGCGACCAACCGCTCGTGCGACTCGTTGTAGTAAAAGCGAACGAACTCCGGGGTCGGCGGTTTATCCGCACTCGCCACCGCCACACCACCGTCTGCTACCGCCGTGAGAACGAGCAGGACCGCCA
>JAJDDX010000063.1 GCA_029260055.1 Phycisphaerae bacterium
GCGTACGATGAAGGCGAATCCGGGCGGATCCATTGCTGCTGCAGATATTATTGGAAGAGACCATCTCGTCAGGTACCTGTGGGAAATGCTAGCGCAGCAGAGCCTCGTCCTAGTGGCCGAGCGCCGCATCGGTAAGTCCTGCGTGATCAAGAAGATGCGGGCCGAGGAGCCGGCTGATATGTTGACGTTCTCCAGAGATGTGGCGGACGTCGAAACGCCGCTTGAGTTTGTGGAGCGCATCTATCACGACATCGAAAGCCACCTGAGTCGCAGCAAACGGACGGCGGATAGAGCCCGCCGCCTCTTGTCCGGAGTGGCGGGCGCGGAGATCGGCGGGCTCATCAAGCTACCGGCCGCGGTGGCACCCCATTGGAAGTCCCTGCTGGAGAGCGCGATTGAGGACGTAACGGAGAATCAGGACCAGACGGTCGTGCTGTTCTGGGACGAGTTCCCCTGGATGCTCCAGAAGATCAAGAAAGCATCCGGTGTGGCGGTGGCGGAGGAAGTGCTGGACACGCTTCGCCACCTTCGGCAGACACACGACCGGCTTCGCATGGTCTACACCGGTTCGATTGGGCTCCACCACGTCACCAGCGCGCTTGTAGAAGCGGGCAGCGCCGGTGCGCCCTTGAATGACATGCGCACCGTCGAAGTGCCTCCGCTATCCGAACGTGATGCCTGCTTCCTCGGAGCCGAGCTTCTGCGGGGCCACGAGCTCGATACCGAGGATATCGATGAGGCGGCGCGCTGCATCGCCAACGAAGTCGACTGCCTCCCGTTCTACGTGCACAGTGTCGTGGCCACGTTGGCCGAACGCGGCGGAGCAGTCGATGCGGCGCGGATCAAGCGGATCGTGGCCGAGGCAACCGTCGATCCGCAGGGTGGATGGCATTTGAAGCACTTTCGGGATCGCCTTGAGCCCTATTACGGAGCTGATTGCGTCCCGGTGGTCCTGGCCATTCTCGATCAACTTGCGGCGACAGACGGTGCACTCGCGTTCGACGAACTGCTCGGAAGCCTTAGCGTTCACGTTGGTACCGATGAGGGCGAGACGGCCCGGCGCATCCTTACCGGCGACCGCGAGCTGCTGCGTCAACTGCTCGAGCTTCTGCAACGCGACCATTACGTCCGGCAGAGCCCCGATGACGGGGCTTTCACGTTCCGGTTCCCGCTCATCAAGCGCTGGTGGCGGCTGCACAGGAATCTGCCGACATGAGAGAATCCTTCCTATCCCGATTTACGCCGAGCTTGTTGAGCCACGAAACGCTCGAGGCGATCTTCGTGCAGCGAAGCGCCCTCGCGAGCAAGCTGGTTGAAGGGATTCGCGAGAGTGCCGAGAGCGAGAACAAGCACTACTACCTCCTGGTTGGGCCCCGCGGAATCGGCAAGACTCACATCGTTTCCTTAGTGTACCATCGTGTCAGCAGTGACGCCGTCGCCAGCGACAAACTGTTGATCGCCTGGCTTCGCGAAGAGGAATGGGGGATCGCGTCGTTCCTCGACTTTCTGCTTGCGTTGTTGCGAACGCTCGTAGAAGAGCAAGCTCACGATGATCTCGCCGAGCGCTACCACGCCCTGTTCGAGTTGCAGCCCGCCGAAGCGGAGCTCGAGGCTGAGAAGCTCCTGCGGGACGCCGTCGGCGACAAGACGCTGCTCGTCATCACGGAGAATCTCGATGAGACCTTCAAGGGGCTCGAGGAGAGAGGGCAAGAGAAGCTCCGTGCCTATATTCAGAACAACCCATTCTTCACAATTCTCGCTACTTCGCAGAGTCTATTCAACGGCGTCTCGGTGCGCACGTCGCCGTTCTACGGGTTCTTCGAAACGCAGCATCTGCAAGAGTTCTCGTTCGAAGATGTGCTGTCCATGCTTCGAAACATCGCCGCCCACGAGGGTGATGCGGAACTCGTATCGCTGATCGGCACGCCGAGGGGGCGCGCGCGAATCCGCGCCGTGCATCACTTGGCCGCGGGCAACCCGCGCGTCTACGTGATCTTCGCCCAGTTCCTCACCTGCGAGTCCTTGGACCGGCTCGTTCAGCCGCTCATGCAAACGCTGGACGATCTAACACCCTACTATCAAGCGCGTATGAACTACCTGACACCGCAGCAGCGCAAGATCGTCGAGTTCCTGTGCGAACGGCGCCATGCGATATCCGTCGGCGAGATCGCCGGGCGAAACTTCCTCACGCACCAGACCACGTCAGGGCAACTCAAGAAGCTGCGCGAACTGGGATACGCCCGGGCTCACCAAGTGGGACGCGAGTCCTACTACGAATTGCGCGAGCCGCTGATGAGGATTTCACTGGAGGTGAAGAAGCTCCGCGGCGAGCCCATTCGTCTTCTGGTCGAGTTCCTGCAGCTTTGGTATTCCCGCGCCGAGTTGGCCATGCAACTGGAATCGCTGGAACCGGAGGCGGAGTGTGAGCGACGGTATATCGCGCGCGCCCTTGAGACGCGCGTGCAGGAATCGGTAGATCCTCCGGTGGCGGCCTGTCTGCGTGATTACTCGAAGCACTGGGAGGATGAGGAGTTCGAAAAAGCGCTAGGCGTCGCGGACGACCTGATTGCGATTCGCAACTATCCGTCCGATGGGTACAGGAAGGCAGGATGTCTGCAGGAGTTGGGTCGTGATGAAGACGCGGAGCGCGTTTGGAAAGAAGCTCTGGAAGTGGAGCCGACCGATGCGCTCGGCTGGCTAGATCGGGCGATCGTCTTGACGGATGAGGAGGGGCGGCATAACGAAGCTTTGGCCTCGTGCGACACGGGGTTGGGGCTCGATTCAGACGTCTCCTCGCTGTGGCGCACGCGCGCGGTCTGCCTGGGGCGACTTGAGCGTTACGAGGAAGCGCTGGCATCCAGTGGCAAGGCGTTGGTGCTTGATCCAAAGGACTCGCTGGCCTGGCGGAATCACGCGGTCACGCTGGAACGACTGGCACGACACGAGGAAGCACTCGACTCGTGCGATAAGGTGTTGGAGTTCGATCCAAAGGACTCATCGGCCTGGCGAAATCGCTCGGCCGTGCTGGAACGACTGGGACGATACGAGGAAGCACTGGCATCCAGCGACAAGGCGCTGGAGCTTGATCCCAAGGACTCGTTAGCTTGGCGAACTCACGCGGTCGCGCTGGAACGACTGGAACGATACGAGGAAGCGCTGGCATCCAGCGACAAGGAGCTGGACCTTGATCCAAAGGACTCATTGGCTTGGCGAAATCGCGCGGTCGCGCTGGCACGACTGGAGCGTCACGAGGAGGCGCTGACGTCATACGATAAGGCGTTGGAACTCGATCCGAAGGACTCGTTGACTTGGCGGCACCGTGCGTTCCCGCTGGCACGACTGGAGCGTTACGAGGAGGCGCTGACCTCATACGATAAGGCGCTGGAATTCGATCCGAAGGACTCGTCGGCTTGGCGAAACCGCGCCGTCGCGCTGGAACGATTGGAGCGTTACGAGGACGAGCTGGATTCGTGCGATAAGGCGTTGGAACTCGATCCGAAAGACGCCATGGCGTGGCAGGTCCGCGCGGTGTCGCTGGAACGACTGGGACGGTACGAGGAGGCGCTGGTGTCCTGCGACAAGGCGTTGGAACTCGATCCGAAGGGCGCCGCTTTTTCAGTTGTTCGTGCGGGTGTGCTGTATGGGCGGGGGCAATTGGAGGAATCACTTGCTTCTCTCGATCGAGCGGTGCAACTGGCGCCGAGAGATCCGGGCGGCTGGAGCAATCGAGGCGTGGCACTGACCGCACTCGGGCGGCACGAGGAAGCCTTGGCATCATTCGATCGGGCGCTCGAACTCGACTCGGCGGAATCCGATGCGGATGGCGCGCAGTTCCAGGAGCGATCCAACCGCGCGGTCGCGCTGATGCTCATGGGACGCTGGGACGAAGGGGTCGGAGCGTTGAAGGACACCCTGGGTCGATTCGCCGACGCGGGTGGCGAGGATTCGGCGGAGGTGACCATCGTGGGCCATATGTTGATCTGCACTCGGGATGTGCCCGTGTGGCGGCGGCATATTGCCGTGTGGATCGGACTTTTCAAAGAGCACGACCTGCTCGACGCGTTGGGCCAGGGCATCGTTCATAGTATTCGCAGGCTGTCCATCCCATGGATCACGAATGACGCGGCCCGAGCGTGGCGCGACGTGTGGTCTGAACTTGGCGCCACCCACAAGGAATTGGCGCTACCCTTGCGCCTTCTGGATGCCGCAGTCGGGTATCGTGCGAAGCCGGACAAGCGTGTGTTGTTGAAGCTACCGGCAGAGGAACGCAGAATCCTCGAGCCGTTGTTGCAGGTTCCAGACTCCGAGCGGACCACCTGACGGCGGGTAGACTGCCCCCTCTGCATCTGCCACCACCGAAGGAACGAGACCCGCCGCCAAGTTAGGCCGCCGGGCGTCTGAGACCCCACAATCGCCCGCGAAAATCGCCTTTGCGACGGTCCTTGACTCGGATTACACCGATACTTAGTGTACGGGCGCGCGGCGGCGGCCCGATATGGTGTGGACGGCTTACGCGACGCCGAAAGCCAGGTGCCGCGGTGATTCCCGCCCGCGAACGCATTCCAATCCAAGCTGGAGTAACTAGAAATGGCAGTGCGAGTTGGCATCAACGGTTTCGGCAGAATAGGTCGACTGGTCTTCAGGGTCCTTGCATCCCGGCCACAAGAGTTCGAGATCGCAGCCATCAACGATCTCAGTGACGTGTCGCTGCTCGCCCAACTCCTGAAGTACGACTCGGTCCACGGCCGATTCAAGGGCACCGTCGACGTGAAGGGCAACAGCTTCATCGTCAACGGCCGCGAGGTGAAGGTGCTCTCCGAGCGAGCACCGGCCAAGCTCCCGTGGAAAGACCTCGGCGTCGATGTGGCGCTCGAATCGACCGGCGTCTTCGCCAAGCGTAAGAGCGAGAAGGGCGGATACGGCGATCACCTCGAAGCCGGTGCCAAGAAGGTCATCCTCTCCGCGCCGTCTAAGGACGATCCGGACCTGATGGTCGTGCTCGGCGTCAACGACCACGAGCTGTCAGCCGCCCACCAGTGTATCTCCAACGCGAGCTGCACGACGAACTGCCTCGCCCCGATGGCCAAGGTGCTGCACGAGAACTTCGGCATCGTCGAAGGCCTGATGACCACCGTACACGCCTACACGAACGACCAGCGCGTCGGCGACCTGGTTCACTCCGATCCGCGTCGTGCCCGGGCGGCGGCTGTCAACATCATCCCGACGACCACCGGAGCCGCCCGTGCCGTCGGCAAGGTCCTTCCCGATCTGGCCGGCAAGCTCAACGGCTTCGCCCTCCGCGTGCCGGTGGTCGACGGCTCGGTTGTCGACCTGGTGGCCACGCTGAAAAAGAGCGTCACAGCCAAGGAGATCAACGCGGCCCTGAAGACGGCGGCTGAGGGTCAGCTCAAGGGCATTCTGTGCTACAGCGAGGACCCGCTGGTCAGCAGTGACATTGTCGGCGATTCGCACAGCTCGATCATCGATGGCCAGAGCACGATGACGATGCCGGGCGACGGCGGCAACATGGTCAAGGTCGTAAGCTGGTACGACAACGAGTGGGGCTACTCGTGCCGCACCGCCGACCTGATCACGCGCGTCGCGAATCTGTAGCGATCGGATGTCGGGTGCCCCATCTCTTCAGAGGTGGGGGACGACATGACCGGGTGGCATGGGCAAGCTGCGGCTTGCCCGTGTCGGAGGCTCATCCGGTGTGGTTAGTCGTTGGCGTTCCCGTGAGCACTGGTGGACAAGCCACCAGTGGCACCCGGCCACCCCCCTCGATCCCCCCTTGGCAAGGGAGGAAGGAAGAGGCGGTCGAGCGTGATCGGGTGCCACGGACTTACAGCAGCTTGTCCGTGTCGGAGCCGGAGCGAACACGGGCAAACTCGTTTGCCCATGCCACCCGGCGGTCCGTCTGATGGCATAGCGTTCCTAGCCACTGGCGATAGACACATGAAAAAGACAGTTGAAGACATCGAGGTCCGCGGTAAGCGGGTGCTCGTTCGGCTCGATCTGAACGTGCCGCTCGACGGCTCGGGACGAATCACCGACGACCGCCGCATCACTAGCGCGCTTCCCACCGTCAAGCGGCTGCTCGACGGTGGCGGGCGGCTGATCCTGATGAGCCACCTCGGGCGCCCCAAGGACGGCGGCCCCGGCGACCGGAAGAAGTTCACGCTCAAGCCGGTCGCGGGTCGGCTCGGTGAGCTACTCGGCAAGCGGGTGCTCATGCTGGACGAGTCAGTCGGCGAGAGCGTCTCCTCAGCTGTCGCCAACCTCGCTGACGGCGACGTGTGCCTGCTGGAAAACCTCCGGTTCAACAAGCCCGAGACCATCAAGGACAAGAAGGCCGCGTCCGACGCGGTCCTGCGGTCCGACAAGGACGGCTTCGCCCGGCAGCTCGCGTCCCTGGCTGATGTCTACGTCAACGATGCCTTTGGGACCTGCCATCGCGACAACGCCAGCATGCTGACCGTGCCTCAGATGATGGAGGGCAAGCCGCGGGTCGTGGGCTATCTCGTCCGTAAGGAGCTGGAGTTCCTCGGTGCGGCGGTGACGGACCCGAAGCGGCCTTTCGTCTGCGTGCTGGGTGGGGCCAAGGTTTCCGACAAGCTCGGCGTGATTAAGTCGCTCATGGGCAAGTGCGACACGATTCTGATCGGCGGGGCGATGGCTTACACCTTCCTGTCAGCCGAGGGCGTCGCGGTGGGTAAGAGCCTCGTCGAGCCCGAGCTACTGGACACCGCCAAGAAGCTCCGTCAGGACGCCGGCGATCGGCTGAAACTGCCGACTGACTCCGTCTGTGCCAAAGAGATCGCCGAAAACGTGACGACGACCACCTGCCCGGGCGACATCCCAGCCGGCCAGATGGGCCTGGACATCGGGCCCGAGACGGCGAAGGCGTACGAGTCCATCGTCGCCGGCGCCGGGACCGTCGTCTGGAACGGGCCCATGGGCGTCTTCGAGACGCCGCCGTTCGATCGCGGGACGCTGGCGGTGGCTGAGGCGCTCGCCAAAGCAACCGATGCGGGTACGATCAGCATCGTGGGCGGCGGCGACAGTGCGTCCGCCGTCGACGTAGCCGGCGTGGCGGATCGCATGACGCACATCTCGACGGGCGGGGGTGCCTCGTTGGAATTCCTCGAAGGCAAGACCTTCGCGGCGATTGACGTATTGGACGATGCATGATGCGGAGTGAGACGGCTATCGAACCACAACCTGCGAATGCTCCATCCTTCAAACTGGCTGAGCCCGGTGTGCGGATCGCTCCGTCGCTGTTGGCGGCTGACTTCGCTCGGCTCCACGAGGACGTGCAGCGCGTCGAGAAGGGCGGAGCGACGGTGCTTCACCTCGATGTGATGGACGGGCACTTCGTGCCGAACATGAGCTTCGGAGGCCCGATCCTCAAGTCACTACGCAAGCACACGGGAATGTTCTTCGACGCTCACTTGATGATCGAGGAGCCCAAGCGGTATGCAGAGTCCTTCGCGAAGGCGGGCTGCGAGCACATTACGTTTCATATCGAGGTCACGGACGAGCCCGCGGCGGTCGTCGAGCACATTCGCGGGCTCGGGGCGTCCGTCGGCGTCTCGCTCAACCCGACCACACCGGCGAGCAGCATCGAGTCGATCCTGGCCGACGTGGACATGGTCCTCATCATGAGCGTGTGGCCGGGGTTCGGCGGGCAGAAGTTCATCACCGACGTGCTGCCCAAGACCCGGGAGATCGCGGATCGGCTCCGCCCGGACCAGCGGCTCGAAATGGACGGTGGGATCGACCCGACGACCGTCGCCGCCGCGGCCGCTGCCGGCGTCGATACGTTCGTAGCGGGTACAGCCGTCTTCAGGCAGCCCGATCCGGTGGCTGCCATGGTTCAGCTCGAGCGACTCGCCACGGAGGCTCGGAAGGGGCGCTAGCCGCCTGCCGTACCGCCCACCACGCTATGAGCCGAGGGGGCTTGCTGCTATAATCCGGGCCGAAAGTCCGCGATCAGGCCGCGATCAGGCTGTTTATGTGCGGGCGGGGCCGGGCTAACGCGGCATTCCGGCCCGCCAGAGCGTAGGGAATCCATGAGCAACGAACGTCTCGACGTACCGGCCGGCCTCTGGACCCGCTGCAACAAATGCGCCCACATGGTCTACGAGAAGGAGGTCGAAGAAGCGCTCCACGTCTGTCCGGAGTGCGGCTTCCATCGCCGCGTCGACGCCCGCTCGCGGGTGCTGCAGCTCGTGGACCCCGATTCGTTCGAGGAATTCGCCGCCGATCTACGTTCGACCGATCCGCTCAAGTTCAACGACCGCCTGCCCTACAAGGACCGCCTCAAGCGCGAGCAGAACAAGACGGGCGAGACCGACGCGATGGTCGTCGGCCGGGCGTTCATCCGCGGGCGAGCGGTGATTCTCGGGGTCATGAACCCGGCCTTCATCATGGCGTCGATGGGCGCTGTCGTCGGCGAGAAGGTCACCCGGGCGATCGAGCGGGCGGTCGAAGAAAACCTCCCCCTGGTACTGGTAACGGCCTCCGGCGGGGCGCGCATGCAAGAAGGCATGGTGTCGCTCGTGCAGATGGCCAAGACGTCGGCTGCGCTGGCTCGACTCGATGACGCCGGGGGGCTGTACATTGTGGTTGCCACCGACCCGACCACAGCCGGTGTGGCTGCCAGCTTCGCGAGCCTGGGCGACGTGATCGTTGCCGAGCCCGGCGCGATGATGGGCTTTGCCGGCCCGCGCGTGATTGCCAATACGATCAACGCGGAATTACCCGAGGGCTTTCAAACCGCCGAGTTCATGCTGGAACACGGCTTCGTCGATCGCATCGTTCATCGCGCGGATCTTCGTCGCGAGATCGCACGCATCATCGACTACTGCGGCAAGTAACGCCGGGCCGGCGTCATTCACACGGCACTTCTTGCGCTGCGATCTTTCGTTCACGCGCCGCGCGTTTGCGCGATCGAGATTCGCGAAAGTATTCGTTTGACCTTCGCCGATAGATCGTGTAGCTATGGCCATACGGCGTGGCTGTCGCAAGTTCTCAGTAAGGCAACCACACTCTAAAAACGACAGGGACGGATGGACCAGCGAACACGGATGGTAAAGACGCTGGCGTATCTGGTTGTGGCAATGACCGGCACGTCAATGCTGCTGGGCTGGCTCGATCCGTCACTCCCGCCTTCCGCCGGTGCGCTATCCAACGACGTGATCATCCATCTGGCACGTGAAGCCGTCACGCAGGATGTCGAGATCCTCGGTGACGAGTGGGCTGAGGTCCGCGTCGGACTCGATGCCCGAACGCTGTCGAGCACGCTTCTCGCCGCGCCGGCCGGCCGGGCTGATTGGCACTTTCTCGTCGGGGTCGATGGCCGACCCTCGCGAGCCGTGACCTGGCAGAGTCAAGAGCAGGTGCCGGGTTCGCCGCATGTCGTTCACATCCATGTGGTCGAGGCTATCGATGGTGGCCTCGTATCATCCGCTCAGTGGCTATGCGTGCGAGCGCTGATTGCATCACTCGACCGGGCAGCCGGGCAGGGCGGTGAGACGCTGCCCGTTCAATTCGACGACTCGATCGACCGGCTCTATGTCGACCACCGTTTGATCCACGCGTCGATGCCGGCGCCGCTGGGCTGACATCTCGATACCCCCGATACAATCGTTGGCCGGTACGCTGCCGCGCCTGGTGGTTTAGCGCGTACGTTCTACGTGGAAGTCCAAAACACCTTCCTATTTTCTCTCTCGATCGAGCCACGGGCGACAAGTTGGGTCGACTTGCTCGGTGGCGCGGAGCAAAATGACATAAGGGCCCGCGCGGTGGAACATTTGGGTGGGGGTTGTCGTTAGCCAACAAACACGACAAAACGACAAACACCACGCAGGCCCGGTCTTATAATAGGCTTGCCGCACGCCGATTTCTGCCGGTTTGTGGAAAAACATTCGTGCGCGGTCGTGTCATGCCGTTTGGCGACCTGCATCGGTGTTTCGTCCCGAGCCCCCGCGTTCCCTAGCGCAAATGCCTATCTCTTAGTGCCATCGGTATGCCCATTTACGCCCGGCGCAGAGTCCGCGGCAACCGGAAGGTGGCCGCCTACCGGTGGCGTCGACGAGACAACGCGCCACGCGCAAAGAGAAAGCCGGACAACGACACGAAGTCCGGCCTTCTGGAAATTGGGGGTTTCCGCCGGATTCTAGACCGCTCTACGGTTCGCGACCACAAGGTCTTGGCTGAACTGCTTACTGACGGACCGCTAATCCTTTGGCGGGAAAGGACTTCCGGACGAAGGCGTCGTCTCCCCCGCCGAGGCGTCCGTGATGCCGGTGTCGGCCGGTGCTCCACGTGTCGCCGAAGATCGCCGGGTTTTAGGCTCACCGAAGGCTAGCGCGTCCGGTAGGATGTGGTTTGTCACTGAAAGCACGGGTGCAAGACGTAATCACGCGAGGTGTGCGACGCGGGCCGAGTCGGCTCGACCGGCGAAGCATGCTGACTCGAAAGGAGTGATTGGAATGAAGCGTCTTGCGATGGTGGGCGCCGTAGCGGCGCTCGTGGCGGTGATCCCGGTTGTCTTGACCCAGGCGCAGAGTGACGGCAACCGTGACGGATGCGTGGATCTGCGCGACTACGCGATCCTGCAGAGCCTCTTCACGGGACCGGACTGCTCGCCACGGCAACTTAAGACTTTCTTTGCCGAGGGCACGGACGAATTCGTCGTGATTCCGACAGTGCCCGGCACGGGAGGCTTCGTGATCACGGACATCGTGCAGCAACGGGCATTCCCCGTGACGGTCATCACACTGATCGAGGAGACCGGTGACGTGCGCGTCACCAAGATCGCGCTGGCCTTCGGCGCATCCTCCAACACGACCGATCGTGGTGACATGCGATCGTACCATCTGACGACCGGGATCCCGGTGGCGGCCGGAGCCACGGTGCGCGTCGAGGTGAGCAACAGCAACCTGATGCAGGTGACCCTCTGCGGCTACACCTTCTGATCCGGCGGCACCTGGAAAGCTGATCCGCGCACCGGCGGGCGCCACGGGGGCGCAACAACGGAAGGTGGCGCTGGGACGAGCGTTCGCGCGCTTGTTACAATCCCGCCCCTTGTGGCGACGCCGAAGGCGATGGCGTCGCGATGTCGATTCATGGATCGTTCTACCATAGATAGGAGGATGATAGGATGCGCATTCTACGAAACGTCACGTTGGCGGCTCTTGCACTGACCGTCGTGGGTTGCCAGCAGGGCCAGAAACTCCCGGGATACGCTTCTTTCGGCGCCCCGATCAGCACGGCGAAAGCGGTATCGCTGGCGGATGCTGTGGCTGTCGTCGATGCTGACGGCGAAGCCACCGTTTGCGTGAAGGCCCAGATCGAAACCGTCTGCAAGAAGCGCGGTTGCTGGATGATGCTGGCCGACGGCACGAATCATGTCCGGGTCCGTTTCACGGCAAGCGAGAAGTGTACCGACGGATTCCTGATGCCGCGTAACGCCGACGGTCATACGGCCTACGTCGAAGGCACGGTCGAGCGGACCTCGATGCCGGAAGAACTCGCACGGCATTACGCCGAGGACCAGGGCAAGCCCAAGGCGGAGATCGAGAAGATCGTCGGACCCCAGCCGGCGGTGGTCATGATCGCCACGGGCGTCATGATCTCGGACGGCGACAAGCTCGATCCGCCGGTCCAGTAGCAGCGGCGGCACCGGAGACTCGTGCCGCAGCCGACCTGCTCTATGTTACCTTCACCGGCGCCGGCCGGGGGGCGTCCCCCGGCCCGGCGCCTCTAGTTTACGCTCGTACTCACGTAGCCGTAGTCGGCTAGCTTACGGTCTTCCCCTCTTTATCGGCCTCGGGCTGCGGCTTCGTCGTACCCTCGAGATCGCCCGCCTTGATCTTCACCACGGGCTTACCGTCGAGGTGCTTCTTGAGGACCTTCTTGATGTCGTCGAGCGTCAGTTTCTCGATCTGCTCGACGTGCTTCTTGTGGTACTCCATGGTGCGGCCGATCTCGAGCCCGCTGCCCAACATGCCTACGACCGCGCGGTCGTTAGCGAGCCGGCCCTTGAAGGCGAGCCGATAGGCCTCCTTACCCGCGGTGAGTTCCTCTTCCGTGATCCCCTCGGCGATCCACTTCTGGAGTTCGTCGTACATCACCTTCTGTGCCTTGGCGGCGTTGTCGGGCGAGCACATGGCGTAGCCCATCAGCCCGGCCTGATCATCCCGGCTGTCGATGTGCATGAAGGAGCCGGCACCATAGGACATGCCACCCTCGTGCCGGAGCTTGTTGAGCAGTCTCGACTTGGCGCTTTGCCCAAAGATGTAGTTGGCGAAGTCCAATGCCGCGTAGTCGGGATGCTCGTCCGTCATCGGGAATCTCACGCCCATGACGACGACGGCATTCGTCTTGTCCGGGGTGTGGATTGTCTCATCCAGCGCCTTGATGGCCGTGTAGGGGTTTGTGATCCGCTTGTATGGCGCTTCCGCCTTCCACGAACCGAACGTCTTGTTGATCAACTCGGCTACCTGCTTCTCGTCGAAGTCGCCGACCACGGTGACTTCGAGGTTATTCGCACCATACATGCGACTATAGAGGTCCTTGATGCTCCCGAGCGACACCGCCTTGGTCATCTCGATCCGCTCATCGACCGTAGGCACGTAGCGAATGTTGCCCTTCGGGTAGGGCGAAGTCGCCCGCATTAGAGCGTTGAACCCGAGCGCCTGCGGGTCGGAGCGCTGCTCTTCGAGTGAGGCAAGCTCCTCCTTGACCAGAATGTCGAACTGGTCCGGCGGGAAAGCCGGCTCGAGCAGGATCTCGCCGAGCAGCTCGATGGCGGCCGGAAGGTTGTTCCTGTCCGTCGTGATCGAGCCGTTGACGCCGCCGGCACCGCCACGGACGCGCATGCGCGCCTGCAACTTGTCGAACTCGTCACGGAGCTGCTGGTAGTCGTGCTTGCGCGTGCCGCGCATCATCAGGTCGGGGATCATGCCCAGGGCGGTCGTGTGCCCGGTCATGGCCTCTTCCGTGCCGAAGCGGAACGTGAACCGAGCCTGCACCGCGTCGCCGCGAGTCTCCTTCGGGAGGAGTGCGACCTTGATGCCGTTGTCGAGGGTCATGCGTTTGGTACGCTGCTCGATGTAGTCGGCCGTCGCCTCGAACGCCTCGCCCTTGGCGATCGTTTCGGTTCCCTTGTAGTTCGCGACGATCTGCTCGACTTCGGGCGTTTCGGGGATGATCGCCCGGGTCGGCTCCTTGGTGGGGTAGAACACGCCCGTGGTGCAGTTGCTGCGGACCAGATAGTTCTTCGCCACGCGCCGCACATCGTCTGTCGTGACTTCTTTCAGGCGGTCGCGGTGAATAAAGAACATGCGCCAATCGCCGATGGCAGCCCACTCGGAGAGGCGGACGCCGATTCGGCCGCTGTTGGTCAGCGACAGCTTGATGTTCTTCAGCGCTCTGGTCTTGGCCCGATTGACCTCCTCGTCGGTGATGCCGGCCTCGGCGAAGCCCTCGATGGTGCCGGTCATGATCTCGAGCACCTTGTCGATGTCCTGGTCCAGTCGCGCGTCGGCTGATACTTCGAGCATGCCCGGCTCAGCCCACCCGAAGGTGTAGCCACCGACGCTCGTGGCGAGGCCCGGTTCGACCAGCGCCTTGTAGAGCGGGCCTGAAGGCTCATCGGTCAGCACGTCGGTGAGGATCTTGACGGCCGGGAAGTCGCGATGGGCGGCTGCCGGCATGTGATAGACGGCGCCGGCCGCCTGTACGTCGCCGACGCGGCGCAGCACCACGTGACGCTCGCCGTCCTGGGTCGGCTCGATGGTGTAGGTGTTCGGCAGCTCGCGATCCGGCTTCGGGATCGCCCCGAAGTGCGTCTCGACCATCCCCAGGGCCTCAGCGGGCTCGAACTTGCCCGCGACGACCAGCATGGCGTTGTCGGGCTGGTAGAACCGCTTGTAGAACGCGCGGAGGTTCTTGACCGGTACGCGCTCGATGTCGGACCGGTTGCCGATGGTCGAGGCCCCGTAGTTGTGCCACAGGAAGGCCGTCGAGATGATCCGCTCGGACAAGACACCCGGCGCGTAATTCTCGCCGATCTCGAATTCGTTCCGTACCACGGTCATTTCGCTGTCGAGGTCCTCCTGGGAGACCTTCGAATTAACCATCCGGTCGGCTTCGAGTTTCAGGGCGAACTCGAGGTTGCCTTCCGTGGCGGGCAGCGTCTCGTAGTAGTTCGTGCGATCCGTCCAGGTGGTGCCGTTGAAGTTGGCGCCGTGGTCTTCGAGGATGCCCCAGACGTTGGGATTCGTGGGCGTGCCCTTGAAGACCATGTGCTCGAGCAAGTGGGCCATGCCTTTTTCGCCCAGGCCCTCGTGCCGCGAGCCGACCAGATAGACGATGTTGACGGTGACCGTCTCTTTCGACTGATCGGGGAAGAGCAGTACGCGAAGGCCGTTGTCCAGACGGAACTCCGTGATGCCCTCGACCTCGGTGATCTTGACGGGCTTTGCGAGCAGGCTCGTCGCCGCGGTGTGCACGACGGCAAGAGCGAGCAGCCCGAGCCCTATGCGCCTTGAAATCGTCCCAGTCTTCACGTCGTTCTCCTTGTCGTGGTGTGATCGTACGGACGGAGGCGGCGTTCCTACCCCCAAGCGGCGTGATCCGGTGGCGGTACGGCGGAAGCACGCGCAAAACGTCAAGCATCTAGCTTAGCGAGCCACCTTCGCAGCACCAAGCGGCCTGGGCCGCTCTAAATGTAGGAAGTTGCACAGCTCGCGTGCGCCCCTGCGGCCCGTCACGCCGTGCTGCGGTTCGTCACGGGCTAATAGGGCGCCGCTGTGCCGTGATCAGAGCCGCGTGGCGCAAGCCCGCGGTCATGTCACCGGGCTTGCGCCCGGTGCTTAGATTGGCGGCACGCTCGGAAAACGGATCCCGGAACACGCGCGGACGCGGTCCTGACGCTGGCATACTAAGGCCGCTCGCCGAGGATGCGGGCGCGAGTCTGCCAGACACCACGCTGAGGATGATCCGGTGGAATCGAGTCGAGGACCCGGCGATAGAGGGCAATGGCGCCGGTCACGTCGCCTTGGATCGCCAGCAGTTCCCCCCGCAGGACCAGCACGCCGGGTTCTCCGGGCGCACCCGCTTCGGCTTCAATCAGAAGGCGATCGGCTTCGCTCAGGTCGCCGTCTCGCCGCCGCTCCATAAACAGGGCCGCCAACTCGACTTGCGACGCTGTATCGCTCGGGTTCAGGGCGACGGTCCGGCGATACCGCTCGATGGCGTCATCACTCATTCCGGCATAGAGGAGCGTGACGGCGTATTGCTTGTGCCATGCCGCCTCGTTCGAAAAGTGCTGCTCCCGCTTCCTCAGTCGGCGCAGGGCTCGGTCGTAACTCCCCAGGGCGGTCAGCTTTTCCAGAAAGGCGAGTTCGGACGCAAGGTCTGTCGGGTCGGCGCCGGCTGCAGCCTCGAGCGCAGCCAGTTCGTCCTGAGCCCGCGCGCCGAGCTTGGCGTTGAGGACGGCAAGGGCGATCTGGGTATCGCGATGGCCGGGGAACTGCATCTCGGCGATCCTGAGATGGTGCAGGGCCCGCTCGTAGTCGCCGGCCTCGGCGTAGACCTTGCCCAACGCGCGGTGCGCGACGGTGAAGCCGAGGTCGATCTCGACGGCTCTGGTGAGGAGGCGGATGGCTTCTTCGTGCCGACCCTGGCGGGCGAGGCTCGAGCCGTGAACCACCAGCGTGGCGATGGCGTCGGGGTGGTCGCGATGGGCGGCGGCTGCGACCGTGGAGGTGTCTTGCCACTCAGGGTTGCGAACCCAGCACCGGATTCCCATCGCCACGACTGCGAGGCCGAAAACGGCGATGACTGCGCGTCTGCGAAACAGCGGTGCGAGCGCGAGGCCGAGCAGGATGCACACGAAGAGAGACGGCAGATACCACAGCCGCTCAGCGAAGAAGACCTGGATCAGCACGACGGCGTTCGCGGTGGGCAGATGGCAGAGGACAAGAGCGAGGCAGAGCACAGCGACGAGTCGGTTGCCTGCTCGCCACGCGACGACCGAGCCCGCCACGAGGCCGACACCGACCGCGAGGCCGAGCAGTACGTGCCCGTCGAGGGCGCCGGTGGCCAGCCGCACGGTGTTGACGGAGTAGTCCGGGCTAAGCGTCAGCGGAGCGAAGGTCTTGGCCCAGTACATGCCCCAGAGTTGGATGACGCCGAGGGCGTGCTGCCAGGCCGGCGCGTCGACGAGCACGTTGATCGTCTTGGAGACAGCCGGGGACTGGTGGAGCGTGCCGTCCAGGGCGTTGTAGCGTAGGGCGAAGTAGGCGGCCGTCGGTGCGGCGATGTAGGCCAGACGTGACACCGCCCGCCCGAATCCGCCGGTGCTTCCGTTCTTTCCTGAGCCGCAGGCTTCAGCCTGCGCGGCTGTGCGGATGCCGCCGTCTGTCCGGCCGCGCGTCCAATACCAATCGAAGATCACCAGCAGCGGCAGCACGGCGAGGCCGGACTCTTTGGCGCCCAAGGCGCAGAAGCAGGCGACCATCCCCGCGATAGGCCAGTTGACGCCCCTCTTGCCCTCTTGCATGAGTGGGGCCGGGAGCGGGGAGCTGTCGGTCGCGGGCTCGCGCCCCAGCATTTTCCGGTGGATCAGCAGTGCGCCGATGATACCGAGCGTCGCGACCAAATCGGTCCGCCCGACGATGTCGTCGACGACTTCGGTATGGATCGGCAGCACGGCGAAGGCGAGCCCGGCGATGACGGCTGCGGGCTGCGATGCACCGATGCGCCGCGTAAGCAGCACGATCAGCCCGCTGATCAGCGCGTGCAAGGCCACGTTGACAAGATGTTGGGGCCAGGCGCTGGGCCCGGCCATCGCCCGTACGAGTCGATAGGTAAGCAGTGCCACCGGTCGATAGAGCAGGTCGCGGTTGGCGACCTTCCCCTCGCCGGTGTGCCAGTGATCCACGGTCCACACATCCGCCCATCGGTCCGGTTCATTGACGACGGAGCTGTCCCGCACGATCTGCACGGAGTCGTAGGCGTAGTCGTTGGGAATGGCGTTGAGGTAGCAGGCGGCGGCCACCAGAGCGACAACCACCCCGGCCCGGCGCGTGCTCATGTGGGGAGGTCGCTCCGTCGATTCATGCGCGGCAATGTGGTCCTGATCCTTGATCGCTGGATGCTCCGCTCTTGTCGGATCGTGAATCCGTCCCCCACCCTTGCTGCGCAAGGATGGGGCACCCACATCGTACGCGATCGAGGCGTGTGCGTCAGCGATCGAAGTACGCCGGCAGCGTCGTAATGCGCGTATCTTCGACCGGGCCGCCGATGGTGAAGTGGTAGAGCGACTGATAGGCCGTGCCGGTCAGGCCGAGCAGGTCGTGGACGGCGTCGTCGAAGAAGCAGCCGATGCCCGTGCCGCGGACGCCCGCAGCCTCCGCCTCCAGGTAGAGCACCTGCCCGATCACGCCCGTCTCCCAGAAGAGCCGCCGATAGAACCACGGCCCGAAACGGCTCAGCGTCCCGTCAAACTCGGCGATCATGCCGAGGCTGAAGGCTCCGTCGCCGGCGATGTCCTGCGTGCAGGAGACCTGAGCCGCCATGTCGCGGAAGTCGCCGGTTTGCAGCAGGTAGAGCGGTAGCGACTCGGGGCAACTCGCTGGTCTGGTCCACTCGAATGACGGCGTCATCGCCGCTTTCAGGTCGTCGAGGGCATCGGGGCGTCGGCAGAGGAAGAAGAGGCCGGGTGCGAGGCCGTCGACGCGATGCACGAAGAGGGCGAGGTGGACGCAAGTCGGCGGGCCCAGCGCGGCGAAGGGCGCCCGATCAAGCCGAGGCATCGTGCGGTCGAACATGAGGAAGAAGGCTTCGGCGCTGATCGACGTGGTGCCGTCCATGGCCTGAGCGCTGCGGCGCTGCCGGATGATTGTGTCGGCCGGCATCGCGGATCGCGAGGCGGCAAGCGGTGCGGTCTCCTGATTCGTTGGAAAGACCCCCCCTCCGGTCCCCCCTTGGTAAGGGGGGAAGGGCGTTGCTACGTCCGGCGGCGGCTGCGACAGCTCTTCGTCCGGTGCGGCGCGTGGCGTTTCGCGGGCCTCGGCGTGGGTGCCCCGTCCTTCGGGTACGCCCGAAGGGTGGGGGACGGACTTCTCGCAAGCTTGGGCGGTCTCCTCAATGATCTGCCAGTCGGTGTGATCGCTGCTGAGGCGGTTGGCTCTTCCCGTCCAGGTGTCCGCGGCGATTCGAGCGATGGCGTCACCGGGTAGGCCGGACGGGATCGGAGTATCGTGCCCCATGGCAGTTGGGATCACGACGGCGAGCAGGTCGGGATGCTCGCGCTCACCCGGCTCGAAGTCGCTCGCGCGGTCCAGGCCGAGCAGGGCAGCTGTGTCGGCGTCGGAAACACCTGTCATTGGTCGGACTTGCCATCCCTGGACCGCAGCCGCGAAGCTCAGGGCACCGAGGGCGTGTCCCACGTCATGTTGGCAATAGCGGTACGCACGCTCCCCGTACTTCCAAGCCTCGCGCCAGTGGATCGACGAAAGGCCGACGAGCAATGAGCCGTCGGGCAAGCCGCGCATCAGGTCAGACCAAAGTGAGGCGGCGAATTCGGTGCGTCGTTCGAGCCCGTGCTCTTTCGGTGCATAGTGGTAGACAGCCGGGGCGTCGTGCAAGCCGTCGATCGGGCCGGTGACGAGGTAGCCTTCGGTGGGGTGAAGGTTCCCACTGGATGGATTGACGCGCAGCGCCCAGCGCGATTGGCCGAACTGCTTCCAGGCGGAGATCGCAAGTGCGAGCCCGAAGAACGCGGAGAGAGATTCCACCGTGACCGGGTGACCATCAACCGCGGGCGGCAGATAGAGATCATCGTAGCTTCGTCCGCTCGGCGGCGGATCGAGCGGCAGCGAGATGAGCGGCGCTCCGGCGAAGCGCCTAAACGGATCGGGTTGGGTTGCCCAATCGAGATAGCCGAGCGAACGCGCCATGCGGTGGTAGTGGTGCTTCGTTTGCTCGTGGTAGTCGGCTGGCGTGTGCCGCTTGGCCATGGTTGATCGATCCGCGGGCTCAGGACGCTACGTCGATGCGGGCGGCGAGGATGAAGTCGCTTTCGGTGAGGCCGTTGATCTTGTGGGTCCATGTTTCGACACGGACCGAGCCCCACGCAAGGTGCAGATCCGGGTGATGGCCTTGATCCTCGGCGATGGCACCGATCTTGTTCACGAATGCCAGGGCGGTGACGAAATCGGGGAACTTGAACACTTTGGTCAGGCGGAGCTCGTGTTCGATGTGCCAGCCGGAGACTTGCGTCAGCAGCTCGTCAATTCGCGTCCGGTCGAGCGGCGGGACTCCGCCCTCGCAGGGGACGCAGCGTTTATCTGCAAGTTCCGACATGGCAGGTGCTCCGATACGCATTGATCCGACGGAGTGCCTTTTACAGGGCTCATCCGGCCCGGTCCAGATGGCGGAATCGGGCGCGGGCGGGCGGGCGGGGCGGCGAAAAATCACAGGCGTTCCACTTTTCGGAAAAGATGCTAGAATTCCGCGTTCCTGCGGACTCCCGGCGCGGACCGTGTACGTCCAGCTACTGTATCCCCAGGCATGGCACTTATGTCGCTAACGGAACGCATCGTCATCACGGGTGTGGGGCTAACGTCGCCAAACGGCGATGACCTTGCCACATTCCGCCGCAACCTCCTGGCAGGCGTGTCGGGGGTGACGGTGATGGAAACTCGCTTCATGGGCGAGGTGTTCGCCGGCGTGTGCAATTTCGACGAACTGAAGTGTCAAACGAAAAAGGCCCGTCGCCGTGGAACTAGGGCGGGCTCGATTGCCATTTACTGCTCACACGAAGCTCTGGCTCACGCCGGGATCGATGTCGAGAACGTCGACCGGACGCGCATCGGAACTTACCTCGGAATCACCGAGCACGGGACCGTCGAGACCGAGAACGAGATTGACGTCATCCGTCAGTACGACTATGACACGAAGTTCTGGTCACATCACCATAATCCCCGCACGGTGGCGAATAACCCGGCGGGTGAGGTGACGTTGAACCTGGGCCTCAACGGGCCGCATTATACCATCGGCGCCGCTTGTGCGGCCGGCAACGCCGGTCTGATTCAGGGCGTTCAGATGTTGCGGCTGGGTGAGGTCGATATAGCTTTAGCCGGCGGCGTGTCGGAGGCGGTTCGTTCGTTCGGGATCTTCGCGAGCTTCGCCGCGGAGCACGCGCTTGCCCAGCATGAAGATCCAACGAAGGCGAGTCGCCCGTTCGACAAGGCGCGCAACGGCATTGTCGTGTCAGAGGGCGGTTGCATTTACGTCCTCGAGCGACTGGCTGACGCGAAGAAGCGCGGCGCGACGATCGTGGCTGAGGTTGTCGGCTACGGCATGAACTCGGACGCCAGCGACCCGGTGGTTCCGGAGCCGGGCCGCCTCGCGGCGTGTATGCGGTCGGCGCTGGAGCGAGCGAGTATCGAGCCGAGCGACGTGCGCATTGTGAACGCGCATGCCACGGCTACGGAACTCGGCGACGTGCAGGAAGCTGCGGCGATACGGCAGGTGTTCGGCGACTGCCCGGCGGCCTTCGTGAACAACACGAAGAGCTTCATCGGGCATGCGATGGGCGCGGCCGGCGCGTTGGAGCTTGCGGGTAACTTGGGGTCGTTTGACGACGGGATCGTTCATCCGACGATCAACGTGACCGAGCTCGATCCGGCGTGTGCGGTGCGGAATCTGGTGATGAACGAAGCGCGGGAGGTCGGGAAGGTCGATTACATCTTGAACAACTCGTTCGGGATGCTCGGCATCAACTCCGCGGTTGTGGTGAAGCGTTATTGACACCCGTAATTGACGAACGACGGGACCGGCAAGGCGGGTTTCAATCTCTCGAGGGCAGTATGATAGAGCAGCGAGTCAAGCAAATCGTTCTTGACATCATCTCGGTGGTTGCGCCGGATGCGGACTTGTCGGGCATCAAGGATGACATGACCCTGCGTGATCAACTCGATCTGGACTCGATGGACTTCCTCGACATCGTGATGGAACTGAGGAAGCGGTACAAGGTCGAGGTTCCCAAGGATGAGTATCCGCAACTCGCGACACTCGGGGGATGCGTGCAGTATCTCAGTCCGAAGCTTCAAGCCGTCGCGGCCGTCTAGGCTTCTTCTTCATTCGAGCAGGTCTTCCGCGTCGCGTCCCCATGCCATGTGCGTGAACGAGCGGAGTGTGCGCCGACCGGTTACACTATGTCGATGCACTACGACGTTGTGATCATCGGTGCGGGCATGTCGGGACTGGCGGCCGGCATCCGCCTGGCGTACTACGACAAGCGCGTCTGCATCGTCGAGAAGCACTACGCCTACGGCGGGCTCAATTCCTACTACAAGATCGACGGTCGCGAGTTCGACGTGGGCCTGCACGCGGTGACGAACTACGTCAAACCGGGCGCGCGCGGCGCGCCGCTGACCAAGCTGCTGCGCCAGCTTCGCATCTCGCACGAGGAACTCGCCCTTCGCGAGCAGAGCTTCTGCGAGATTCGGTTCCCGTCGCACCGCCTGCGCTTCACGAATGATGTGGCGGTCCTTACGGACGAGGTTTCGCGGGCGTTCCCGGATCAGGTCGATGCGTTTCGGCGGTTGATCGAGGACATCCGAGCCTATGACGACACGCAGCTCGACCCGCCGCATCAGTCGACGCGGGCGGTGCTGGCCGAGTACTTGAGTGATCCGCAGCTGATCGACATGGTGCTTTGCCCGGTCATGTACTATGGATGTGCAGGCGAGCACGACATGGACTTCCTGCAGTTCGTGATCATGTTCAAGGCGCTCTATCTCGAGGGCTTCGCTCGACCCAGGGACGGCGTGCGGCACATCATCAAGACGCTCGTAAAGAAGTATCGCTCGTGCGGCGGCTCGCTGCGGATGCGGTGCGGCGTCGAGAAGATCGAGGTGGCCGGTTCGCGGGCTACCGGCGTGACGCTCGACACGCGCGAGACGCTGACGGCTGACGCGGTGCTCTCGTCGATCGGTGCGGTCGAAACGCTGGGGATTTGCCCGGGCGCGTTTGACACGACGGGGCCGATCGAGCCGGGCATCGTGTCGTTCGTCGAGTCGATCGTCGTGTTGGATCGCCTGCCGCAGTCGTTCGGGCACGAGTCGACGATTACTTTCTTCAACGACGCTGCTCGCTTCACCTATGCGAGGCCGGACGAGCCGGTCGACGTGCGAAGCGGCGTGCTGTGCTGCCCGAGCAACTATTCAGGGCACGGCGATATGGAGGAGGGGCTCTTTCGCGTGACTTGGCTGGCGAACTCGGACAAATGGGAGGGACTGGATGACGCCGCCTATGCGTCGTTGAAGGAGGCGTGCAAGGAGCGGCTCTGGGATGAGGTCGAGCGGTCGCTCCCGGGTTTTAGAGATCACGTTTTGTATACGGACATGTTCACGCCGCGGACGATTCGGCGATTCACCGGCCGCCTTCACGGGGCGGTCTACGGCACGCCGCACAAGTTCCGCGACGGTCGGACCGGTCTGGACAACCTGTTTCTGTGCGGGACGGATCAGGGTTATTTGGGTATCATCGGGGCGATGCTGAGCGGCATCACGATGGCGAACATGCACGTGCTTTCGCGAGAATAGGGCCGGGGCTCGGGCTGTCCGGCGGGCTGAACAAACGGAGGGCGAGCGACGCGAATGGTGGCTGATCGACTGCGCGACATCAAGGACCACTACGACGTGATCGTCATCGGTTCGGGGCTGGCCGGGTTGACCTCCGCCAACTACCTCGCCAAGGCGGGGCGTAGCGTCCTTCTGCTGGAGCAGCACTACAACTTCGGTGGGATGGCGACCTGGTTCCGCCGCAAGGGCGGGCACATCTTCGACATATCGCTGCACGGCTTTCCGGTCGGGATGATCAAGAGCTGCCGCAAGTATTGGACGCGGGAGATCGCCGACTCGATCGTGCAACTCAAGAGCATCCGTTTCAACAATCCGCAGTTCTCGCTTCAGACGACGTTCGATCGCGGCGACTTCACGCGGCTTCTGATCGAAAAGTTCGGGATCGCAGCAGGCACGGTCGAGGCGTTCTTCGAACACGTCCGCGGCATGAACTTCTACGACGATCAGACGATGACCACGCGCGAGCTGTTCGAGCAGTTCTTTCCCGGCAAGCCGGAGGCCTGGCGCTTGTTGATGGAGCCGATCGCCTATGCCAACGGCTCGACGCTCGACGACCCGGCCATCACCTACGGCATCGTCTTTTCCAACTTCATGAGCAAGGGCGTCTACATCTTCCAGGGCGGCACGGACAAGCTGATCGGCCTGATGAAGAAGGAGATGCTCGCCAACGGGGTCGACATTCGCAAGCAGGCTCAGGTCGAGAAGATCATCGTCGAGGGTGGGCGTGCGAGCGGCGTGGTGGCGAACGGTCAAGCCATCAAGTCGTCGGTTGTGCTTTCCAACGCGAACCTGAAGACGACGCTCAAGGAACTCGTCGGCTACGAACACCTGACCGACGAGTTCGCAGCCGAGACGGAGGCCGTGCGGCTCAATAACAGCAGTTGCCAGGTCTACATGGGCATCCGCAAGGGCGAGACGCTGGACTACATCGGCGAACTCATCTTCACGTCGAGCGACCCGCACTTCGATTCGGTCAAACTCTGCGCCGAGGACACGGGCAGCCGGACCTTCTCGATGTACTATCCCGACATCAGGCCGGGCTCGGATCGGTACGCGATCGTCTCGTCGACGAATGCGAACTGGGATGACTGGGCGCATCTGAGCGAGGAGGCGTACGAGGCGCAGAAGCAGCGACTGATCGATGTCACGCTCGATACGCTGGAGAGCTACATCCCCGGCGTACGCGAAAAGATCGATCACGTCGAGGCATCAACGCCGAAGACATTCCATCACTATACGCAGCAGGCGGCCGGCTCGACCTTCGGCACGAAATTCGAGGGGCTCAAGGTCAGTATGCAGATGCCCAAGCAGATCGACGGCCTGTTCCACACCGGCTCGGTGGGGATCATCATGTCGGGCTGGCTCGGGACGATCAACTACGGCGTCATCGTGGGCAGTGAGATCGAGAACTTCATGTATGCCGAAAGCAAAGCGGCTGAGGGCGTCGGATCATGAGCCAAGGCGTGGCGCTATCGTCGATTCCGCATAGACCACCGTTTCTTTTCGTTGACGAGGTTGTCGAAGTCTCCGACGATCGGATCGTCACGACCAAACTCGCTGACCCCGACGCGGAGTTTTTCAAAGGGCACTATCCGGATCATCCGGTGATGCCTGGTGTGCTCATCTGCGAGTGTTGCTTTCAGGCCGGGGCACTGTTGATTGCCCACAAGCTCGATGGGGCCGAGGTGGGCACTGTTCCGGTGATTACGCGGATTCAGGACGCGCGGTTCAAGCGGATGGTCAGGCCGGGCCAGACGCTGCAGATCGAAGTGACGCTCGACGAAGAACTCGACGGAGCGTACTTCATGACCGGACGCGTGACCGTCGAGGGCAAGGCGGTCGTTCGGGTGGCCTTTGCCGCGATGCAGGCGAGCAGTGAGGATTGATCAACCGTGAGCTTCCTTGGACTTGAAGGCAAGACGTTCGTGGTCACCGGCGTGGCGAACAGGCGAAGCGTGGCCTACCGCGTGGCGAAGGTGCTGGAAGCCGAGGGCGCGACGGTCGTTTACAGCGTGCGCTCCGAGGCGAGGAAAGAGAGCCTCGGCGACTTGCTTGACGGGCGAGAGGTCCACGTCTGCGATGTCGAGCATGATGATCAGATTGCCGCGCTGGCGGCGGCCGTTGGTCAGAAGCACCCGGTGATTCACGGGCTGGTGCATTCGATCGCCTTTGCCAACTACGAATCCTTCAGCGGCACGTTCCACGAGGTCAATCGAAAGGACTTCCTGCAGTGCGTGTCGGTGAGCTGTTATTCGTTGATCGCGCTATCCAACGCGTTCGCGAAACTCTTCGAAAAGAACGCGAGCGTAGTGACGATCTCGATTTCGACGACGCGCATGGCGGTCGAGGCGTACGGTTACATGGCTCCGGCGAAGGCTGCGCTGGATTCGTCCGTGGCGTTTCTGGCGAAGTCGTTCAGCAAGAGTTCCGAGGTGCGGTTCAACGCGGTCTGTGCCGGGCTGCTCAAGACCAGCGCGTCAGCCGGCATCCCCGGTTACGTCGATCACTACATGTACGCCGAGAACGTGACTCTGCGGAAGAAGGCACTGTCCACCGAGGAGGTCGCCAACGCCGCCGCCTTTCTACTCAGCGAGCGATCGAGCGGCATCAATGCTCAAGGCATCGTGCTCGATGCGGGCATGGCGACGAACTACCACGACGCCGATGTCGTGAAGCACACCCTCGCGGGCATCTGGCCCACCGATACATGATGATACTGACCCCCGTGCTCATGGCGATTCGGCACGAGTTCCCCCTGCGTACGCCGGGCGCGGTCGCCGAGCAGCGGGAGGCTGCCAGGCTGGCGCTCCGTGTGTGTGCATCGCATTGCGGGGCACCCGATTCAGGCTGGGAGCAGGATGCCAAGCGCGTGCCACTGGTGAATCAGGGGTATTTCTGGTCGATTTCGCACAAGCGGCAGTGGGCGGCCGCGGTGATCGCGGATTGCCCGGTCGGTATCGATATCGAGCACATTGCCCCGCGGCGAAACGAACTCTACGCCGAGCTAGCGAATGACGAGGAGTGGCGGATCGCCGGCGGACGCGACTGGGACAGCTTCTATCGCGTCTGGACGGCCAAGGAGGCGACGCTCAAGGCGAACGGACGCGGCATCGGCGGATTCGCCGATTGCGTCGTGACGGACGTGCCGGATGCGCGGCACATGGTGATGACGCTCGACGGCGCGAGCTGGCGCGTCGAGCACTACTACGTCGAGGACCACATAGCCGCCGTCGCGGGCGATTGCGACGCGATCGAGTGGCGCATTGCGTAGACGGCGTAGACGTCGAAACGTCCAAACGTCGAAATGCGTAGGGTCCCCTGTGCGGACCACGCCTGGTGTATGGTCCGCACAGCGGACCCTACATACTCGGAACGTTGAGCGTCGGCGACGCCAGGCATTGTCATGTAATTCGTAATTCGTAACTCTGTAATTACGAATTACGCGTTACCATTGCGGGTCACGGGTTCTTTTGCTGCCGCACAATGACGATCCTCATCCTCGCCATCGCAGCGCTTTGCACGTCGATCATCTCGGCGATTCTCGGCATGGCCGGCGGCATGATGCTGCTGGCGATCATGTTCGGGTTCCTGACGCACGCCGAAGCGGTTCCGACGCACGCAGCCGTCCAGATCGCGAGCAACGGCACGCGGGTGCTTGCCTTCATCAAGAACGTGGATCGCAGCGCCTTTGGGCGGTTTGTCCTCGGTGTCGTGCCGGGCGGGATGATCGGGATGTACCTCTTGTGGTCGCTCGGTGACCCCGATCAAAGCGAGCCTTATCTCAAGACGATCGTCGGGTTGTACGTGATCGGCGCGACGTGGCTACCCAAGCCCAAGGGCGACCACTCGCGCGGCAGGTGGTGGGACTTCCCCGCGATGGGCCTGGCGGCCGGCACCGCGGCGCTGACGGTCGGCGCGGTGGGCCCACTGATCGCGCCGCTGTTCGCTCGCCGCGACTTCGTGAAGGAGCGATTGATCGCGACGAAGGCGTGCTGTCAACTCGCGACGCACATGATGAAGATCCCCGCGTTCATCTTCCTGCGCGACCTGAACCTCGACAAGCTCGGCATCCTGGCGATCGCGATGATCGTGATGGTCATCCCCGGCACGCTGATCGGCAAGCGGATTCTCACCGGCATCACCGATCAGCACTTCAAGACCGCCTTTCGCGTGGCACTGACAGCCGCCGGCCTCAAGGTGCTGCTCGTCGATGGCCTTTATGCGCTGTGGATGGCCACGTAGCGACCTCCGCCGGATTGTGTGGGGTCCGTTGTGCGGACCGGAACGAGGCTGCGGTCCGCACAGCGGCCCCTACATCACTGTGGTCCGCACAGCGGCCCCTACGTCTAAGGCCCGTCGAACAGTGCCAGCCATCCTGCAAAATCGGTGAGATCGACGTTCCCGTTCCCGTCGAGGTCGAACACGCACAGGCATGCCTGGGACCAAGCCGGGTTACTGTCGATCGCGTCCACGCAGCTTTGCAGCGCCGCGACATCGGCCAAGTCGAACGTGCCGGTGCCGTCGAAATCACCTTGCGCTTGTGTGTCACTGCTTTCGTATGCGCCCATATCGACACGGCAGCCCTGCAGCCGCGGATTGCCGTCGAGGTCGGTCGCGGGAAGCGGAGGTGACACGTTCGGGTCGCCGCGGTTGATGCACGGCGAGCCCGGCGAGAGATGCAGGTCGTCGTCGAGCGTGCCGGGGATGCCGTCGGCGCCGGCTGCGTCGACGAAGAGGGGGTCGCCGCCCGTGTTCCCGACGCCGCCGTATTCATCGGTCAGGCCTCGTACGCAGGAGTAGTCGAGTGAGACCGTCGCGCTGTATCGGGCCCATATCTCGACGAATTCGCCTTGGTTCTGAGCTGTTTCGTCATCCCACAGGACGCAGTTGAGAAGCGCAAGGTCACCGTGAGAGAAGCTGACAGCGGCGCCGTAGCGGCCCGCGTTGCCGGCGAAGGTCGTGCCGGCCACCGCGAGGGAGCCGTAGTCGTGAACAATACCGCCGGTGCCCGCGGATGAGGTGTTTCCGGAGAAGAGGCAGTTGGTGACCGCGGCCGTTCCTTCCCAACCGGCGAAGGCTCCGCCGTAGGGGGAGGTGTTTGCGACGAAGACGGAGTTGCTGATCGAGATGTTGTCGAATTCGCCTCCGATGGCGCCGCCCCACGTGCCGCTGTGGTTGTCGACGAACACGCACCCATCGACGACGGTGTTTGTGGCGACGGTGGTCAAGGCGGCCCCGCCTGAGACGGCATGCTGGGCTTCCACGGAGTTGGCTTCGAAGCGGCAGTTGATCAGGCGTGGCGTGCCGCCGAGACAATAGACGGCGCCGGCCTCGAATGATGACGTGTTGCCAACGATGGCGCAGTTGGTGACCGCAAGGCGCCTGCTCGTGCTGAAAATAGCGGGACCGCCGCGCGGGAGGTAGTTTGGGAACCCGCGCCCGTTCGGAGGAAGGCCGCGCGTGAAGCCGCCTGAGATCGTAAGGCCGTCGATCGTCGCGTCGACGCCAAGTGAGCCCACTTTGACGACTCGGAAGCTGTTATCGTCGTTGTTCTCGCCGTTGGGCGCGTCGTCTCCCAAGAGGTCGCCGCTCAGAACGGTCAGGTTGAGTGCCGGATCGCGCTGACTCAAATCGGTCTCGCCGCCGGCGAAGCCGCCGTACAGTGCGACCCCGCCGGGCAAATCGAACCTCGCCCGGCGATCGCCCGTCCCCCAGTCCGGTGTGTATACCCCGCTGGCCACCCAGATATCCCTGACATTTCCACCGGCACCGGTGGCCGCCACGAGCGCGTCCTGGAGATCGGTGTAGGCGTCGACCCAGGTGACGCCTGTTCCGGCGCCGCGTGCCGTGGCATCGACATAGAGACGAACCTCACATTCGTCGAGCAGGTCGTCGCCGTTGTCATCCGAGCTAGAGCCGTCGGCAAGATCGCATGCGTCGGGGGTGCCGTTATCGTTGCAGTCGCGCTCGCATTCGTCCGGGATTTCGTTGTCGTTGCAGTCCGCGCTTACGCCGGCTTGGATGTCGAGAAGGTCGTCTGTTCCATTCGTGTTGCAGTCCCACGGGCCGATGCGCAGGTAGTAGGCATCTTGTTCGCCGTTGAACGTGGCTGCGTACGCCACGTTAGCCCCGAGGTCGTCCGAGATCATGTCATAGTAGTCTCCGATCTTCTCCTGAATGGGCCAACCGACATGACTGTCGAACATGGGAGAGACCGCGACGTTCGGTGAGAAGGTGACGCCGCCATCGGTCGAGTAGGCATAGTGCAGTTCGGAGAGATTGGCTTCGCCCGAAGTTCGCGTGTCGTTCCAAACCACGTCGATGCGGCCGTTGGGGGCGACGGACATCGTCTCGAACCACTGCCAGGCGCCCGGCGGGTCGTCGTTCACACGGATCGGCGCGCTCCAGGTGGCCCCGCCGTCTACGCTTCTTGCGAACATGATATCGCGTGGATCACCGTCAACGCAGGAAGTTCCGACGAGGGCGTATACGTTGCCGCACGTTGGCCCTTCGGAGTGATCGGTGGCCACCCACGCCTGTCCCAGAAGGCCATCGCGATTGGGGCGCAAGGCCCCTGCGGCAACGTCACCGCCCGGCGCCGCCGGCGCGGAACCTCCGTCGGGACAGAGCGGGATCTCACGGTGTAGTCCGAATGACGGCTCCACGGCGGGGTCGTCCAGGTTCACAACGTTGTAATAGGATCCGCCAGCGCTCACGGCGTGTAGGACGCCGTCCGAAGCGACTGCTATCGTCCCACGCCAGGGTCGATAGAACGGCAACCCCTCGAAGGACCTGCCTCCGTCGATTGAGCGTGCGAAACCGTCTCCGTGGCGGGCTGTGCAATAGATGTTGCCGCGCCCGATTCCGTTCGTTCGGTCGATCGCCATCCAGGGCTTGTCCCCCATGGTCGTAGGCACGGGGTCGGACCATGTTCGCCCGCCGTCGATGGACTTGAAGAGATACCCGCAATCTCCGCCCGGGCATCGAATGCTGTGGTAGTAGAAGTTGCCGTCCGCATCGAAGTCCAGCACCGGGTCGCTGCCCCAGTTCTTCTGGTCGAGCACGCCGGGGAAGATCCAGTTCAATCCTGCGTTGTGGCTATAACCCCAGCCCGCCTGCCTGAAGTCGGAGTAGACGGTATCGAACTGTCGCCAGCCGATGACCATGCGCGTCCGATCGTTCGGGTCGATGGCGATGGATGGCTCGTTCGCGGCGTCGCCAACGATGTTTCGGCCGAGGTAGTCGACGTTGACCTGGATGCTGTGATAGGGGCCGCGGGACCAGATGCGCGCGGACGGTTGGGCGTCCGTTGCCGGAGTCGGGACGCGCGAGGCCCGGAGGGCGTTGCGCGGGTCCCCGGTCCGGACGGTCTCCGGGGATTCCCAGTGGACAGGCTCGGCTGCAAACAGGGAGCCGGAGCTGATTGCCACAAACGCCAGCGCGAGCGAGCGAAACGACTCTCTCACGGGTTATCCTCCTGCGCGCCTTTGCGCGCGTGACAACTGGTCAACGGGGCTGTGGTGTCATTGCTAAGGGCAGCTCGGTCCGGACTCCGTCAGGGTTGCATCCATCCACGGTGAGCCCTCGTCCGCACCGTTGAGCAGATCGATCAGCCGCACGATGTCCGGCGTGGCGCACGTGCCGTCCCGATCCATGTCGCAGCCGTACATGCCGAACGGCAACTCGATGACACCGTTGATCTGATCAACGATGGCGATGATGTCGCTCGGGTCCACCACACGATCCCCGTTGGCGTCGCCCGGCAGCGCGCCGAACGAGGCCGTTTGGTGCGTGTAACTACCGTACGCCAACGTGGTCCACTCGCCGGGCGTGATCGGGCGAGCGAGTTCGACCCTGTAGGTGCCATCGCCGTTTGACGTGATGGCGTGAATTCCGTTCGGTGGATAGCCGTCGCCGTCTTCGCAGACGGTCCAGCAGCACGCCCCTGAATGCTCGTGCGCGGCTACCGTCACGCTGCTTATGCCCTGCGGTTCGTCCGGTGCGTCTGGCGGGTGGGGTTGCCGCGCGTCGATCGTGCCGGCCGGCGGATCGATCCATTCGAACTGGGAAGTGGAGCAGGACCAATTGCACAGGAACCGTGCTCGCTCGACGCAGACATCGTCCCAGGCCACTTCGCAGCACCAGGGATCGGCGTCGCAGGTCTCGTTGCAGCAGTCCGGGTTCGAGCAGCCCAGCGTGTCTCGGCTAATGCAGCAGTCGCCCTCCGCTGCACGGCACACCCACCAGTTGCATTCCTGTCGGGGTGCGCCGCAGAGCACGTCCCCGTCCGGCACGCCGCCGCGGGCTATGCACTCATCGGGCGAGAGGTTCTCGCACGACCCGTACGGCGTCGGACCCGGCAGGCAACAGGCGTAGGCCCCGCATGGCGGGTCGAACGGGTCGGGATCACACGCCGTGCCGAACAGCCACTCGCTGCCGGGCTCACCGCACTCGGACGGCGGCACGTCTCGGCACACTTCGCCTGGTTCGTGCAGGCAGCACGCGCCGATCGGAGGGTCGCCGAGGCAGTTGATCCGGATCGCGAAGCCGGCGTACGGACTCCCTCCGAACGAGAACAGACGGCAGGTCTGCGCGAAGTCCGTCATGGCGAAGAAGTCATCAGTGAACCCCACTTCGGCTCGGCCGGAGATCATGGCCTGCGCCGGCCCGTCGAACTGAAACGCCACCCAGAAGGCATTGCCGTCGCCCAGGTCGACGCCGGTGGGGAAGTCGAAACGAGCTAACGACGGTGAGCCGTCGCGCAAGAACTGAGACATCCCTTGGGTGCCGTCGATCACGGATGCGGGTTCACATTCTCGCCGCAAGTCCGCTGTTATCGTGACGAGTTCGCCACCGCCGTTAGCGATCGCTCCGATCTCATAACTGCTGAGCCTACAGGCGTGGCCGATCAGCTCGACGTCATCCATAATCCAGTCTCCGCTGTAGACCGTAGGGCCCGGCTCGGACAGGTCGGTATTGGAGTATGCCGGGAACTCGCGCTCGAATGGCGGCTCGCAGTATACCCTTGCGCTGAAGCCGGCGTAGAGGTCGCTCCCGGCGAAGCTCGCGGTACAGGGATTGAACGGAAAGTCGTAAATGTTGCGTGTGTAGCCCGTCTGTGCCGGTGTGCCGACCACCCAGCCCGCGTCGCCGCTGTCCACCGACACGCCGAGCCAGTAGCTCGCACCGAGCGCCACGGGTGCGGCGGAAAGATCGACCAAGACCGTGTGAAGGCCATCATGATCGAGTGCCAGTGATCCGCCGGCGCCGGCAATAGCCGTGCCGCCGTTGTTCGGGCATCCGTCGTACAGATCGAAGCTAACGGTGAAGCCCGGCCCCGTGCCGTCGCCGTCGCCGTGGACCGTAAACTCGTAGGCCGCCACGGGACAGCCGTTGACGGCGACGGTCGTCAGGTCGTCCGTGACCAGGATGTCAGCCATACCTATGGACAAGTAGACGTCGGGCGGCGGCGCGTTCGAATAGACGACCTCGCCGAGCGCGGCACCGCGACCATCCAATACTTCCGCCTGCGTGGCGACATCGAACCGATGGACTTGGGCTGCGAGCCCCGGCGGTATCGCTCGGATCTGCGGAGCGGGTGTGTCGGACTCCGGTTCGGCGGCTCGTGCCACCGCACCCTCGTGCATAGCGCCGAGCACCATGGCAGCGACCGCGAACGTCACTAGGCAACGTAAGGACTTCATCTTTCTTCTCCTTTGCGGTCGCTACTCATGGTGCCGTTTGCCCCATCATGTTTTGCAGCGCGGCGAAGTCGGCCAGGTCCACCGTCTGCAACTGCGGCTGATCGACCATGTCGAAAGCCGCCAGGCATGCTTCCACGCACAAGAAGTCCGGCGGCAGCGGCCGCAGCTCCGGACCGCGGAAGCAGTCGGTGAAGAAGGCGTAGTCGTAGAGGGTCACGTCGCCGTCGCCGTCGAAGTCGCCGCTCACGATCCCGTCGCACGCGTCCGGAAGGAGGTTGCCGTTGCAGTCGGCGTGGTCCGCCTCCTCCGCCCAGAGGATGTCCTCCCCATCCTCGATGTGGTTGCCGTTGCAGTCTCGTGCGCCGCCGCAGCCCGGTTCGGGGAGATAGCCGGAGCCGGCACAGTAGCCGTCCCAGGCGAAGATGCAGCAGAAAGCGTCGCACTCACAGACGCGCTCACAGGTTGCCTGGTCGTCGCAGCCGGGGCTTTCGTGCGACGAGTAACAATCGCCCGTCGCGCCGAGGCA
>JAJDDX010000064.1 GCA_029260055.1 Phycisphaerae bacterium
GGGCTTCATCGGCCAGCCGGTAACTGGCGCGCTGAGCCTCCAGAGGTGATAGACCGGTCTCCAGGTTATCGTACACCCCGAAATAGCACCAATCATAGGTACCTACCCCTTCCCCGTGTTGCATGGATGCTTGTTCCACGCGATACTGATCCACTGTGTCAGGGAACTTAAGGTCTCCGTTCGACTCGGAGTCCGGCACGTTGAACTCGACACGCGGGTGCAACTCCGGGTAGTTGAAGTCCGCCGGGGTACAGCAATGGCCAGCCGTCAGAAAGCCACGAGTTTGATCGTTGAAAAGGAAAGCTGTACACGCTTCGAGTAGTCCGGTGCTACTGTTGCTGTATACGAAGCGACCGGTGCGCGGATCACTTGAACGTTGACGATCGTCCACGCAGCCACCGCCACGAGACTCGTTCTGTGACTCCTCAGCGTATTCGGTTCCGAAGAGGATAGTATCAACGATGACCCGGCTGTTCCCGGTCCCGGAATAGACGAGAAGCTCCAGGAGAAGCTGGTCGCCGTTGAAAGCCGCCGAACTGCTACCTCCGATTGCCAGCGACGCGCTGCTCACGGTTTGTGTTGCGCCGTCCTCGAGGGACGTGAGGCGTAGGAAGGACTCAGTTCCTTCGACGGCGGACCCGCTTAACACGACTTCCTGGAAATGAATTTGCATCCAAGGCGCGTTGTCTACCGCAAGAACTTCGGAGAATGCCACCACGGGACCGGAACCGGCGCCGACCCACGAGACGGGCCCAGAATCGACCGCCACTTGGGCAATGTCGCTCGGGATTGTGGCCGGTTGCGCGGATAGACTGGAGGCCAACAAGAGCGTAAGCCCCGTAACGAAGACGCATCGAGCGACGCGTCGTCGCGGGCGTTTCCCTGCGAAAGCGACCGCTATCAAACCGCCGAGGCCTACGAGCGCCACCGATGTCGGTTCGGGAATGACCTGGAGTTCTAGCGGCTCGCCTCCAATCTCGCCCTCATACGCGTGCCAAAACCCGAGTGGTACTCCTGTACCCTGGACATAGGCATCGACGTAAGCACCTCCGACAAACAAGTCGGGCTCGGCGGCGTTGAGGGCGTCCAATGTGTACAGCCCAGGTTCGGTGGGGAGCGTGAGATCGAGAGCGCCCAGATGGACCTGCGAGTTTGCGGAAAGCTGGATGTTGTAACTTGGACAGCAAAGCAACGGCATGTAGGCGTACGGACGCGGAAACTCCGGGAACGTGTTGAATACGCCCGGCACGGGGAATATCGTGGTGTCGAAGTTGAACTCCGGGCCGAGCGCCAGGTTCGGGTCACTTAGAGAGAAGTCAACGGCAACCGTCCTGAGGGACAAATCCAGCTGCTCCTCGTTTTGGAGCCAGACGTCGACGGTTAGCGGCTCCCCGCTTGGATAGGGCCCCGGCTGATCGGGCTCGAGCCGCACGGTAACGTGCGGCGGGTCTCCCTGGAAGAACCCGGCCTCCGCGGGCCCGGCGAAACCGATCCCGGCAAAGATGAGACTTAGAATCGCTCTGGTCTTACGCTTGTAGCACATGGCCGATACTCCGAAGGCGGTGTCCGATCCCGTTGAAGAGTATCCGAAGACGTCTTAGCCGATACCTACCGTGTTAGCCGTTGGTCGACGGTCGACCGTGGACCAACGGGCCATCATCTCACCGAGCGACCGGAGGATGCGAGGCGCGTACATTCGTCGGTATCGTTGCCGCCCCGCGTCGCGCGATCGCGACAGACGATGCCATGAAGGCGTGGTGCGCCACGCACAATCCCGGTCGCTGAAACAGCCATGCTCCGCTGAACACGGCTCCATGCGGCCACCTCGAGATCATGGCAATCTCCGGAGTGCGCTCGTTGGGCTACATGCTGCCGTGGTCACCACCGTCGCCGCAGAGACTACGAGTGTCCTATAACGTGTCATCGGGCTCCCCGGGCGATGAAAGTGCCGCCCCTTGCGTTGATGCACTGATTGTACTCGGGCGTTGCATGCATGTCAAGCGTTGCTGGAAGTAGTGTAGCAGCTCAACGACTCTGCCCGACATTTCCGAGACTGCACACACGAGAGGGCCGTCATTCTCAGGACCGTCTCACAGAGCGCCGCTGTACGGTTCTCCGACAGGTGATGATGCATCCGAGCGCGATGAGGGCCTCGCCCGCGTCGGTTCGGCGCTCGTGCCGTACACGAAGGCGATATGCACCGTGTGCCTTCATGGATGGTGGTGGCAGGAGTGTACACCATGCTTCTGTCCCGATCCGCTCCCGGAGCACGGCGCCCCGGTGTTCCTCTGTATATGTAATGGCCCTCACTCAGACAAATCGTGCGGGAAAAATCCGGACTTTTTGACGAAACCTGCGGCTGCGACGGGACCCGTTGGTGACAAAGCACTTGCGTTCACGGGCATACACAAGCGACGCCGTGGGAGGACATGACGAATGGGGAGGTCGGAGCACTGAACAGGAGTTGCCTCCTCGAACGGAGCCCAGGCGTAGCACGCCCACGACGGATGGCGCGGGGTCGTCGCCAGCAACGCCCGGATCCCGCGCAACATCAATGCCGGGCTGTCGGCGTTGTGTAGCCGGTCCCCCACGGACCGCTCGGTTCGGTGATGCGATCCGCTGGGGGACGATCTCGCGCGGCCGGCAAACCGCCGCGAGCGACCCGGCAGCTGGTTACATCGCCCCTGACGTCTATCCGGAACTCGATCGGTTCGCCGTAACCTTCGATGCGCCCAACTTCGTAAAAGTTGGCCAAATCATGGTTGGAATGACCGGCGGTGAAACACCCATCGTGACTCGAGTAGGCCGCCGCGAGAATGATGGGCCCGATACCATCGGGGTCGTCCTCGATCGTCCCATCCGCCATGGACGAGACGATGCGCTTTACGTTCGATGATGGCGTGGCCGTAAACGTCGTCGAGTATGCCTGGGTTCCCCCGCCCCCCTGCCAACGCTCTCAGCATGGGGCATAGTTCTGCCTACGCATGCCGAGCTCACCATGGCGGCGCTCATGTTCCCGCGCCGCGCCCGCTTTGCGAGTTGATTCCGGCGCGTCTATGCCGATTCCGCGGGAACAAGGCGAGTCCTTGGACGTCGTGGCTGATTCGGATACACTCTCGATATGGGTCAGTCGCCCGTGGTTGCAGCGAACCCGATATCGGGTTCAGGAGGTGCGACATGGCGACTGAAAAAGTAGGCGTTGGGAGAAAATACCATGGACCGGTTCCCGTCGACGACTCCGGAACGCCGCTACCGAAGAGTGAATGGCCGCGCGCGCGGCCGTTCAGCTGGGCGGTGCGGTGGTTTGGCACGGACGGGAAACGGTTCAGCAAGAGCTTCAAGAGTAGAAGGGAGGCAGATCGATACGCTGAGACGAAGCAGGCGCAGGTGCGAGCGGGAAAAGGCGATCGACCGCGTGTCGTTACGCTCGCGGAGTTCGCGACGAGTTACCTCGAGCTGCGGGGCGACCTTGCTGCGATGACGAAGGTCGAGCACAAGCGTACGCTGCGGCGCCTGGGCGAGTTCCTCGGGCATCGGACGGTCGTCAGCAAGATCACGCCACTCGACGCACGGCGTTTTCTGGCGTGCTATCGCGCGCGGAAGTATCGCGGGCGAACACCGGCAGCGGCCACCGTGAACAAGGTCCTGCGGGAATGCAAGCGGATCTTCCGCGAGGCTGTGGCGTGTTCATTGATCCGCGAGAATCCGTTTTCCGAGATGCGCCAGGAGAAGGTCGGGCAGCGCCCGTGGCAGTTCATCAGTCCCGCGGATTTCCGGAGGCTGATCGAGACTTCGCCGTCGCTTCGGTGGCGAGCCATGATCATGCTCGGCTACTGCTGCGGGTTGCGGCTGGGCGAGGTGCTCAACCTGACTTGGGCCGACGTGGATTTCGAGCGAAGCCAAGTCCGCGTCGTTCGCAAGGACGCGTCGGAACGGCAAGCCGCGTGGATCCCCAAGGACAAGGAAATGCGGGTCGTTCCGTTGCCAGGCATGGCGGTCAGTGTGCTCGTGGAACTGCAGCTCGCCGCGCAGGATGGCCAGGAATACGTGTTTGTGAATTCGAAAGGCCCTGCTACGGGTGACCGGGCGAAGCGGAACAACGTCTGGCGCGACTTCCGGGCGATTCGCCGGAAAGCAGGCGTTCCGAAGTGCTCGTTTCACGACCTTCGGAAGAGCTACTGCACGAACCTCGCTGGCGCCGTCCCGCTGCATGTCGTGCAGGAGCTGGCCGGCCACTCGGACATCCGTACGACGCGCAAACACTACGTGAAGGTGCGTGACGAGCAGATTGATACTGCTCGCACCGCGCTTGATGACGTGCTGAGGGCGTAGATTGCGGTCGGACTGACGCAGATCGTGACCCACTCGACCGAGAACAACGCTTGTCCGTGTGTTTTCGGACCTGCTGAGTCAAATGGCATGGGGTCGTAACCCCGTGCGGCGCAACAGCTTGCGGCCGAAGATCTCTGAAAAGTGCCAGATGCATGACGCCCGGCTCACGCAGCTGGTCGTCGTCGGACCCGCTGTGCGGGCGAGAGCGAAGCCGCGTCACCGGGCGAGAACTGGGGTCGCGGGTCGCTGAGGAGTCACTGAGTAACTGGTACTGGGCAGTCGCCCCGTTGTGCCCCCAGGGGTGTGTGCCAGTTTCCACGTTTCGCTAACACAGTCCGCCACATCGCCTTCGAAGCCATGACGCACCAGCGCCCTGGCGGTTGAGCTGCACGGTCATGCGCCAAGCCGGCCTGCAAATCGCACAAGCCGTCGACTAGACTCCGGTTCTTGACAAAATCGTTGAGACGCGCGCGGAGGGCGTGCCCATTCTGTTGCGAAAGTCCGGTACCGCGATCCTCCTTCTCGCTCAATATGACAAGACCAGCGGGACGACACGCCTCCGGTACGGACAACTCTGCCTCGGACAATCGCACGGCGTGGCGAACGGGTACGCGCCGCCCTGGAAACCGCTGACAGCATGGTTGATGTCCGCAAAGTTGATGTCGCTGAAGTCGTGGGTCTCCGGCAGCGCCGTGTCACCCTGCAAGTCGAGCCAGACCTTCGGCTCGGACTGGATGCTCTGGGACCCACGCACGACGGCCGAGTCGCCTTTGCAGGCGCCGGGGCGATCTTCTGCCGAGCATCGGGCCCTTCTCTTGCTTCGGGAAGTTCCCGTGCAGCTGGCGCACCTAGTCTCGCGGCCCTTGTCATGAGAATCGGGCATTTCGTGGCTCTGGTAACGCTCAGCGTCGTGAACCGCGCGACCTGGGAAATACCTTTGATCACCCACGCGATCTTGTTAAAGTGGTGATTAAACCGGCTCGGCGGCCAGTTCTACGGCCTCGATCGCCGACAGCGTGCGCAGTGGGGCGTAAGCGCACGGTTCCCAGGAGGCGCGCCACTGCCTTCTACTGCGACTGCCAACTTCCGGGCGATCGCACCAGCTCATGCCCCGGAGGGTGACTATGAAGCGTTGCGTCATGATGGGGTCGGGTCTGTTCCTCGCGTTGGCCGTGCAAGCTCAAGGCCAAGCGATCATCTACGTTGATGGCGGTGCGGACCAGGCACCGCACGACGGCTCAGACTGGTGCCACGCATATGTCTACTTGCAGGACGCCTTGGATGCCGCGGCCTCGTCGGGCGGTGGGATCACGGAGATTCGCGTTGCGGGCGGTGCCTACCGTCCCGACGAGGATTCCGTCAGTCCCAGCGGGACTCGGGATCGCACGGCGGCCTTCTGCCTGATCAATGAGGTCACGGTCAGCGGGGGATATGCAGGCTGCGGCACCGCGAATCCGGACGAGCGGAACACTGACCTGTTCGAGACGATCGTAACGGGCGACCTTCTTGGCAACGACGTTCCCGCGGAATTCCCGAACGGAGCGTCGTACGCTGACAACGTTTACCACGTCTTCAATCACCCATACGGTACGAACCTCGTCGCCACGGCCGTACTGGACGGTTTTACCATCACCGGAGGGAACGCCGCAGAGGCGGACTACCACGGTGGCGGTGGCATGCGCAACGCAGCAAGTAGTCCAACCGTGGTGAATTGTACGTTCATAGCTAACTCGGGGGCGAAAACCGGCGCCCTGTCCACGTACCCGGACAGCACACCTGTTGTGAGAGACTGCGTCTTCAGCGGAAACGCCGCGGAGGGTGGTGGCGGCGCGATCACCGTATGTGACGGCTGCGAGATGACGATCGAACGCTGCCGATTCGACGGCAACACCGCTGGGGCGGGCGGGGCGGTCTTGGGCGCTGGAGCGCGTCCGACGCTACGCGACTGCACATTTGCCGGCAACTCGGCCGCCCGCGGCGGTGCGGTGTATATTTCCAGCGGCCTTGCGACTTACATCAACTGTGTTTTTACCGGAAACGCGGCCGACGAAGGCGGAGCTGTGTACAACAGCGGCTACAGCCGCGGCGTCTTGCTGAACTGTACGCTCAGCAACAACACGACCCTGCTTCAGGGTAGCGCCATCTACGGTGAATACAACGGCTGTATCGCGACCAACTCCATCCTCTGGGGCAACCCCTCCCCCAGCGGGCTTCAGATCACGGACGGACGAGATCCGTCGGTTGTCAACTTCAGTTGTATCGAGGGCGGCTGGGCGGGACACCGGAACATCTCGAGCGACCCACGGTTCGTGGACGCAGTTGGGTCCGACGGCGTCGCCGGTACCCCGGACGACGATCTACATCTTCTTGCAGACTCGCGGTGCATCGACGCGGGTGATGATGGGTCCGTGCCGGCGGATGTCATCACGGACATTGACGGCGACGCCCGGTTTCAGCATTGCCGAGTCGATATCGGCGCGGACGAAACGCCGCTCTTTTTCGATTGCAACGCGAACGCGGTGCCGGATGCGTGCGATATCGAGCAAGCGGCTAGCTACGACTGCAATGGCAATAGCGTGCCGGATGAATGCGACATCGCCACCGGAACAAGCGAGGACCTGGATGGCAACGGTGTTCCCGACGAGTGCGCTCCGATCCACAACGTCACGCAAGGCGCGTACCACATCACGCTCGAGGAGGGCATATACAGCGCTGTTTCCGGTGACCATATCGAGGTGAGTCCGGGCACGTACTACGAGTGCCTCGACACGCAGGGCAAGGCGATCAGTTTCAGGAGTACCGACGGGCCGGGCGTGACGATCCTGGACGGAGGACAGGCCTGCAGCGTAATCACATGCGAAAACGGCGAAGAGGCCGACACCGTCTTCGAGGGCTTCACCATCACCAACGGCTACGCCGCGCGCGGAGGCGGTCTGTACATCGATTCAGCGAGCCCGACCATCATCGATTGCGTTTTCGAGGCCAATGTGGCGGAACAGCGCGGCGGTGGGATGTACACCGACAATCAGAGCGATACGACGCTGGCGGGCTGCGCGTTCAGCAACAATACCGCGGCTGAAGGCGGCGGCATGTGCAACTACGGGGGCAGTTCGCCGATACTGACCGACTGTACGTTTGTATCGAACACCGCCACGGCGGGCTCCGGCGGTGGAATGTACAATGACGGCGGCGAGTTCCTTGTGACGGGTTGCCGTTTCACGGCGAACGAGAGCGCGACCGGCTCCGGCGGCGCGATCCTCAACGACGACAGCGTCGGCACCATCTCCAACTGCACCTTCATTGGGAATACGGCCTACGGTGATGGTGGCGGAGTCATGAACCTGCGCGGGCGCATACTGCTGGTTGGATGCATGTTCTCCGGGAACACCGCCTGGCTCGGTGGCGGCGTTCGTAACCTCTGGGGCTACCTCAACTATCCCGCCGAGCACACGCTGGCCAATTGCACCTTCAGCGGAAACCAGGCGGGCTACGCCGGTGGCGCCGTCTACTCGACCGGCGAGCCAATACTGACCAACTGTATCCTCTGGGGTAACACATCGCCCGACGGCCCGGAGATCGCCAGCCCGTCCTCGGTGCCTGTCGTGACGTCAAGTTGTATCGAGGGAGGATGGCCGGGTGCGCGCAACATCGCGGTCGATCCGCTCTTCGTGGATGCCGATGGACCGGACGACGTGCCCGGCACGGAGGACGACGACCTGCACTTGGACGCCGGGTCGCCTTGTATCGACGCGGGTGACGGGCGGGTCATCCTGCCCGAGCCGCCGGTCGATCTTGACGGGGAGCCGCGCGTTCAGCATTGCGCCGTCGACATCGGCTCGGACGAGACGCCCGATTACTTCGACTGCAACGGCAATACCGAGCCGGATGGGTGCGACATCGAAAGCGGCGCGAGCCTCGACTGCAACGTGAACGGCATCCCGGACGAGTGCGACATCGCCAACGGCGTCAGTGAGGACGTGAACCTCGACGGTCGCCCCGACGAGTGCGACCCGATCCACAACGTGACGCGTGACACCTATTACGTCGGAATCCAATTCGCCATCGACTACGCTGTCGAAGGCGACCAGATCGATGTGCGCGCGGGGACCTACCACGAGCGTATCGACTTGCTGGGTAAAGCGCTCGCGCTGCGCGGCGTGGACGGCGCGGAGGTGACGATTCTCGACGGGGGTCAGGCCGGAGCCGTGATCACATGCGACAGCGGCGAGGGGGCCGATACGATCATCGAAGGATTCACGATTACCAACGGCTCTGCGACGTACGGTGGTGGCATGTACGTCGATGGCGCCGGCCCTTCGCTCGTCGGATGCGTCTTCAGCGGCAACACGGCGCAGAACGACGGCGGAGGTCTGTACGTCACCGACAGCCCGGGAATGACGCTCATCGACTGCGACTTCAGCGCCAACGTCGCCCGCGATTGCGGCGGAATGCGGAGCGCGTCGAGCGTACTCGAAATGACCGGCTGCACGTTCAACGGCAACTCCGCAACCAGGAATTCGGGCGGCGCGTGCGTTGGCGGCGACATGACCGCGACGATCACGGGATGTACTTTCAACGCGAATCTCTCCTCCGGCCATTCAGGTGGACTCACTGTTTCCGGGATTGACGTGACCTTGACCGACTGCACGTTCACTGGCAACGAGGCGGGCAGCTCCGGCGGCGCCCTTTTGACCGGCGGGATCGTCGAGATTAGAGGCTGTTCGTTCAGCGGGAATTCGGCGCGGTCGTCCGGAGGAATGTCGAACAGCGGCACCGCGACCCTGGAAGGCTGTTCGTTCGTCGACAACCATGCCACGGACGGCAGTGGGGGCGCAATGAATAGCGGCTATTCGGGCGTGATCACCGCTCGTTCCTGCGAGTTCGCCAATAACTCGGCGACCTCGTTGGGCGGAGCGGTGTACCTGAACACACCGGCCGAACTCGATGATTGCACGTTCGTCTCAAACGCAGCGCAGACCGGCGGCGGCCTGTACTCGCCTGCCGACGGCCTGTCGATAGTGCGGTGTCGCTTCTTCGGCAACACCGCCTTGGAGGGCGGCGCCGGCGTGTATCTAAACCACGGGACCGGCAACCTGATCGCAGGCAGCCTCTTTTCCGGCAATGTGGCCGTCGACGACGGTGGCGCGTTGAACAACGACTATGGCCACGACTTGACGATTACGAATTGCACCTTTGCCCACAACTCGGCGGCCCGGGGCGGCGCCGTCTACCTTCGCTACAGCAACGGCGTCACGATGACCAACTCCATCCTCTGGGGCAATGGCGGAGGCGATCTCTACAGATTCAACTCCTCTCCCAGCGTCACGTACTGTTGCTTCCCGTACGATCGCCCCGGCGAACGCAATATCGCGGCCGATCCCCTGTTCGTCGATGTTGACGGGCCTGACGACCAGATCGGCACCCCGGACGACAATCTGCATCTCATGGATGGGTCACCCTGCGTTGACGCTGGCAACAATGCGGGCGTGCCGGCCGTGCTGGATACGGACCTGGACGGGGAAGCGCGGATTCAACAGTGCTGGGTGGATATCGGTGCCGATGAAACGGCATTCTACTTCGACTGCAACGGCAACACGGTTCCGGATGCGTGCGACGTCGTGGACGGGGCGAGCGACGACTGCAACGGTAACGGCCAACCGGACGAGTGTGACATCGCTGGTGGTGTGAGCACCGATCTCGACGGCGATGGCCGGCCCGACGAATGCGACGCGATCTACAACACGACGCAGCATAGCTACCACAGTACGATCCAGCTTGCGATTGACCATGCGGTGGCGGCGGATGTGATCGAACTAGCGCCCGGCACGTTCCATGAGCGCATCGAATTGCGCGACGCGGACATCACGCTTCGTGGCACCGGCGGCCCCGATGTGACGATCCTGGATGGAGACAACTCCGGCAGCGTCGTGACGTGTGCGGGCGGACAGACGGGGCAGACGCTCATCGAGGGGTTCACGATTACGGGTGGGCGCAAAACCTACGGTGGCGGTATGTACATCAGCGGGAGCAGCCCTACCGTCCGCGGATGCATCGTGACGGGGAACGTCGCGTTATCCCACGGCGGCGGCGTCTACATCGACTCCGGTAGCCCGTCATTTGTCGAATGTCGCATCGAGGACAACTCGGCGGATAGTTACGGTGGCGGGATCGCGTGCATGGAGGGGGACCTCACGCTCGCCGAGTGTCAGATCCGAGGCAACAGCGCGCGACGTGGCGGCGGTGTGGCCGACGATTCGGACGGTAGCCTGTCTGCCCACAACTGTGCGTTCATCGGGAATACCTGCACCGGTGCGTCGCAGGCCGACGCAGTCGGAGGCGGTGCCATGAAACATGGCGACGGAACGGCGACGTTCGTGGGCTGTAGCTTCATCGGGAACCGCTCAACGGGATCAGGGTCCAACAGCGACGCGCGCGGCGGGGGTGTGTACAACTGGAGCACGCAGCTCACGCTCGAATCGTGCTGGTTCAGCGGCAATCGGGCGGACTCGACCGTATACGGCGGCGATGGCAGGGGTGGTGGGGTCTTCAACGACACGGCGACGGATGTGATTGTCCGGAACTGCACATTTATGGCGAATTGGGCCACCGATTTGGGCAGAAGTCTCTACGGAGACGTGAACATGGCCAATAGCATCCTGTGGAGCAGCACAGCCGCGGACGGGACGCACCTGTCCTACGACGCTACCGTGACGTTCTCATGTGTGAAGGGAGGGTGGCCCGGGCGCGGCAATTTCGACCGCGACCCGCAGTTCGTCGATGCGTATGGACCGGATGGCCTGCCTGGCACCGATGACGACGATCTTCACCTGGCTGACGGCTCACCTTGCATCGGCGCCGGGGCCGACTCGTTCGTCCCCCCGGAACATGTCGCTGACATGGATGGCCAGCCGCGCATCCAGGAGTGTCGCGTCGATGTGGGCGCCGACGAGACGGGATACGGGCACGATTGCGACGAAAACGGCGTCGTGGATACATGCGACATCGTTGCCGGAACGCATGACGACTGCAACGCGAATGGCATTCCGGATCCTTGCGATCTGGCGACCGGAGAGGCCGAGGATACCGACGACAACGGCGTACTCGACGAGTGCCAGGCGATCCGGAACGTCACGCAAAGTACTTACCATGGGGCGATTCAGGCAGCCATCGGGCGGGCTGCGGACGGAGATGTCATTGAAGTCGGCCCTGGTACTTATCACGAACGGATCGACCTGTGGGGCTTCGCAATCACGCTGCGAAGTACGGACGGGCCGGAGGTCACCGTGCTCGACGGGGACCAGGCGTCGAGTGTCGTCACCTGCGTCAGTGGGGAAGGCGCCGATACGATCATCGAGGGCTTTACGATCACAGACGGGCAGGCGGTAAGCGGCGGTGGCATGTATGTCAGTGGCAGCAGCCCGACCGTGGCACGCTGCGTGTTCCTCGCAAACAATGCCGAGTCATATGGCGGTGGATTGGTTGTGGCGAACGGAAGCCCGTTTGTGACCGGCTGCACGTTTTCCGGCAACTCGGCGAGCGTTGGCGGCGGAATGTGCAACTGGGAAGATACCGCTTCGCTTGTGGTGAATTGCATGTTTACGGGGAATTCGGCGGGCGCTGGCGGCGGAGCATATTGTTACTACTCTGATCCGACCTTCGCAAACTGCAACTTCAGCGGAAACTCGTCCACGAGTCGCGGTGGAGGGATGTACAACCTCTTCGCCAGCCCGACCCTGGTCAACTGCAGCTTCAGCGCGAACTCGGCCGTGACCAGCGGCGGCGGTTGGGACGGAGCTTCTAGTGGTGCGGTACTTTGCAACCTCATCCTTTGGGGCAATACGGCGCCGTCCGGGCCACAAGTCTACGCATCAGGCAACTCGGATCCTACGCTCACATTCAGTTGTATCGAGGGCGGTTGGAGCGGAGCGGGCAACATCGATACGGATCCACTTTGGGTCGATGCGGATGGACCGGACGATACGATCGGCACGGAGGACGATGATCTGCGTTTGACGTCTGGGTCACCGTGTATCGACGCCGGTGACAACGCGGCCGTGCCGCCCGATGCCGCCGATCTTGACGATGACGGTGACATGACCGAACCCACGCCGCTCGACATCGCGAGGGTCTCACGCTTCCTCGACGATCCGTTCACCGCGGACACCGGTAGTGGGATAGCGCCGCTGGTCGACATGGGTGCGCACGAGCATGGCCGAATGGGCGATCTAGACGGGGACATGGACGTGGACCACTACGACTTGGCGCTCTTCGTCGCGTGCCTAGATGGGCCGGAGGGCGACCTCGGTGCGGGCTGTGCCGCCGCTGACTTCGATGCCGACGGAGACTGCGACCTCCGAGACTTCGCCGACTTCGATGTGACGTTCACGGACTCGCATTAGACTATCCCGGAGCGTTGGCCAATCCGCGGCGGAGTGTGCATGTTCGAGTTCGATCGTGCGCCCGATCGGACGTAGCCGTCGGACCCACCACGTGTTGCCAGTGGACTGTCGATGATCGGTGATCTCGTCGGAGGTGTAGGGTGTTCGAACGAACGCGCCCCCCGGGGCGAGTATTCCGGGAGTGGAAGCATGTCGGGTCGTGCCAGCCGGCGCATTGTCGACATCATTTCATCACGTTTGTGACGATCGGTTGGTGGAAGCTCAATCTAGCTGGGGCTGCCGGGAAGCGGCGCCAAAGTCGTAGTGGATCACGTTGAGCCTCCGAGAAGAAGTGCGTGCTTTACAGGGCAGCCCCGCCACCGCCTGTCTTTCCGGGCCGCCGGCCGACGGGCAAACGGGCACGCATCAGAGTGTCATTCCACCTACTGGTGCGAAGTGACGCTGTTGGGCAGTCCGACAGCCCAACTCCCGCGCAAGGTCGATCCAGAGGTCGTACCACGGGTAATCGCAGCGGACGCAGTGTCATTCTGCATGATGGACCTCTCGCGAAGCGGCAACTGCGAATTCGGATCATTTTCCAAAAAATCGTTGAGACGCGCGCGTGGGGTATTCCTACCTGTGAGCCGCCGCGCGTGGGGAGAAGTGGCCCCCTCGCGCGGAGCATAATGCGCTTGCATCGCGCGCTCATTTGCGCCGTCTAGAGCCGTTTCGCAGTGCCGCTGCGCTGGCAGCGTCGTGCGCAAAGTGTCAGGAAACCGCACGAAAACAAGTAGGAAACCGTCTACAACCCAACGGTTGTAGCCATTTTGTATTTGCATTGTGCCAACCACGTGGCATAATAGAAGTAGACAAGTGGGCTCGCGCGGTTGCAGCCGCCGAGCCCGTGGCCAAACCCTGAATTGGAGGATTTGACGATGGCAAGTCTAGCACAGTCCCAGCGCACGACAACTTGGAAGGCGACGAACAAAACGGCCGACAAGGCGAAAGCCCTGCGGGCGCGCATCGACGATGACGTGGAAGCGCTCGCCAAAGCGGTGGACGAAGTCCGTGCGTCCGAGACGTTCAAGGCGTATCTCGACGTTCAAGCGAGTTTCCACCGGTATTCCTGGCACAATTCGATGTTGATTCTGTCGCAGCGCCCCAGTGCTTCCCAAGTGGCTGGCTACAAGGCGTGGCAGAAGATGGGCCGACAAGTCAGCAAGGGCGAGCACGGGATTATGATCTTCGCCCCGCGCCCGTTCAAGACAGAGCGCGACAAGCCCAACGGTGACAGCGAGACCGTGGAAGGCTTGACGTTTCGACCCGTCTACGTGTTCGACGTGGCGCAAACTGACGGCGAGCCCTTGCCCGAAGTGGATGTGCCAACGGTCGACGTGGCAGCCGATCGGCTCTTGGCGCGGCTCTCTGACGTCGCAAGGGCCCGTGCAATCGCGCTCACGTTCGGCAAGATTCCCGACAAACCAGACGCTTTCGGCACGTCTCAGAACGGCGCGATCATCGTCAACGATTCGCACCCTACCGGCCAGCAAGCTAAGACGCTCGCGCATGAGTTGGCGCACGAGTCCCTTCACTGGGCGGACAAGGAACGCGGCACGTTTACGCGCAATCTTGCCGAGTTGGAAGCCGAGTCGGTGGCCTACGTGGTTTGCCGGCACTTCGGCTTGGACGTCGAAGTCCGCGCCAGCCGGTACATCGCGCTTTGGGGCGGAGACGCCAAGTCGCTACGGGAATCGCTGGACCGTATCGCCAAAACCGCCCGCAGCATCATCGACGATGCCGAGTCTGTCGAAGCGCGAAGGGCGGTGGCATGATGAACGCCTACATCTACCAAGCCGACGTGTACTGCGAAGCATGCGGCGCGGACATTCGGGCGCGGGCCATCGCCAACCGCTCGCCCTTCGTGCCGGCCGATCCGGATGACGAGACCAGCTACGATTCCGACGAATTCCCCAAGGGCCCGTATCCCGACGTCGGTGGCGAAGCGGACTTCCCGCAACACTGCGCGAGCGGGCCGGAGTGTCTCGACGCGTTGGAACTGGACAGCGGACACACACTTGGCGCGTGGCTTGACAACCCGCTGACCGCCGACGGGGAGACCTACGCCCGCTCGCCCTGCGGCGAAGTCGGCCAGTTCTGGCGCCACGCCTACGGTCTGTCGGTTGTGGATGGCTGGTGCGCACGCTGTGAAGCGCGGCTGGCAGCGCATGAGCGGTCGACGGGCGACACATGCTTCGGCTGTCGCGCGCGGGCGCGGAAAGGCGGTGCAGCATGATGGCCACCGGCACCGCGCCGAGAATCTACACGGCATGCCTTGCCAGCTACAACGCGGGCAAGCTGCACGGCGCATGGATCGACGCCGATCAGGACGCCGACACGATCCGCGAGGCTATCGCCGAGATGTTGAAGGCGTCACCGGAAGCCGGCGCCGAAGAATGGGCGATCCACGACCACGAAGGTTTCGGAGGCTATCCGATCAGCGAGATGGAGAGCATCGACAACGTAGCACGAATCGCCGAGTTGATCGACGAACACGGCGCGATCTTCGGGGAACTGCTCGCGCATAAGGGCGGCACCGACTACCTCGACAACGCCGAAGAGACCATGCGGGACGGCTACGGCGGCGAGTGGGATTCCCTCGAAGACTACGCGGCGAACCTTGCCGAAGACACCGGAGCGCTCAAGGAAGTGCCCGAGTCGCTCCAACGCTACATCGACTTTGCGGCATGGGGTAGCGATATGGAATACGGCGGCGACATCTTCACCATTGAGGCAGGCGGGAAAGTCCACGTCTTCGACAACAACGTTTAGGGAGGTACAGACGATGCTAAGCGAACGATACCGACCGAAGGCATGGGCGGACTTCATCGGCCAGCCGATCATCGACGAAATCCGCGAAGCGTGCGGCGATTCGTGGCTTTTCGACGGCTGCGGTGAGCGCTGGCTATTCGAGTCCGATGGAATCGCCGGCTGCGGGAAGACGTCTTCCGCCTATGTCGTCGCCCGGGCGCTCGGTTGTTCGGACTTCTCAATCGAGCGCATCGACAGCCGCGCGTGTACGGTTGCCGACTTGCGAGACCTGACAGGCCGGATGCGTGTCTACGGATGGGGCGACAGTCCACGCAAGTGCTACATCATCGACGAGATCCAACACCTGAATCGGGATTGCCAGCGGATGTTGTTGGGAATCCTGGAGGAGTTGCCGTCTCACGTGCTCGTGATCGGCACTACCACGTCGGTCGACTGGGCGAACGAAGTCGACGGGCTCTTCAGCCGATGGCGCCGGTTCCGGTTCCGTAAGCCCAACGCGCCGGCCGTGGCCGACTACTTGGAGCGGATCGCGCGGGAGCAAGACTTGCCGATTCCTGTCGGCTTCAAGTTCCTGGCCTACGTGCAGGGCAAGTGCGGTGTCGACCTGCGGGGCAACAACATCCGCGCCTGCATCGACCAGCTACCCGACGCGCTGCGGCGCCACAAGGGCAAGCTCAAAACGGTGGCGGCATGACGGCCCTACTCATCGAAGTCGCGTTGGCAGCCGTGTGGCCGGTCCTGCAACTTGCGGGGCTGGTCGCACTGGGGCTGGCCTTCAAGGTCGATCGGGAGAACTGAATCATGCTCAAGGCAATCGGATACACGCGGTGCTCGACAAACGAGCAGGCCGACAGCGGCTTGGGGCTCGATGCACAGGCGGAGCGCATCCGCGCCTACTGTACGCTGAAGGGCCTTGAACTTGCCGAGACGATTACCGATGCCGGTGTCTCTGGCGGGAAGCCGCTCGCAGCGCGGGAGGGCGGCCGGCGATTGGTCGACGCCGCGCGTACGCGAATTTGTGACGCAATCGTGGTCTTCAAGCTGGATCGCATGTTCCGTGACGCAGCCGACTGTCTCAACACCGTCGAGCGCTGGCAGCGCCGCGGGATCGCCCTGCATGTGATCGACCTCGGCGGCAACTGCATCGACACGACGAGCGCCGCAGGCCGATTCATGCTTGTCGTGTTGGCCGGTGCCGCCGAAATGGAGCGAAACCTCACGTGCGAGCGGACTCGGGCTGCGATGGCCGTCAAGAGGGCACGCGGCCAGCGCATCGGCTCGGTTCCGTACGGTTTCACGTTGGACACAGACGGGGCGACGCTCGTTCCGGCGGAGGCTGAACAGGCGGTAATACGGGAAATCACAGAGTTACGCTCCGCCAGCGAAAGCCCTCGGCGTATCGCGGCAATCCTCACGAAGCGCGGCGTCCCCACGAAGACCGGCAAATCGCTACGGTGGACGCATCAGGCGGTGGCGCGGATACTCGGCAGGGTAGGAGCCTAGCCAACACACGCATCGACCGTGTTCCCTGCAAAGTGATCACGGCTGGGTTTAGGGCCCGACCTTGGATCCGGGAGCAGGGCCGATGGCAAGGAAGCGTCTCCGGTCGTCGCGCTCGCGGCGGATACGCCGCGAAGGAGCTTCAACGTCGACGATCTGGCAACGTGAAATACAGGGGCGACCTTTTCAACAGTGACAGGGCAGGAGAGAATACGCCGATGCCTCTACGCGGTGGACCATCCGACAAGACCGGCAATACCTACGAGGCGATGTGGACCATCGTCTGCATGGCCCGTGTGATGCGCGGACAGTGCGATTCGATCCGCCTCGAACCACCGGGCTCAGAAGGTCGGGGCGTCGAGTTTTGGCTGGGCAGCGGCGATTCGCGCGAGTATCACCAGGTCAAACGGCAGGGCGCGCGACGGGGCCGCTGGACGTTGAGGGAGCTGGATCGGGCGGGCGTCCTCCCCGCCTTCCGGGATCACCTCGCGAAAGGGGGAGCGACATGCGTCTTCGTTTCTATGCAGGGCGCGGATGATCTTCGGGAACTGGCAGAACGAGCCCGAGACGCAGCGGATCACGAGGAGTTCGAGCGAGCGTTTGCCAAGCTCGAGTGGGGTGAAAAGCTGACAGAGCTTCGGAAGTGCTGGTCCGGATGCACCGACGATGAGGTCTTCGAGCGTCTCAAGCGGATTCGTGTACATACGATCGATGAAGAGACCCTGGAGCAACACGCCGAAATGGCACTGACGCCCCTCGTTGAAGGGAAAGCCAGTGTCGCAAGCGCAGTTCTATTCAAGTACGCGCTCAAATCGATCCATAGGGAGTTGGGCAGCTCTCAGATCCGGGCACACCTGAGCGAGAAAGACCTGCGTCCTCCGCCGTGGGCGGAACTGCAAGCACTGTCCGATGTCGTTGACGCAGCGAATGAGCGATATCTAAGTCTCCTCGTTGGCGAGCTCATTCGAAGCAAGCTCATTGAACGGGATGAAAGCGGGCGCGTCCTCTCTGCGCTGCTGGAAGGCGCCACCAGACGCGGCGTGATCATGACGGGCGGCGCTGGATTTGGGAAGAGCACCATTCTGCTTGAGGTGATCAAGGGGCTCCAGCGGCAAGGAGTCCCCGTGCTTGCTTTCCGTATCGACCGGCTGGAGCCCACGCAGCGACCCGACGAAGCGGGACGACAGCTCAGGTTGCCCGCCTCCCCCGTCGTCACGCTTGCCGGGCACGCCAAAGGCAGACCCTGTGTTCTCGTTCTGGATCAGCTCGACGCGGTCAGCCTTATGTCTGGGCGGAACCCGTCATTCTTCGACTGCTTCGACGAGATGGTGCGTCAGGCACTCACACAGCCAAACATGCGCCTACTCGTCGCCTGCCGCCAATTCGACTTTGAGAACGACCCGCGCCTGCGCCGGCTCGGGGGTCGCGACGATGTGTTCGAGGAGGTGAAAGTCGGGGCACTCTCGGACAAGACTGTCCGAGACACCGCTGAGGCGATGGGCCTCGACACCGCGCGACTTTCGGATCAACAGATCCGCTTGCTCACCGTGCCGGCCCACCTGAAGCTGCTCACAGAAGTTGCTGGCGAGGGAGAGGCGATTGCGCTTGAATTCCGAACTGCCAACGATCTGTACGACCGTTATTGGTCGCGCAAACAGGCGCTCCTGCGGGGCCGGATCGGGAGACCAGTTGCCTGGACGGACGTGATTGACACGCTCTGTGACCATATGAGCAAGCATCAGATCCTCAGCGCGCCGATGGCGTTGCTGGACGCGCACGCCTTGGACGCGCAGGTGATGGCCTCGGAGCACGTACTCGTTCTGGACGGGAAGCGTATCGCGTTTTTCCACGAGGGGTTCTTCGACTACGCATTCGCGCGGCGCTTCGCGGCCCGGGGCGGCGATTTGGTCGGTCTGCTCCGCCCGGGGGAGCAGCATCTGTTCCGCCGAACTCAGGTCCGCCAGATTCTCCTGCATGAGCGTGAGGCTGATCAGCAGCGCTACCTTGCGGACCTTGAGACACTGCTGTCGTCGCCTGACATCCGGTTCCACATCAAGCAAGTCGTTTTCGCCCTGCTCACAGAATACCCGGATCCCACGGAGGAAGAGTGGCGGATTCTGGAGGCATTGCTTCAAGACCCGGACTACGCACACTCCGTTGATATCTGGCGTACTGTGCGCACTCTCCCGTGGTTCAGGTTTCTGGATTCGTTGGGTGTCGTCGCCAACTGGCTCAGCGACAGCAACAGCGACACTGTCGATCAAGCTATGATGCTGCTGAACAGTGTTCGGGATGACGAAGCGGACCGCGTTGCGACATTGGTAGAACCGTACATAGGCGCGTCAGAGGAGTGGCGTAATCGGTTGCGTAATCTCGTTCGGTGGGCGCATCTCAACGTCGGACGGCGGTTCTTCGACCTCTTCCTCGGGCTCCTCGACAGAGGCGACCTCGATGGCATGGGTATGTCGCGCGAGGACGACTTCCTCAGCTTGTTGTACGACCTCGCGAAGCAGCGCGAGGACTGGACGTGCGAGGCAATCCGGCACTTCTTGGATCGACGAATTGAACTCGCCTTGGCCGGCGGTGGGACGAATCCGTTCAGCGAGCGCAAAGGCCTGGACCATAGTCATTCCTCGGATCACGTTCTGATCGGATCGGCCCAACGGGCGCCCGAAGCGTTCATGGAGCACGTCCTCCCGGCCGTCCTTCGAGTCGTTGAGCTCAACGCTGATCGCGAGGGGGCACCGCCTTGGTATGACGCCGTGTGGCGGTACCGACAGCGAGACGGGGGGCACAGCGTCGCTGACCACCTACTGCACGCCGCCGAGGAGGCGCTGCGTAGTCTGGCCAAGCGAGCGCCCGATGAGTTCTGCCGCAGCGCGGAAGCCTTGAGAACATCCGAGTACGACACCGTGCAGTTCTTGCTCATTCGGGCTTACGCTGCCAACGGAAAGCGGTTTGCGGATGAGGCAATCGACCATATCTGCGGGTCGAGCAGTCGGCTGCGTTGCGGGTACTTGGACACCGGATCCTCGGGTCGCGCTTCTAGCGACCTGCTCGTAGCGGTCACGCCGTTTTGTTCGGTCGGGCGCCTCGCAAAACTGGAGGCGGCGATCCTGGCGTACTACCCCCGACGGGAGCGAACCGCCGGTGGGCACGAATCGCGCGGGTGGGCCCAGTTCAAGCTGCTACTGGCGATCGACCAGGCTCGCCGAAGCGTACAGGTGAACGCACGGATCGAGGAGTGGCAGCGTAAGTTCCGAGTCGACGCCCCGCCCGAGCCGTCACCGCTTGAAATATCTCGGGTTGAGTCACCAATACCGACGGCCGCAGCCGAGAGAATGACAGACGATCAGTGGCTCAACGCCCTGAGCAGATACGCAAGTGATGACGAGCGCGCACGACGCGACGGGACGCTCACAGGCGGCGCTTATCAACTCAGCCATGTCCTTGAAGCTCAGGCCCGGAAGGAGCCAACGCGCTTCGCCAAACTCGCGCCCCGGATTCCCGATGACGCCAATCCCGCGTATTTTGCTGCTCTTCTCCGTGGGCTCAACACCGGCGCCACCGACCAGGAGGCGCTCTTCGAAGCCTGCCGGCGGTGCTATCGACTGGCGGATCGGGCCGCCGGCTCGGCGTTCTGCGATCTCGTTGAAAAACTACCGGAGTTGCCCTGGCCGGACGACTTGCTCGATGCGGTCACATGGCACGCGACCGAGGATCCCGACCCCAATCGCGAGATGTGGCGGACCGAGGCATGGAGCGGGCAGTGCTACTATCGGGGCGACATCTACTTGGCGGGGATAAACTGCGTGCGCGGCTCTGCCGCGGGTGCCGTCAGAGCCCTGCTTTTCGCGGACAGGGAGCGGATGCAACGTTTACTCCCGACCGTCGAACGGATGGTCCGTGATCCTTCGATCGCTGTGCGGTCGTGCGTAGTGACCGCACTTCTGCCTTTGCTGAACCATGACCGAGACCGCGCGGTGCAGCTATTCCTCGAACTCTGCGACACCGAAGACGTGCTCCTGAGGACACACCACGTCGAGGAGTTCATCGGGTATGCAACGCGCACACATTCCGAACAGGTGCTGCCGATCGTTGAGCGCATGTTGTGTTCATCTGATCCCGAAGTCGCGCAGGCTGGTGCAAGGCGTGCGTGCGTTGCATCGTTCGACACCGAGAGCGCTGCCGAGCTTGCTGAACGGTGCTTGTCGGGAGAAGAGCCGTTGCGGATCGGCGCCGCGCAGGTCGCCGCCAGGAACGTGAGCGATTTGCAGTGCCGCTCAGCCTGCCAAGCGCTGCTAATACAGCTATTCGATGATCCAAGCGAGGCAGTCAGGGCCTCGGCGACCAACTGCTTTGATCACCTCAAGGACGATGCCCTCGGCCAGCTCCGCGTGCTCGTCGAGCGGTTTCGCGGCAGCGTCGCGTTTGACCTGCACCACGAGAGCCTAGTTCGGGCACTCGAAGAAACGACCGCACGCCTTCCCCATGTGACGATCTCGGTCTGCGAACGCTTCATCGAAATCGCGGGGCCGATTGCCGGCGACTTTCGAACACGAGCCGCGTACGACGCGGATTGCCTGAGTAAACTCCTGGTACGGGCGTACCACCAAGCCCCCGACGCGGGGGTCCGCAAGCGGTGCCTGGACACGATCGATTCCCTGCTTGCCGTGAGGGCGTATGGAATGACGCAGATCCTCGGCCAAGTCGAGCGGTGATTTCGGCCCGCGGTTGCATCCGGTGGACGAGGCGCGCTGGCGCGGGAGCATGTCACTCGATGAGTCCGCCCGGCTCGATTGGCGCACGCCGTTGCGGGGGTAGATGCTCACGGAATCATTCAATCAGGCGGTAGGTGGTCTCGCCGGTCAACTGAGTGTCCGTCACGACGCCGTTTTCGCTCGAAGTCGTATGGAAGGTGGTGTTGACGATCACCAAGTCGCCCGAGAAGTGCCCATCGAACAACACGGCGCCCTGTCCGATGCGCTGGCCGCTTGAGTTGCCGACACTCTTGACGATCCCTACCGAGAATGTGCCATCGGCGTCAAGCCAGCCGTTCGCCCTGTCTCCACCTCCCACGAGTTCGATTCGTCCGCCATTCTGCGTAATCTCAATGATCGCCCCTGGCTCAACGACCGTTGAGAAGTTCGAACATGCCGACCGGTTGGTGTTCGATCCACATACCCGGCAAGCCTCGATCACGCCGCTAACCACCTCGTATTGCCCTGAGTATTCGTCGCCTGTGGCCGCCCCAGGACCGAGCACAGTTTCCTCGACGGTCAAGCAGGGCTCGCCAGAGTACACGAGGAAATCGCCGGGCGTACACCCGATAGTCGCCGCCACCAACATGGCAATCGCGATCTTTCGCATAGCCTGCCTCCCGTCGTTCAGGGTATTCCCTGGCCGCTCGCCCAAGACAGCCCGAACCACCGTTCAGGCGGCTCGTCTTCAACGCAGCCTTCGCTACTCGGGCGCGTTTGAAGGTGGTCGCGATCGAGATGGAAAGCGAGCGGAACACTACGTTCACCACGACGCTCCTGGTGGATGTGGTTACTCGTGCTCAGCCACGTGTCGGTTTCGGACTGCGCTTCTGCCGCAGGGCCTGGCTTCGGGTCAAGCACTGAGTGGTCATTATGCTAGTTATACTAGGTCGATATATACGGTGTCAACGCTCATCCTAGCCTGGGATGGCGAAGAAAGACCCGGCACTTGTCAGGCTCGGTGCGAACCTCAGGAGGGCCCGTGAGGCACACGGCTGGTCTCAGGAGGAACTGGCCTACGAGTGTGGCGTCCATCGTACCTACGTGGGGGCCGTCGAGCGGGGCGAGTACAACGTCACGATTCTGACGCTCCGGAAGTTCACCGATTCTCTCGGGATCGCCCTTCAGGACGCCATCCGGGGGATTCCGTAGCGCAGTGGTCACAGGCTCGCCACATCAGCGACAAAGCTGAACCGTCCCTCCCTCGCGGTGCCGCAGGCAAACCGCAAGTGGATCGGTCCAGGCCGAGTAGCCTACGCCGCCCGCGACCGCCTGAAGCAACCGTAGCAGCACCAAGCACAAGCGTCGCCACAATAATCATGCCCCACGTGCCGACGGCGGGCACGGTGCTAGCGCCGCCGCCGGGGATAGGGTGTGAACAAGAAACACCCGCTGCCACGGCGAGGATCGAGACGTCTGATGACAGGCGTTGTGGCTGCATGGAATGGTCCTGTAAGCGTGAGCGGCACGGGGCTCATTCGGATCCCGCCTTCCCGAAATCCGTATCTTGAAGGCTGTGCGAGACTGTGCCCCAGTCGCCGCTTTCGCCGAAGCTGACAAGCAGGCCATCGACGAAGCAAAGCCAATACTCTTCGTCCCATCGGACCCTAAACTTGTACTCCAGAACCCTGACGGTCTGACCGTACTTCGTCTGCACGGTGCCCGCCATTCGATACGGCTTGCCAACAGCCTCGTCGACCTGCTCCTTCGTCATACCGATATCAAGTTGGTAAAGGTCGCTCACCGGCTTCACCGGCTGGTGGCAGCCAGTGTTCAGAAGTGCTGTGAGGACGAGTGTGATGGCAATCGCTCGGACCTTATTCATAGTCGCGACCTCCTCAGATTATCGTGCAAACATGACTTGCGAACAGCCTTGGAAGCGTCGGTGAATCAGCCTATCGACAGCGCCCGGCCGCCACAAGGAGGAAGACCCCGAGTGAGGGCAAAGAACCGCTTTCCTCCAAGAGACGCAGTTGGCTAGGCCCCACGCGAAGGGCTTGCCATGGCCGGCGGCCCGTCACCGCCGCTGTCGGCCGTGTGCGTTTGACCCGCTTGATAGCACCATGCGCGTCTGTCTCCGTCCGGGCAGACCCTCGGGCCTCATCGGCGCCGTTGCATCGTCTTCGGGCACGTGACACGGGTGAACTCGGCCTAGAGTCGTCTCAAATCGTCGCCGGGGCCAGACGGTCCACCGAGGTCGTCTCGTCGTCTTCCTGCTCGTCTACCCCCTCTTTAGAAGGGCCCACACGGTACGGAAACAGCGGGCAGGCAGGCGCGGAACATCGTCGAACCTCGCTCGCATCCCAGCCAACGCACATGAGGCAGTGCGCGCGGATGGCAGCCTTTCGAGACCGGCCGGCCAGCGCGCGGTCGTACATCGGGCGGTACCTCTCGGGCACGTCCTCGCGTTTCATGAGGACGCCTCCCGGTCCCCCCTGACGAAGGCCCGAGCGAACGTCAGCACACGCCGCAGGTCGCGCGGCTCGAAGTCCGCGCAAACGTCGACAAGCTCCTGGAGTAGGGCTTCCGTGCCATGGTTTCCCCCATGGCACGATTGGGGCGGTTCTAAGTTGTTGCTATCAGCCGGGTTATGATCCTGGCCACTGGTTTCGACTCCCAGTGTCGGCTGTCCTTATTGGCCACGTTGATCCCGGTGTGGCCGCCCCTCGTAACACCATCCCGAGGCCCAGTCTGAGCCGTTGTGCTCATTCCGCGCGAGCCCGGCGTCAATATCGGACCGTGCCCGCGTTCCTGGCGGATGCATCCGCAGGTTAAAAAAGACCCGCCCCTCGGACCCGTCAGGCCCGAGGGGCGGGAATAAGATCTTTCCAAGCGGCGCCCCAATCAGGGCACCACCCGGTTAGAAATCACTGCGGTTTACGCAGTCGCCGTACGACGACCGAAGTAAACCTTCGCGGCCGCGAGGAGCAGCAGAGCCAGAATGACCAGGCCCCACTCGGAGACGGTCGGGACCGGCTGTTGGCTCGTGCAATTGGCCGTGCACGCATCCGACTCGTCGTCGTTCCCGTCGTCACACTCTTCGCCCTCTTCCTGGACGCCGTTACCACACTCAGGCGTGCAATCCGAATCGTTATTCGCATTGCAACCCGGGGCGCAGCAGCCGTCGCCGTCGGTGCAGTCCACGATGACCACGTCGGCCGGGCAATTGTCGCCGCCGTCGCAAGTCTCGCTCGGGTCACAGGAGCCCGTCGAAGCGCGGCACTCGGTGTCCAACTTGTTGTCGGCACCGCAGGTGTCGCTCTGGCCGTCGCAGAAGTCGGCCTCGTCGCAGTCGCCGGCTGCCGGGCGGCACTCGGTCGTCAGCTTGAGGTCGGTACCACAAGCAGCGCCCTGTCCGTCGCACAGTTCCTCAGCGTCGCACTCGCCAGCGGCGGCGCGGCACGAGGTGCCGGCAGCCAGGAAGCCGTCGGCGGGGCAATCGGCCGAAGCACCGGTGCAGGACTCGGCGACATCGCAGTCACCGGCCGAGCCGCGGCACTCGCCCGTGGCGAAGAGGCAATCGACGGTGCAGCAGTCGCCGCCGTCGCACTCTTCCGTACCTTCGACATCACCGTTACCGCAAACCTGCGACAGGACGTTCAGGTTGTAGTCCTCGACCTCACCGAAGCTGGCGAGCCCGCAACCGAAGTCATCGAGACCGGTGAAGCCACCGTCCCAAATCGCAACACGCATACGGATCGGCTGGCCTTCGAGGGCACCGGCGGGAGCCGTTACGTCACCGGTCAGCGGACCGACCGTCGCATCGCCCGCGAGGACGAAGTGCTCGCCGGCATCTTCGAAGTCGAAGTCGGCGTTCCAGTCAGCCCAGACATGGCCGACATCGCTCGAGAACGGTCCACCCACGATCACGGAGATGGGCGCGGCGACACCGATGATGACATCCGTCGACAGGGCGTCATAGTAGGTGTAGCCATCCTGGGCGGTCGGACCATTGCTGATCGTCCCGATATCGACTTGCTCGATGTATTCCCAGTTCAGGCTGCCGGTACCGGCATCGCACCAATCCGGAGCACAGTTGCCGGCTTCGCAGCTGACCGCATCGCCCCAGTTACCACCACCACTGCAAGCGGAGACGGCATCGAAGGTCAGGTCGTAATCCGGACCGCCGTCGCCAAAGGCGTCGAGCAGGTTCCAGGTGTAGCAATCAGCCGTCGGGACGCAGACCTTCCAGTCATAGTGCGTCGAGGCAGCCAACGTACCCGAGGTCTCCGAAGCGATGACGGTCATGGTGCCGTCAAGGAGTTCCCAGCTCGTCTCCGAGGGCCACGTGTCGGTGTCAAGAATGACGTGGATCGTGCTCTCGGGGCACGGGCAATCATCGCCGGCTGTCGCCTCGATGAGGCTACCCCAGTTACCGCCACCCGAAACCACCGTCACATCGTTCCAACGGAAGTCGTAGTCCGGACCACCGTCGCCAAAGGCGTCGGTCAGGGTCCAGGCGTAGCAATCGGCTGCCGGCTGGCAGAAGTCCCACTGGTAGTGGGTGCTGCTGGCGAGGTCGCCCGCGGCGACCGAACCAACCACGAACGAGTCGGACATACGCACGAGCGTCCAACCGGTCTCGGAACCCCACGTGTCGGTGTCGAGGACGACCGTCAGCTTGCCTTCGCCTGCGGGGCAGGTCGAGGTGGTGCAGGTGCAGTCAGCCTCGCAACCCAGGGCTTCGGCGCAACCGCCGTCATCAGCGCCGTCGCACTCTTCGCCGGGCTCGGTGATGCCGTTGCCACAGATCGGATCGGCACACCAGCAGGTACCGCCGCACAGAGCGGGGCAGGGACCCGTGGCCGCACCGTCACAAAGCTCGCCACCGTTCGGGTCGACAACGCCGTCGCCACAAGCGATCGCAAAGCTCTCGGCCAGGTCGACCAAGAAGACGATCTGCGAATCGGCGAAGCCGATCGCATCCACGGCCGTGTAGGACGTGATGCCACAACCGGCGGCCTTCAGGTAGGTCGTGCCGGTCGCGTTCGGGTTCGTAGCATCGGACGGACGGAACTGCTGAACCGCCGCGGTCAGATCGGGAGCGTACGCCTCGACAACCAGCATCGTGTTCGCAGCGACAGCCACGGGCGTGGCGAAGGTCGCGGTGTAGAACGTCGGCAGCTGGCCGGTGTCCGCGGGAACGAAGATGTCCTGGCTGCCCAGAAGGACCAGGTCGCCGGCAGCGTCATCCGGCGCACCACCATTGCTATCCGCATACAGGTTGATGGTGATGGTGAAGTCGGCCGTGTTCTGCCCGACACCGACGTCGACGCAGTTCACCGTCACGGCTGAGCCGGCGGTCGCGCCCTGCGACAGATCGAACGAACGAGCGAAAAAGTTCTCGGTCGTGTAACCACCACCGCTGCTACCACAAGCCACCATACCACCGCCGAGACCCGTGGGGTCGTTGTTCTGGGTGATCGTGGTCGCACCACAACCCGGATCGCTCGGCATCGTCACGACCGTGGCGTACTTGGCCGAATCTGTTCGGGGCTTGATCTTCTCTGCCTGCGCCGTGGTGCTGTAGACCAGGACGCCGAGAGCCAAAACTAATACTGTCTTCTTCATCTTCTGAAAATCCTCCGCAACCTCGGGAACACAGGACGCGTCTAACGCCTCTTTCCTCCGCATTCCGTCGGTCGACTTTTGCTCGATCGTCGCCGGGCTTCGCGAGCAAGCTACACCGCTTGCACACCATGACGACGACCTTGACTCACTTTCTTTCCCAATTCTTCCTAATTCCAAGCTCAGGTCGTTTCATGAAGAATCAGCAAAGCGGAGGAGCGCGGGGCCGGCTCGGGCTGATGTAGTCGAGCAGGCAAAGGCGAGATTCAGGATTGGCTACGGCCACGGGCGCCGTCGACGAACGTGGCGCGAATCGGAGTGACGTGACTCCGACATAGACATCGCTGAGTACTGAAAGCAGTGAAGCCGTCACGTAGGCCACGAGGAACGCGACCAGCACGTAGCCGGCAAGGTTTCCGATCACGCGGACGAACAGGCCGTCGCCCTGAGTGCCGGCGAGCAGACCATGCGGCAGGGCAAGCGGGTGTAGGGCGAACTCGACACCGACCCAGCCGATGCCCAGCAGGAGCGGACTGAATCCGACGCGCCGGGTGACCAGGCTGCCGAGTCCCGCGTAGGCCCCGGGAATCACGCCCAATAACACGAGGGAACCGAGCGTCGGCGTGATCATCGTGTGCCCGCCGGCAAGCGAGAACGCGAAGAAGCTTACGCCCCAGAATGTGCCGGCGACGGCCGCGGCGACCGGTCGAAGGACGCGGATGCAGAGGAACAGCGGCAACAGCGTCAGCCATCCAAGCCACCAACCGCTCGGGGCATGGACGGCGACCGCCATCAGGAAGGCACTGAATGCAAGTGCGGCGCCCAGACCTACAGCATAGGCCAGCCAGCGCGTTACACTTGTTTTCGCAGCTTCGACCACTTCACGCCCTCAACGCCGGCCCATTTAGGACCGACACACACGACCGCTAAGAGCTTTGTCCCTCCGTGCAGGAGTCTGGGGAGATGACTTCCTTCTCCTCCTGCAACCAATCGGCTCCGCCGTTTCGACAGGCAGGGCCAATCGGATTCGACCTCCGTATCGGACCGTGTCACATGCGCGACGCAACCATCTCTTCAGATGATGTGACCCAACTTTCGGTTGCGACCACGACGCAGACACGCTCAGCTTGCCAGCGCGCTCTCTCACTAGCATGCTCAAGTTATCAGTATGGGGGGTTTCCCGGACCGTTTCAAGAATAAAACGTACTAAGTCCATTAATAACTCGGGGCTTCTGATTGCAGCCGCGCTGCAATCGGACCGCAACTGAGCCGATGGCCGTCCCGGCGACACGTCGTCCCCCCTACCCGCGTTTTGGTTGTCCCGTGGCTCCGGAACCGGCTTTCGCCACAGGCCGAAGTGTTCACGACGCTTTCGATTGGTGATACGGGCCGATGAGCGTTGTTCCGGTCGCACGTTCGGGTGCTCCCGCCCGGCTGCCCCGCCCCGGCGCACCCCGCACCGCGACGCTTCTAAGGCCGACGCACGTCTGAGTTATCGGTCCGTCGGGCCCGTACTTTTCCGCACAGGTGTGAATCGGCTTTTGACGTCGCGAGACTCAATCTTTCTTGGGTATCCGCCAAGAAAGAGTCGGGTCTCGTGAACGGTTAGCGGCCTTTCGTGACCGGTGCGACGCGCGGCGACTCGAAGGTCTGGTAATCGGCGTACGTCATTTGGATGGAGTTGGTGTGGCTACCCGCGTTGAAGTTGATGGACTCGTTGTCGCCAAGGTCGGGATCGCAGATCGTGGGCAAGTCAAACAAGCTGCCAAATGGTGGCACCGACCCCGGCTCGAGCCCTGTCAACTCCAGCAGTTCTTCTCTGTTTGCGAACCGCGTCCGTTTGCACCCGAGCAGCCTGCGTAGCGCCACGCTGTCGAGCGAGGTGTCGGCGGGCATGACGACCATCACGAACTGCTCCCCCGCCTTGACGACCAGCGCTTTCGCGCCGCTGTGCAGGGTCGTGCCGCGCACTTCGGCGGCTTCGGCGCTAGTAAAGACGGGGCGATGATGCGTCATCGTGAAGGCGATCCCCGCATCGCGCAGCTTGCCCAACAGTCGTTCGAGGATGGCCGCGTCAGCGTCCGCCACGAGTGATCTCCTGCTAATGAAGTTGTTCACTAAGACCGCGACATCTGCGATGAGAGCCGCGATCGTCAGGGAGCGATTCTCCGCGAGCGCGACAGGGGCCGCTCCCTTACGGTCGCGGTTCTGAATGTATCGCTTATCTCAAGACGCCACACTTGAGGTAGCGCCGGTACGCGGCCTTGTTGCGGCCGGCGGCGAGGGCAAAGTCAAAACAGCGATTGCTGTGAGGGGCTGTCCTGGGCCACTTCCACGCGCACGTTCCGGATCTCTTCCACGAACTCGTCCACGGTTTGGTACTTCCGGTGGACGCTCATGAACCGCACGTAGGCGACCTGGTCGAGCCTCCTGAGATGATGACCGACGTACTGCCCGATCTGCTCGCTACGCACCTCGCGGTCGTGGTTCGCGAAGAGGTCCTCTTCGACACGATCGACGACCTCCTGCCGCTGTGGCTCGGTGATTTCGAGTTTGTAGCACGCTCGCTCGATACCGCCGACGACGTTATCCCGGTTGTAGGGGACGCGCTGCTTGCTGGCTTTGACGACGGTCAACCGCAGTTCTTCCTCAAGCCGCTCCTTGGTCGTGAAGCGGCGTTTGCACTCGAGGCACTGTCGGCGCCGGCGGATCGCCAACCCCCCCTCGGTGAGGCGCGAGTCGATGACCTTGTTGTTATTCAGTTTGCACTCGGGACAGAGCATGATAGTCGCTCGAATCGGTTGGACGATCCCGCCATCTGCCGCGAAACCAAGCCTACCTCCACTAGATGTTGGGTGTCAAATCATCTACGATGCGGCCGCTGCGGCTCGGAGACCCGCACGGTCCCCCGCGTGCGGCAATTTCGACAGCACCCACGGAAGTCGACACGATGGGACGGATGGTCAGCAAGGAACTGGACGGATTGAAGATCACCGGCTTCTCGGTGGCGGGTGAAGAGTCCGTCGTGGCCGTGCCCGAGCTGAACGTGTGTTTCGATATCGGGCGCGCCCCACGTGAGGTGATTCCGATCGACAACGTATGCCTTTCGCACGGTCACATGGACCACGCGGCCGGCATCGCCTATTACCTGTCTCAGCGAGCTTTCATCGGGAATTCCCCCGGCCGGATCATCGTCGATCGCGACCTTGCCCAGCCTATCCAGAAGCTCATGGATATCTGGGGCGACATCGAGGGGCATCCGTCTCCGGGGCAGATCTACGGCGTGACGCACCTGGAGGATGTGCCGATTCGGCGGGGCCTTTTGGTCCGGGCGTTTCGGGTGAACCACTCGGCCTGTGCCTTGGGTTTCACGCTGATCGAGCGGCGTCACAAGCTCAAGGCGGAGCATCACGGCAAATCAGGCCCCGAGCTAGTCGCCCTCAAGCAGCAGGATGTCGAGATCGAAGAGACGATCGAGCGTCCCATCGTCACATACACTGGCGATACGGCTCCGGGACGGTTCCTCGATCTCGATTTCGTGCGCGATAGCCAAGTCGTTCTGTTGGAATGTACGTTCTTCGAGCGGGAACATCGTGTTCGTGCCCGGGCGGGACGACATGTTCATGTGGATGACTTGCCGGAGATGCTCTCGGCGCTTCCGGGCGCGCGGATTGTGCTGACTCACCTGTCGCGTCGAACGGATCTACGCACTGCCAAGCAGGCGCTGGAGAAGATCCTCGACCCGGGGGACCTCGATCGGGTCTCGTTCCTGATGGAGCGTCCCGCGCGGCGTGGGTATCGTCGCCGGGATGAACCACCGGAGCCCGGCAACTCGACGGGCACGGCACCTCACACGGCACCGGCGCCATGAGCGCCTCGCGTGGGGCTCGGCGCGGCTGCATGAGCAAGGCGAGCGTTGGTCACGGGGACATACGTGCGATTTCACATTGACAACGAATACGATGCCCTGGAAGCGGTCCTCGTGCATCGCCCCGGACCTGAGATCGAGCGTCTGACACATCAGAACATGCACGCGTTCCTGTTCGAGGACGTGCCCTTTCTGCGGCGAATGCAGGACGAACACGACGCGTTCGTCGGCGAAATGACGGACCGAGGGATCGAGGTGTACTACCTCGAGAAGTTGCTGCTCGATGTACTGCGGGATGAGCAGTCTCGCGTCACTTTGATCGAGGCCGTCTGCCAAAACGAAGGCGTGCCGGGCATCGCCGAAGGGCTCAGCGGACTTACGCACTGGGGCCCCGAAGGCCTGGCGGACCTGTTGTTCGCGGGAGTCACGGCGGCGGAGTACAGGGAGGCCAGCGGGCAACGCGTGGCGTCCGGGCAGTCCGCCGATTCATTTCTGTTGCCACCGATCCCGAATGCGTATTTCAGCCGCGACCCGGCGGTCATCGTCCGCGACGCAGCGATCTCGTCGAAGATGCACTTTCGCGAGCGCGTTCGGGAAACGCTACTCACGCGTGCGGTGCTGGAGAATCACCCGGACTGCCGCGACAACCTGATCACGTACGGCGGTACGGATGAACCGACGGAGGATCGGCCCTATACGATCGAGGGCGGCGATGTCATCATCCTGTCTCCCGAGGCTGTCCTGGTCGGTGCGAGTGAGCGGACGCGCAGCGAGACGATCGAACTGCTGGCGGGCAAATGCTTCCAGTTCGGCCACGTCGAGCGTGTGTACGAGGTGCCCATCCCGACGGAGCGCACGTTCATGCACCTCGACACGGTCTTCACCGTCATCGACCGGGGCATGGTTCTGTGGTACCCGCAAGTGATGGCGGACATGCAGTACATCCACCGATACGAGCCCGACGGGAGCGATGCGGGACGCGTGCTCCGGGTGCCGGAGAGCCGCGGACTGCCCGAGTTGCTTGAAGACGAATTCGGCACGGATTTGACAATCATCGACACGGCCGGCGGGTCCGCCCATTTTGCCACACGCGAGCAGCGTACCGACGGCACGAATGCCCTTGCGATCGCCCCACGGACGGTCATCGCGTACGAACGGAACGAGCGTACGATAGCCGCCCTCGAGGAAAACGGCGTCACGTGTATCGGCATCGACGACTCGGAACTCGTCCGGGGTCTGGGCGGTCCGCGGTGCATGAGTATGCCGCTGCGTCGGCGGCCCTCTTCCGCATAGCGCCTCCCCAGCGGCTTGCGGAATTGGGTCCTTTGGAGCCGGCCCGACAAGTTGGGACATGGGCCCGAGCCGGCTCGCGAGGTGTATCCTCGTTGGAGAGTGGAAATCTGCGATCGATCATGGTAAATGAGTGATGTCGTCAGGATGGCGAGGAGCCCTGGTAGGAGGGATCGTAATGGCTGAGGTCGATCGAGTCTGGTATCTCCGCAAGGAGGGCGAAAAAGGATCGGTCGGTCCCTTCAGCACCGAGCAACTGTTGGCGCGGTGGCAGAAGGGCGAACTCGACCGCAAATCCGAGGGATGGCGCGAGGGCATGCTCGACTGGCGCCCGCTGCTCGACATCGAGCCTTTCACGTCCGCCGCGCGCGTTTCCCTGGACGTGACCGGCGTCATCCGGTTCTACTGCGAGTGCAACAACGAGATCGTCATGGCGGAACGATTCGCCGGACGACTCGCCAAGTGCAGCGTGTGCGGGCGTGAGGTACGGGTGCCGGACCCGTACGCCCGCTTTGACGAGGATGAGGCCAAGGAAGACCGTGATCTTCCCCGCTGGTTGATCCCGGCTGGAGCCGTCGTCGGCTTGATCGTCGTCGCGGCTGTCGCGCTGCAACTCCTCGGCGTCAACTGGATGGGTCTATCCGACTCGCCGGACGGCGGTTCCGGCAAAGTCGCGAAGGTGGATGATCCTCCGACGACACCGGACGGAGCCGGTGGCGCGGGTCATGACCCGGCCACGAATGATCCCGGCGCGTCCGGCGACCCCTCAGCGGACGGCGATGGCCAGAAGCAGAACCAGCCCGGCACCACGGACAATATCGACGCCACGGGTGTGCGCACCCGGATTCGTCCCCCCAACGACGCGGAGAAGGTGCAGACGAGCATCCGTGCGGACGAACGAGCCGTGCAGAAGCTGGCGTCTGAGTTTTTCGCTGCCTTCCGGACCAAGAACCCGACCTCGCTGGAACGGTTGACGGACCTTCTCACCGAAGATTGCTCGATCACGCATGGTGATGAGACGGTCGTAACCGGCCGAGACGCGAACCTTGTCAAGTTCATGATGTCGATCGAGAAGGCGAAGTCTCGATACAGGGCGATCACCGTGCGGCTCGGCATCGAGTCGGCCACCGTTGACGGTGACACAGCGGTCGTCACCGGCAAGCTCGAGCGCGACGGGCAAATCGCCGGGCGAAGCAGGCCCGAAGAGACTCGCTCCAGCGAGACGATCGAGTTCGTCCGGGCCGACGGAACCTGGAAGATCACGAAGATCACTTCCGTGCCCATCGAGCGCGGGGGCGGCGCGGCCGGCTAGGTCGCCGTGTGCCGCCGGCGCGCGACTCATTCGAGGTCAAAGAGGCTGTTGTCGTCGGTCTTGCCGGGCCAGCCGATCTCATAGCGATCCGGCTGCTTGGGGTAGAGGCCGCTCGACCAGGAGAAGGTCCGCCGCTCTGCGTCAACATGGCCGTCGCACCAGCCCACGTTGGCCCGGCTTCGATGGCGAAAGTGGATGGACGGATCGGCTCTGAAGGTCGGGTACTGCGGGTGAAACCGCGGTTCAGCAAAGCTGTACTCGATCAACGCCTGCCCGGCGAACGCGCTATCGGTGAACATGATCGTCTCAACCGGTCGCGCGACGCGTCCCGCCAGCGCCCCAGCGCGGTCGCTTTCGACCGTGTACTCGCCGGTCGGCTCTCGACGGAGGCGCACGCCGAGATAGGCGTTGTTGTAGCCGTAACCTCCGTTACCGCGCTCGAAGCCGCCGCCTTCCTGGGCCAGTTCCCGCGCCGGGAACCTTGGGCACTCACGCACCTTCCGGTCCGGTCCGAGGTACGACGCGATTGGTCCGTTGGTCGACTCGAACGGCTGTCCCGCTCGCTCGCGCCGGCCGTGCCAGCGATCGCGGTTGGCCCGGAAGTCCGATGCGCCGGGACAATACACGCCGTCGTGATCTTCGGCATAGTAACCATTGGCACGGATGATCTGCTGGATGTTCGAACGGCACATGACCGCAGCGGCCTGTTGGCGCGCGGCCGACAGCCCCGGCAGCAGTACCGAGGCGAGGATGGCCATCATTCCGACGACCACCAACACTTCGAGCAGGCTGAAGCCGGGCTGGTCGTAGTCACTCGATAGACTATGTCGCCTTTTGACCATTAGGGCCCCGTCATTCGTTCCATCAAGACTGCCGCATCACTGCTGCCGACGGCTTCATCACCCTCCCGATCGAAGCGTGCGCATGGCGCCTTCGGCGGCGGCGCCGAGCCGTAGCAGAGTAGGAACTCCGCGATGTCAGCAAGGTCGATGTCGCCGTCGTCGTCGTGGTCGCCGAACGGGTCGGGCGCCGCGTCCGACACGGCGCCGATCTCCGGTGATATTTCGCCGAGCGGCAGCGCGACGTAGTCGACCGCGTTAGTGATCCTGATCAAGTTGAAACCCGGCAGGTTCGCCGGCAGCGACGTTTGCGGGTCGATGGCCCAGGCGATATCGAAGGCGTCGCCGCCGCCGCACCCGGGGCTCATGCCGACCGTGAGCGGATCGTCCGGCAGGGTGTAAAAGCTCTCGGGCACGGCGCCCTGGTCATCGACGACGTTGTCCCCGTCGGTATCGCCGAGGATCAAAGTCGGCGCAAAGTCGGCGTAACCGAAGATGCCCTCGACACCGGTATCTTGCTCGGGATTCGTGATGATCCTGAGCAGATCACCGGCGAAGATGTCACTCGGGAGGAGGTAGCCGGTTGTCGTCCAGACTCCGGCATAGCCCGGCGGAATCCACGCGGCCGTCGCCGGCGGGTAGGTCGCGTCGGCGACATTGTCGTCCCATGTGCGCGTCGCGAACTGGGCTCCCGGATCGGCAATGTGTGAGCCCGGGATCAGGTACCACGTCCCGGCGGCGCAATCGTCGCCGGTAAGATCGAGGCAGACCTCGATCATCGCGCACTCGGCGAAGTGTCGGTCTGGATCTTCGCCGGCCCAGAAGGCGTTTCCGAAGACGATCGCATCCATCCCGAAGTAGTTCAAGGGATGGTCCTCGACCACGTGATCGAAGGCCAGGGTGATCGAGCCACCGAAACCGCCGAGCGTGACGACGGAGGTGTCGTCCGCGTCGAACGTGCCGCCTCCCGACGGTGGACCGAGCGTCACTTCCGGGTCTGCGAAGTCGGGGACCCGCACGAACTGCCCGGGCGCGGGCGAGTAGTCGACGATCCGCACCGCGAACGGCGTCGCCGCCTCCGCAACCGCGCAGCATCCGACCACACAGGCGATTGCCGCGACTTGGCGAGTCGAAGTCATCAGGTGCGCACCCCGCTGAGCAGGCTGCGGCCCCTCGGCTCCGCGCGGAACGCCACGGTGCCGCCGGCGAGAAGAAGGAGGACCATAGAAGCGATTCCCCACTGTGATACCGTCGGCACGGCCTCCATCGGCGCGTGGGCGTGGACCGTGCTCGCGCCGTAATCGCGGACCATGAGTTCGCCGGTTGCCGCGTTGTGATTCGCCGAGTAGAAGTTGGATGGGTTCGCATCGTCCGGGTCAAAACCGCGAACGAGCGCAGGATCGCCGATGTCGATCGCCCCCGCTCCGGCCATGGCATCCGCCACGGCGGAGGCTTTGGCCAGGGCCACGAAATCGGCTTCGTCACCTCCCCCACCGACATAGAGATTCCCCTCGGTATCGAAGCCCAAGGGCGACGCGGAGAGGATGTTGATGATCGCCGTGCCGTCGGCATTGAAGTCGAGGGGGGTTCCCCCGGTTGCGGCCGCCGTCCATGAAGCGAAGGTGAACGCCCGCACTTCTCCCGTCAGGCCGGGATCGCCGAACGAGAAGCCGTTGCCTGTGTAGAGGTTTCCGAATGCGTCGAAGGCTATCCCGGCGGAGGCGCCGTTGATGCCTTCTATGATGACGGCGTTCAGTGGATCGCCGTCGGCGGTGTCGAGCAGCGTCACGACGCTGGGGCCGGCGAAGTCGCCGGCTGTGATCGCCAGGTAGGTATCATCGGCCCATTCGGCATCGAAGTGATCGGCTGTGAACCAGGCTCCGGCGAGCGTGAGCGCGTCGAAGACACCGACTTGGTACACGCCCCCCGCCCCGCCGTTGTTGCCGACGGCGAACTTGGTGCCATCAGGCGACACTCGCAGGAATGCCGCCCCGAAACTCGCGATGTCCGCAGTGGGCAGGACGCCAAGAAGCGAGAAGGAGCCGGCGCCGACTCCGTCTTCGAGGTAGAGGGCGTCATCGACGATCGCCATGATGCTGCCGTCGCCCGCCACATCAAACGCAGCCGCGCCGGTGGGTAGCTCAAACGTACCCACGTGGACGTACGAACCAAATGCGTCGGCATTCGCGATGGATGCGGACATGGAAAACACCGCCACCAGGATCACGGCGGCCAGGCCGAGGCGCCGTCGAGGTGGGCGCGCGTGCAAACGGGACACGATACCGTGCTTCATGCGAGGACTCCTTCCCCCGATGGCGG
>JAJDDX010000065.1 GCA_029260055.1 Phycisphaerae bacterium
TTGCTGTCGGCGGTGGTCGGTGTGCCGCCGGTGTTCCAGCAGACGCCCCGAGCCGTGACGGTCGCGTTACCGTCAGCCGTGACGTTTCCGCCGCTGTCGGCCGTGGTGCCAGTGATGTTGGATGCGGCGGTCGTTGTGACGGTTGGCACGGTGTCGGTCGTGAACGAGACTTCGTTTCCGTAGCTTGTTCCGACGTTGTTGGTGGCGTAGGCGCGCACGTAGTAGGTCGTGTTGGCGGTCAGGCCGGTGATGCTGCTGGCGAACGCTCCGGTGCCGGTGCCGTCGGTGGTCTTGTCGTCGGCGGTGGTCGGCGTGCCGCCGGTATTCCAGCAGACACCGCGAGCGGTGACGGCTGCGCCCCCGTCGGTCGTGACGTTGCCGCCGCTGTCGGCGGTAGTGCCGGTGATGTTGGATACGGCGGTGGTCGTGACGGTCGGTGTGGTGTCGGTCGTGAACGAGACTTCGTTACCGTAGCTCGTTCCGTCGATGTTGGTTGCGTAGGCGCGGACGTAGTAGGTCGTGTTGGCGGTCAGGCCGGTGAGGTTGCTGACGAACACGCCGGTGCCGGCTCCGTCGGTGGTCTTGCTGTCAGCGGTGGTCGGCGTACCGCCGGTGTTCCAGCACACGCCGCGAGCGGTGACACCCGCGCCACCGTCCGCCGTGACATTGCCGCCGGAGTCGGCGGTGGTGTCGGCGATGTTGGATGCCGCGGTGGTCGTGACCGTTGGCACTGCGGCGGGCGAGGCCGTCACGACGGTGACCCCCAACCCGAGCGTCGCCGTCAACACCAGCATGCAGCGGCTCGGCTTTCGCTTCCTCATGAGTGCCTCACTTCGAGAGGATCCCGGATGCGATCGTCCGTGTGGATGCGCAACTCGGAGCCGTGCGCTGCTGTCAGTGGCAGCCGGGTGATGGGCTTCGACATGCTTGACTCGGGGCGCACGCGGCTCGGCGGCCCCCTGGCAACGGCGTCGACTCCGTGTTTCGTGGGACGTCACAGACGACCCTTACCGATTGTCGGTTCGTTCCTGCGGTGAATGGAAAAGCAAATGGAAGCCGCGCGAGGGCGAGCCGTCGTCGCGTCGGGCCTGCGGGAGCATGTCACGCTCGTGGGGCGAACCCAATGGGCGGATCGACGCCTGGGTACCTGAGGTAAGGGGGTTATCGGATGCGCCGGAAGGCCGGGCGTAGCCGAGGTCTCTTGGTCGAACCGGGAACGCACCTTGGTGTTTTCCCTAAGAGCGGTGGGCTCGGGCGAAGACTGCGCGGCTGTCGCGCGGCGCTGTTCGCACGCGGAGCGGCATCCGCGGGCTACTCGCACATGTCGGTGTCGGGCGCGTCGTCGATGACGGGGAGATCGCCCGTGGAGCAGGAGCCGATCTGCCAGTTTGCCCCGTTCATCTGGACGTAGCCGCTGCCGCACCAGTAGTGGTTGAACCGAGAGACGACCTGCGGGCAGAGCCAGTCTTGCGCGTCTTGCGAGGTGGCGAACCCGCCCTGCAACTCTACTTTTGTCACCATGATCGACGAGTCCATGCCGCCGCCGGGGTAGCTTGACTTGGGCGCCTCGGCCTCGAATCCCGATCGTGTCGAGATGTAGACAAGCGGCGCACCCCAGCAGCATACGTTGCTCGTGTACCACACGACGTAGTCGTCAGGTGGCACGCAATCCGCGTCGGCGCACGCGATGTCGTCGCCGAAGTAGGTGCCGGAAGCCGTGTCGCAATCGGCCTCCGTCTCCTCCGTACACACGCCGGCGACGCAGCACGCTCCGGTCGGGTCGGGGCAGTCCTCGGGGAGGCACGGCGCGTCACCGCCGTCGCCGGAAGCGAGATCGACCTCGTCCGCGGTTTCAGAGAAGTAGATGCTCACGCTGAGCACGGGCTCTACGCCCGGCGTGTAGACGATGAAGACCCACGGCAGGTCCGAACCGCGACCGTCGATCAGGTAGAACGGGATCGTGAAGGACCCGACCGAATTGCCGTTGTCGTCGTACACCTGGACCGTTTCGTCTCCGCAGACTTCGATGGGCCGGGTGCGGTTGGTTAGCCCGAAGAGGCTGCACTCGTCGTTTGTCTCATCCCCGTCCAGCGACGCGGTCCAGTCGGCACACAATCGCTCGTCGACACCGGTCCCGACGACACGGATGGGCGTGTCGACGAGGTGGTTGCCGGTGCCCGAGGCGAAGTAGCTGACCGAGGAGCAGTCGCCGGTCGTGGGGCCGTCGCTGCTGTTATCATTCGTGTTGTCGGTGCCGTTGTCGTTACCGTTGTCCTGGTTCGCGTCATCCGGATCGCAGTCGGAGTCGGTTTCGTTGCAGAAGGTGTGGCAGGTCCCGTCGCCTCCGCAGCAGAAACCGGTCGCCTGGCACAGTGCCGCGTTGGTGCAGTCCGGATCCGGTTCAGAGAGGGGGCATTGCGTGTCGCATCGTCCGTCGCCCGCGCAGCAGGTGTCCATGACGCCGCATATGAGCTCACGGCTCGGGCAGTCCGGGTCGCCGTCGACGCACATCTCCGGGCATCTGCCGTCGTTGACGCCGCACAGCGCGCAGTCGGGGTCCTCCTCCGGGCAATCGGTCCAGGAACTGTCGCAGACGTTGTCGTTCGGGCAACACCATCCGAAAGCGGCGCATATTTCGTCGTTGGGGCTCTGCTCTTCGGCGTCGGCCGTGCTCGCCACGTTGGAATAGTCCGAAGCGACTTCTCCGCGGACCGCGTACACACGGTAGACGTAGATCTTCGAGCCGTCGGGCACGGTGTCGGAGCCGGCCTCGGCCTCCGCGGAGGCCCCGCCCACCGCCACGAACCCGCCGCCGTCGGAGCTGCGCTCGATGACGAAGCTGTCCTCGCCTTCCGAGTGGTCGAGCCACGTGAGCGATACGGCGACGCCGCTTAGCGACACGCGAAGGTGACTCGGGGCAGCCGGCTTGTCGCTTTCGATGTCGAACAGCTTCAGCTTCACCGTGACTGCGTCAGAGTACGCCGATGTGCCGGCCCCGTTCCTCGCCGCCACCTGGTAGGAGTAGGTGTGACCCGCCTCGACGCTCAGATCAACGTATGAAGTCGTAGATGCATCGATGTCAATTAAGTGGGTAAAACCGCCGCCATCGGTCGAGCGCGCGATCAGGAACTGGTCCGCATCGCCGGCCACGTGGATCCACGTCACGATGACCGAATCATTATCGACGACTGTCGCGCCCAGGTCAGTCGGAGGTTCCGGAGTCGTTTGCCGTTCGACCTCGATGGTCGCGACGTTCGATGCGGTCGACCGTTCCTCGGACGGGCCGACAGCAAAGACGCGATAGTAGTTGGTCTCGCCTATCGCGGGCATCTTGTCGGAATAGGACGTCACGTTTGCCCCCACCGAGTCCATGGTGGCCCAATTGCCGACCGTCTTCCACTCGATGTCAAAGCCCGACTCGTCGTCGGAGTTGTCCTTCCAGGTCAACCCCACGGGGGCCTTGCCGTCTCTAGCGCTGGCTCCGAGATCCGTTGGCGCCTCGGGACCGGATTCGCAAAGCTTGACGGTTCCGAGCTTGGCCTCGAACTTACGCTCGAAACCGAATGCTTTTTCGTCGCGCAGGTCTTCGTTGAGCACCTTGGCGCCGAACTGCAGAGCCGCCTCGGCCTTAAGTCCGCCGGCTATCTCGACGTCGCAGGGCTCGAAAGCGTTGATACTGGCTTCGATATACGGGCCCAGTCCGAGGGTAGGGCCAAGCGCTCCGTATAACATCCACTTGGCCGTCGCCATCACCTGGGCACTGGCCTGCCCCTTGGCCTTGCCCTGCTGGCCGGTCGTCTGCTGCTGAAGGATCGCACTCCAGCCGTCGGCTGCGGTCCACTGCCCGCCGATCTCCGCGGAGCCGGAAGTCGAGACGCTCAGCGCGCCTGTGAAGTTCGCGGAGACGCTCCCTACCAGTAGGATCTCGCTATAGACGGGGATCGGACCGATCCAGAAGAGGACCCGCGTCTTTCCAAGGGTGCGTTCGGACTTGTGGAAATCGTGACTCGCCTCGGCCGCCTTGTAGGACAGGCCGAGTTCCATTTCGTAGTCGCTGGGCATGCTGACCTTGATCTTCTGCAGCCCACTGAAGACACCTGCCTTCAATTCGAGAATGGCCGAGGTCTTGAGCTTGATCCCGACCGAGGCTTCGGCCTTGTTGTCGTTGGTTTTGAAGGACACGTTGAGATCGAGGACGGGCACTTCCATGGCGGCCTGCCCGTCGACACCGACGATGATGCGTGAGCTCTGGCTCATTTCGTTGACGGTGACGCCGTCGGCCGGCGTGAAGGAAAGGAACGTGCCGGCCACCTCGACATCAACCAGGCTGAACGCCTCGTCAAGCGGCACGTCCTCGGTAATCAATGTCACTTCGCCGCTGTCGGTGACGGCGGTGTCCACCACGCGCCGCAGGAACGGAGCCGCGGGCGACGTGCTGGCGATCAGCGTGCCCGTCTGGATCGCAGACGCCGCCGAACCCGCTTGGAACGTCAGCGAGTCGGCCGTCCCGTCGATCAGATCGGAGACCATGTCGTCCATGGTCGTGATCGGCATGGCCGGTTCGACCACGTTCACCGCCTCGGTGTCGTTGTCGGAACCGTTCGTGTTCGCGTTCGTGTTGGCGTTTGGCGAGGGCGCGGCGGGGTTGCAGCCGGCCTGAGACAGGAAGCACCAGCTAGCGGCGGCCAACAGCGCCAGGCCGACTAGGGCCTTGGAGGAGTGGTTGATCATCTTGTGCATCCGCAATGGGGGAGGGGAACCATGTTGCCGTACCGTTGATTCGACGTGCGATCAGTCTCGGGCCGCGCTAAATGCGGCTCGCCGAAGGGCGCATCGGCATGGCCGGCGACGCGCTTGAAGCTGATACGGCGGGCAACGGGTATCCACGGACCGAAGCGGCGAGGCCGTGTTTCGAGCGGGAAGAACGAGCGAATATCGGCCCAGTCCGTCCGGCAACACTATCGGACTGACGGCAGCGATCCCGGAATCGGTCGGTGGCCCCGGCGTTTTCGGGACGAGACCGCCCTGGGGTGCCAGGGTCTGGGCGGTGCTAGCGTAATGCCCCGGATGCGTTGACAATCACGTTGACCAGACGCAAGCGACCCGAGGGCACGGTTCGTCGGTTGGACCGAAGCCATCTGGTCGGCATTGGCGGACGGCCACCGTACTCGTCCGGAGCCACAGACGCTGGATCATGGCAACGTCAGACGGACAACTTCATCGCGGCTACGGCCTGTCCACGGCTACGTACGTGGTCATTGCCAGCATGATCGGCACGGGGATTCTCGTCTCGCCCGGCTACATGGCGGCCTCGCTTCAGAACGTCACGGTGATCCTTCTGCTGTGGGTGCTTGGCGGCTGTCTTGCGATGTGCGGGGCGCTCTGCGTCGCGGAGTTGGCGGCAGCGCTGCCTCGGGCGGGTGGCGAATACGTCTACCTTCGCGAGGCGTACGGTCCGATGCCCGCGTTCCTATCGGGTTGGACCTCGTTCTTGCTGGGCTTCTCGGCGCCGCTCGCGGTGTCCAGCCATGTCGCAGCGGTCTATCTGCTGTCGCCGTTCGTTTCGGTAGATCAGGCGGGCGGTCAGAGTCAGGTCGTGCGTTTCGTGGCAGCCGGAATCATCGTGCTGATCACGTTGCCGAACCTGCTCGGGCAACGGCAATCCGCGTGGACGCAGAATCTGACGACGATCCTCAAGGTGGGCCTGTTCGCCGCGCTCGTGGCGTTGGGGTTCCTATTCGGCGACGGCCGGCTCGCGCATCTCGCCGAGGGGAAGCCGATTGGCGAGGTGGGCATCGGAACTGCGGCGACGCAGTTGTTCTACGTGATGTTCGCGTACAGCGGCTGGAATGCCGCGAGCTATCTGGCAGGGGAAGTGAAGGAACCGGCACGGACACTCCCGCGGGCGCTGATTCTGGGCACGGGGCTAGTCGCGATCTTGTACGTGGCGGTCAGTGCCGTCTTCTCTTATGCCGTACCAGTATCCGGTGTCGGCTTTGCGGATGCGGAGGAGCTGCCCCGCAAAGCGGCGGAGGCTCTTTTCGGGGCAAACATTTCAGCCGCGTTCTCGGTGGCCATCGGTTTGACTTTTCTGGCAACGGTCAGCGCTTTCGTCGTGACCGGTCCGCGCATCTACTACGCCATGGCGCACGACGGCTTGTTCCCCGCCGCGGCGGGGCGGTTGAGCCGGCGGGGGGGCGTTCCCGTGCCGGCGATGGTTGCGCAGAGTGGTTGCGCGATTGCGATCCTATTTCTGACGGACTTCCTGAATCTGTACAAATACGCGGCTGTCGGTCTGTCGCTGTTTACTTTGCTTTTCATCAGTGCCTTGTTCGTGCTGCGATGGCGCAGGCCTGACCTCGATCGGCCGTTTCGAGTACCTCTGTACCCGTTCGTGCCGGCGATCTACCTGGTTGTGACAGCCTTCACCGCCGTGTTTGCCTTTCGGGAATGGCCGTGGCCGTCACTTCTCAGTCTCGGGACGATTCTAGCGGGCGTGCCGGTCTTCTACCTCTGGCGTTGGCTCCGGCGCTGAGGTCTGTGAACACACTTCGGCATCGATTTTTCCGCACTGATTCGTTATTATGAAGGCTCAGTTCGGGAGGTTCGGCATGTCAAGTCGGCACCGCCGGGGTCCGGCTTGCGAGTTAGATCGAATCCCGCGCGCCACCTTGGCGCGCGCGGGCAAGGTGGGCTCGTGGAGTTCCGTGACCACGGCATATCGAGGGCTCGTCCGCCTGCCCAACGCGGTAGCTGTCTATACGGAGAGCGGCTCATGTCATCGATCAATCAAAGGCGTTGTTTCGGCAGTGCGTGGATTTGCGCGGCGGCACTCTGCGTGTTCGGCGGGACCGCCGCCCGTGCCGCCAACTACACATGGAACGGATCCGACGGCACCCGATGGCATACGCCAGCCAACTGGACGCCGAACGGGGTACCCGACGGCAACACGGACAACGTGCTTTTCGTTGCCGTTCCGTCCTCTTCCTATTCCGTCACGTACCTTAGCCACATAACGACCAGGAGCCTCGAGGTTCGCGCGGGTACCGTGACATTGGCGGACTCAGATGGATTCCTCACGTATACGCTTGACGCCGGAGGAATCTTCGCGACGGCCGTCATCGGATCCACCACAGGGCCGTTGACCCAGCTTAAGGTCCAGGGGTACGCGGGCGCCAGCACGTCGTCTATCGATGCGAACGGCCCTCTCTTTGTTGCTCTGCCGGCTGGCAGTAACGCAAAACTGGAGATTTGGCATTTCTTCTGGGACAACACTTCGTATGTGCAAATCGGTATAGGCGGCGCCGGCGAACTGGAACTGCGGGAGCGCGGCCGCCTTTCATGCACGGGCGCGTTGCTCGGTACCGATTCCGCTGCGACAGGCACGGCGACCGTCGGCGGCTTGAGCAGCTCGTGGACCAACACCGGTCTCCTCAAGATCGGCAACTTCGGCACGGGAACGCTCACGATCAATGCACCCGGCAGCGTGTCCAACGACGGCGATGGAAGCATCGCGCACTTCGGCGGTTCGATCGGTACGGTTCTGGTGACGGGCCCTGGGGCGGAATGGCAAAACAACGCATCCCTCTACGTCGGTGGCCACGCCGGCGCTGCGGGCGGCACGGCCACGCTGACCGTCGAAGCGGATGGGGTCACCACGGTGGTGGGCGATCTGATGCTCTACGTCGGCAACACCGTGAACCTGGACGGAGGCGTGATCAACGCCGGGTCGCTGAGCGGCGCTGAGGGTGTACTGAACTGGATCGCGGGCACGCTACACATCACCGGCGCGGGCTTGCTCATCGATCCGAACGAACCGCTGGGAGACAACAGGCAGATCGGCGCCGGGCAGACGCTGTCGGTGGACGGCGTACTGAACGTCGGGGTAAACGCGGGCGCCACCTTTACCGTTGCCGAAGGCGTGGGTGTCACGAGTGGTTCGGCTCTGATCGGTAGCGTGAACGGAGGATCGGCCCTTTCGACAGCTCGGGTCACAGGCAGCGGATCAACGTGGACGATGAGCGGCGATCTGGGGATGCGCAGCGTCAATGGAGCCGACTTGATCGTGGAGAATGGCGGTGTCGTGTCGAACCAGGATGGTCTGATCGCGTGGCTGGCGGGCACGAGGGCTGACATCGACCTGACGGGTGCCGATACGCAATGGAACAGTAGCGGCTCAGTCTATCTTGGCGGCCAGGCTGTTTTGCCGGGCGGTTCGGGAGAGCTGCACGTGTCCAACGGCGCTGAGATGCACGTGGCCGGCGATCTTAGAATATGGCACAGCTACTACGCCGACGTCTCCGGCGGCCTCTTGACCGCGTCCAATCTTGACCTCTACGGTGGTATGAGCGTCGATCCCGGTACGATGGAGATTCTGGGCGGCAACGTGAATATCATCGACAGCGATGCGTTCATCGAGGGCACAATCGATATCCAAGGCAGCGCTTTGAACATCACGGGCGGCGGCCAGCTCTACGGGACCATTCTTGGCGACGGGACCACGCAGGTCGCATTGCACGATACCGATTCCGCTTGGTCGACGGAGGCCGCGCTGTATGTAGGGACAGCCACGGCCGGTGAGAACCGACTTGCCCTGTTGACAGTCGGATCAGGCGCCGTCGTTGACGTGCAGGGCGTGGTCGCGCTGTTGACGCCGGGTGCCCTTGCGCTAAGCGGCGGGTCGATCAACGCGGCGGAGTTTGACTTGGGCACCGCGGATTTCCAGGGCTTCGGAGCACTCAACGGCCGCGTCTTTGGAGAAGGCGCGGTCATCACTGCGACGGGCCAGTTGATCATGGGAGGCGCTATGCACCCGTTGGGCTTCAGTCATGACGGCCTGCTGCATGTGGGCGCCAACCCCGTGACGTTGAATTCACTCGGCTTCGCCCGACCCGGCGCACTGACCACGATTCAACCAGGCGGCAGGCTGGCGGCGCCAAACGGCCTGGTGCTCGACAACGGAGACTACCTGAGCGGCGCCGGCACGGTCATCGCGCCCATCGCGGCGGGCTTCGGCTCGACGATCTTCGTGGGCGAAGGAGAACTCCATATCGGTGACCCAACTGCCACGGACGGCTTCTTCAGCGACGGCGTGCTTGAAATCGGCCCCCAAAGTGTCAGGCTTTACGATGCAAATGAGGCCGTGCTCGGTTCCCTGACGACGCTCGGCTTCGGCGACGCTGCCGGATCCCTTGCGGCGGAATATGGCGCCGTTCTCGAATTCGGCAAGAACCTCGTTGGCCACGGTGTCGTCGATACGCCCGACGATCCGACCACGCCGCTGATCAACAACGGTTCGATCGTAGGGGATGCCATCGGGCGCCCAATCGAGTTGACCGGCTACGTCAAAGGCGTGGGCACGATGGATAACGTGACCATCACCGGCACGGATGCACCCGGTTTCAGTACGGCTCGTGTCTATCGAGGCAACATGTCCTACAGCGGCACAGTTGAAATCGAGATCGGCGGTTTGAATCCCGGCAGCGGATACGATCAGATCAACCACAGCGGGACAGCCGGGCTCGGGGGCGAACTTCGGATCGAACTCGTCACCGGATTCGAGCCGCAGGTCGGCCAAGCGTTTACGATCATGACCTACGCATCCAGGACCGGCGAGTTTGCCACGGTGGTAGGGCGGGGTGACTGTGGCGGCTCGGTTTTCGAGCTCGAATACGGAGATACGGCGTTGAGCCTGAACGTCGTGCCGGCACTGCCGGGCGACGGCGATGTGGACGGCGATGTGGACCTGACGGACTACAGCCGTTTTCGCACCTGCGTGTCCGGGCCGGGCGGGATGATCCCCACCGACTGTGCGTGCTTCGACGTGGACCACAACTCGAGTGTCGACTTGCGAGACTTCGGCCTGCTCCAGGCGGCCTTCACCGGCGAGTAGCGTCGCGCGTGAAGCGAACCACAGGGCGACAACCGCGCGATGACTGCCGGCAGCCCTAATCAGCCGCGATGCAGTACAGGTGCGATCGACCACGCAGGTAGAGTTCATCTCCAGCGATGGCAGGGGATGCGGAGAAGCCCTCATCCAGTTCGTTGGTCGCGAGCAGCTTGAACTCGTTGCCGTGCCCAACGACAGCCGCCTTCCCGCCTCGGCCCGCGATGTATACGCGGCCGCTCGCGGCAACGGGGGATGCGTAAACACCCTGGAGGCCTTCGAGACGCTGTTTGGCGTAATGGGCCTTGCCGGTGGCAGCGTCGACGCAGGACAACATGGCCTTGTTGGTGTCGAGGAAGTAGAGCGATCCTTTGTGCAGGACCGCAGACGGGACATACGGCGTACCCTTGCCGTCGTATGACCAGGCGACGGTAGCCGAGTCGGTGATGTCGCCGGTGGCGTCGGCATAGCGGATGGCGAGCAGGGCACTGCCGCGGAAGCCGCTCGTCGCGTAGACATGGCGGCTGTCGTGAACCGGCGATGGGATCGCGTTGGTCGTCATGCCACCGCACTGCCACAGCACCTTGCCCGTCTTCAGGTCGTAGCTGCGGATGCGATCGGTCGCGCTGGCGATGACCTGAGGCTTGCCGTCCACGGTGACGATCAGCGGCGTCGCCCAGGACGTGACCTCATCCCGGTCGGCCTTCCATTTCTGCTTGCCTGTCGCCTTGTCGAGGGCGACGATGAAGGACTGCCCCTCGTGATCCCATACGACGACCACGGTATCCCCGAACAGGGCCGGCGAACTACCTTCGCCGAATTCCCTTCGGGTCTGCATCTGCCCGAGTTCCTTCTTCCAAACGATGTCGCCAGCCATGTCGAGGCAGTAGAGCCCGCGCGAGCCGAAGTGAGCGATGATGTGCGTACCGTCGGTCACCGGTGAGGCTGACGCTTGGCTGGCGTCCTGATGGCCGCCTTCGTGCGGTACCTCTTCACACAGGGTCTTCTGCCAGACGACCTTCCCGGTGCGCCGGTCGAGCGCGATCAGTGCGAACTGATAGACATGGGTCGGCGCGCCGCCGCCCATGCCGGGATGCCCGCGACGCCCGCGTCGTCCGCGACGTCCCTCTTCCCTTGGTTCCTGCGGCTCAGCCGGCTTGTCTTGTTTGACCTCTTTGTCGGTTTTGACCGCCGTTTGCACGTAGACGCGATCGCCCCATACGATCGGTGTGGCGTGCCCGAGGCCGGGGATTTCCACCTTCCAGCGGATGTTCTTGGATTCGCTCCATTCGACGGGCGGGTTGCCGTGAGGTGCGGTGCCCGTGGCATCCGGACCGCGCCACTGCGCCCAATTCAAGTCTCGACCGTCCGAGGGACCTTCGCCGGTCGCGGTAAGTGCGAACATGCAACAGCATACCATTGCGATCAGGGACGTTCTCATGTGTATCGCCTTTCGCCGAGTGTGGTAAGTTCGAGTTCGAGTTCGTGATCGGGCTCGTTGCGAGGCATGATAGGCGTGCAAAACAAATTCCGCCACGGCGCCCGATCGCGAATTGCGATCGCACGCCGTGGCGGAGACGTTTTGTCTTAGTTGGCGAAGCCCGCTATCGCGGGACCCTAATCCTTGGGCTTCTTCTCCGTCGTGCCTGCGAATTCGAGCAGGCGATCGAGCAACTCGTCCATCGCGGGATTGTCGGCGGCGAGCTTGATCGCCTTCCGTTGTAGCTTGATCGCTTCGTCCCGCGCGCCGGACTCGAACGTGGCGAGGGCGAACGTGTCGACGTACATCCAGTTCTCGCCTTCGCTGACCTCGTCACATCGCTTGGCCGCCTCGAGTGCCAGGTCGTTGAACTCGCCCTTGAGGCCTTCGCCGGTCAGTGCATCCCAAGCGAACGCGTTCAGCAGGCCGGCGTCATCGCCCGCCTTTTCGATCAAGTAGGTGCCGACGCCCCGAGCCGCTTTGATGTCCTTCTTGCAGGTGGCGAGGATCTTGAACTTCGACATGAGGTGATACGCCTCGTCGGGCTCGGCCGCGATCGCGAGTTCGACGGCTTTGATCGCCAGATCGGTACACTGCTCGCCGCGTGCCGGAGTCGAGAGTACCCGGGCAAAACGCGCCAGCGCGGGTGCATCACCGTCGAGGTCCTTGATCGCCTGGTTAGCTGTCTTGACGGCGTCCGATTCCTTGCCCATGGCTACAAGGACGCGGAACTTGCCGATCGTCGCCTCGGCATCCTTCGGTTCCAACTCGAGCGCCCGGCTGATCGCCTTCATCGCCAACTCGTTGAATCCCTTTTCGTTGTCTTCGCTGGTGAGCTGGCTCGCCAGGCGGCTGAGCTTCTGTGGCTTGTCGTGTGCGAGCTCAAATGCCACCTTCGCAGCCTCGAGCGCCTCCGCCGGTTTTTCCATGTCGCGATGAAGGATGCCGGACCTGACCATGTGCGGGCTGGGGTCCTTCGGCTTGGCGGCCGACCATTCCCCTGCGAGCTTGAACCGCGTTTCGAAGTCGTCGTCGGCCCAGGTCTCGTTCATCTTGTCTTTGATGCCGGCGACCTTCTTGGCCACTTCGATGTCGAACTTCCCGGCGACCATTTCGCCCAGGGCGTCTTCGAGCCCGGACTGCGGGTGACCGATCCACGCCACGCGGCCCGACTTGTCGACGATGAACGCGGTGGGGATGCCATTCTGCCCGGCGGCCTTCATGAAGGCATCGTAGGTTTTGGATTCCTCCTCGAACGCGATCGTGTAGTCGAGCTTGTCACCCTGCTTCTTGACGAACTTCTTGACCATGTCCAGCGTGTTGCCGTCGTCGAACTTGGTCATGCCGAGGACCGTCACACCCTTGTCGCCGTACTTCTCTTGAAGATGGGTCAGATGGGGCACGCTCGCAACGCAGGGGCCGCACCAGGTCGCCCAGAATTCGACTACCGTAATGCCCTTGCCCTTCGCCTCGGAAAGATCAACGGGTTTGCCCTTGACCCACTTGGTCACGTCCAGCTTCGGTGCGTCGTCGCCGATGCCGAGTTCGTCGGCCTGCACCGCGGCTCCGAGGGTAAGGATTCCGGCCACTACGAGGCCCATGACTGCTCGTCTCATCGCTTTTGCTCCTGGGGTGTGTGCCCGGTATGGGCTAATGCTCGTCCAGCGTGGCGACAGAATACCTCCTTAGCCGGAACACGTCCACCGCCGACGGATGTGCTCCGCGTTCGACACCCGGTCAAGCTCCCACGTTATGCGTGCCGTTTCCGCTGTTGACGCGTCCGACGCGTTTTTGGGGCGGGCGAACATGCCGGCAAGCTGCAGCAATGCAAGTACGGGTATATTACCGGGCCTGCGCGGCTGCGGATTGTCCGTCGGCGAGACGCGGTCTATCATCGACGAAGGTCGCCGCCCTCGGTTCCTTAAATGTATTGTGGACCACGCTTATTCCCGAGTCGATCAGGAATCGGGTTGGAGGCTGTCCCGGCGGGCGGTCAGGTTGTTTGGCATGAGCGGAGCAGGCGTTTTGCGGTGGTTTGAGGGTCCAAGGTCACGACGATTCGCGTCCAGGGCGGGGCGGACCCGCCGCCGGGGCCCATCGTTCGCGCTGCTTACGGCGATTGTGATCGTCCTGGGCCTCGCCGAGCCGGCGGCTGCGTACATCGGGCCCGGGGCGGGCTTCGCGGTGGGCACGACGCTGGCGGCGTTCTTCGTCGCCGTGCTGTCTTCGACGGTATCGCTCTTCCTGTGGCCGATCCGATGGCTCGTTCGGTCCATCCGAGGCCGGCGGGCGCACGCCAAGGCTCGCGTCAAACGGGTCGTGATCCTGGGCCTGGACGGGATGGAGCCCACGCTTGCGGACCGCTTCATGGCGGAGGGCAAGCTGCCTCACTTCAGCCGGCTGGCCAACGAAGGCACCTACGTTCGACTCGGCACGACCGCACCACCGCTATCTCCGGTAGCGTGGTCGTCGTTTCTGACCGGGTGCAACCCCGGCAAGCACCGCATTTTCGACTTCCTCACGTGTGATCGACGGCAGTATATTCCTCAGCTCTCGTCGGTGAGCATCCGGGGGTCCGCCAGGACACTGAAGGTCGGCAAGTACCGGATTCCGATCGGAAAACCCGACGTTCGCCTTCTGCGAAAGGGCAAGCCGTTCTGGAATGTCCTCGGCGAGCATGGGATCTTCTCGAACATCATCCGCGTACCGATTACCTTCCCGCCGGAGCCGTTCCACGGCGTGCTGCTATCGGCGATGTGTGTGCCCGACCTGCGCGGTAGCCAGGGGACGTTCTCCTTCTACACGACACGAGGCGAAGGCGAAGCCGAGTATATCGGCGGCGAGCAACTGCGATTCGAACGCAACGGCAAAGCGCTACGCTCTCACCTGATCGGTCCGCCAAACAGCCTGGTGCAGGATGCGCCCCCGATCCACTGTCCGTTCGAGTTGACGGTGACCGGTCGGGGCGTGGCGACCCTGCGCGTTTGCGGCGAGACGGTCCAACTCGAGCAAGGGGTCTACACGCCCTGGGTCCAGGTCGCGTTCAAGGCAGCTCCGGGCATCAAGGTCAAGGGTATCTGCGAGTTCCTACTGTTGCGCACCGAGCCGGAAGTCGAGTTGTATGTGACGCCGATTCAGATCGATCCGACCAAGCCGGCGCTGCCGATTTCGCATTCGGCTGCGTTTTCGACGTACCTGGCGAAGGCGCACGGCCTCTACGCGACGCTCGGACTCGCGGAGGACACGTGGGCTCTCAACGCGCGGATACTAGACGACGAAGCGTTTCTGCATCAATGCAACGAGGCGGACGCCGAACGGGAGGCGATGTTCTTCGACGCCCTCGACAAGGTTCGCCGCGGACTGTGCGTCTGCGTGTTCGACGGGACGGACCGCATCCAGCACATGTTCTGGCGCTACATCGACCCGGATCATCCCGCGCGCGACGGGCAGGGGGGGCGAGAATGTCGCGATGCGATCGAGAAGCACTATATCCAGATGGACGACCTCGTTCGCCGTACGATGGAAGCCTGCGACGGCGAAGATGACGTGCTGATGGTGATCTCCGACCACGGCTTCTGCTCCTTTCGGCGCGGGATCGACCTGAACGTCTGGCTCGAGCAGAACGGGTACCTCACCCTCAAGCCCGACGGACGTGGAAAGAAGTACCTCGCCGGAGTGGATTGGTCGAAGACGCAGGCGTTTGCCCTGGGGCTAGCGGGCATCTTCCTCAACGTTCGCGGCCGCGAGGCGGAGGGCATCGTTGACCCGAAGGACGCCGATGCGCTGCGCGAGGAGATTTGTGCCAAGCTAGCGACTCTCCGCGACGACGAGTCCGACGAGCCGGCGATCAATCGTGCTTTCAATGCTCACTCCATTTATCGCGGGCCTTACAAGGGTGACGGCCCGGACATCATCATCGGGTACCATCGAGGCTACCGCGTGAGTTGGGAGGCGGCCGTCGGCGAACCTACCGATCAACTGTTCCACGATAACGACAAGGCTTGGAGTGGGGATCACTGCATCGACCCGAAGCTCATCCCGGGTGTGCTCTTTAGCAACCGCAAGATCAAGGCCAAGAACCCGCGCCTGCTTGATCTCGCCTCGACCGTGCTCGAGTTGTTCGGTGTGAAGGTGCCCGGCCATATGGACAGCAGACCGATGGCGGTAGCTGACGTGGACGGCCACTTCCCCGGTGGACCGGAATCGCCGGGCAGTGCCGAGCGGGCTGATGATACCGATGCCGGGGAGTGTGTCGCGGGGGCGGAGCGTGTCGGAGGTGGGCAGGGATGAGACATCTTCGCGTCATCACGCCGGTCTGCCTGGCTGCCGCGGCGATTGCGGTGGCCCTGTCGCAGTTATCGTGCGAGAAGAAGAGCGACGGCCTCAGCCGTGTCGTCGTGATCGGTATGGACGGCCTGGACCCGCGGCTCTGCGAGCGCCTGATGGATCAGGGGGCACTGCCTCATCTGGCAGCGCTTCGGGACAAAGGAGGCTACAAGCCGCTGGGCACCACCACGCCTCCGCAAAGCCCGGTCGCCTGGGCGAGCTTCATCACCGGCGCGAACCCGGGCGTACACGGAATCTTCGACTTCATCCATCGTGATCCATCCAAGCAGTACGCTCCATACTACGCGGCGGCCGAAACAGTCGACGGCGAGGGTGGATGGGCTGTCGGCGAGCATGAGATTCCTATCACGCTCTGGCCGTTCCAGCACACGCCCACGCAGACCTTGCTGCGCCGCCACGGAACGCCGTTCTGGGATTACCTGGATGAGGCCGGCGTGCCGACGTGGTTCTACGACATCCCGGCCAACTACCCGCCGAGCCCGTCGAAGCATGGACATCTGTGCTGCCTCAGCGGCATGGGCGTGCCCGATCTTCTCGGCAGCTACGGCACGTACCAGCTCTTCTCCGAGGATACCTACGTCGAGAAACGGGATGAAGGCGGCTTGCGCAAGCCGCTCATCTTCAAGGATGACCGGGCGGGCGGTGTGCTGACCGGTCCGAAGAACACGAGTTTGGTCAAGCCGGTCGACACGCACGTTGGTTTCGACATATACCGGCATCCGACGGAGCAGACGGCACGCATCGAGGTACAGGGCAAAACGATCGTCCTGAAGGCCGGCGAGTGGAGTGATTGGTGCAAGGTGTCGTTCACGATGAAGATGCCGTCGTTCCTGCCGAGTGTCCACGTGAGCGGCATCTGCCGGTTCTATCTTCAGGAGGTACGCCCGAACTTCCGCCTCTACGTCACGCCGTTGAACATCGACCCTTCGGACCCGGGCGACCAGCGGATCACCGAGCCCGCGGCGTTTGTCGGCAAGCTCTCCGACGCACTCGGCCTTTTCTACACGACCGGTTTCCAGGAAGACCACAAGGCGCTCTCCGCCGGAACGTTCGTGGATGAGGAGTACCGGGAGCAGGCGGACTACGTGCTTTCGGAACGCCTCGAACTGCTGGACTACGCGATCGAGAACTACGACGACGGGCTGCTGTTCTTCTACTTCTCGAGCACCGACCTGCAGGCGCACATGTTCTGGTGGGATGGCGACGAGCCGCATCCGACTCGGTCCAGGCAGTCCGCAGCCAAGTGCCACGGCACGATCGAGGCTCTATACAAACGCATGGACGACATCGTCGGCGATGTGCTCGAGCGCTTCGGTGACGATGCAACTATCCTGGTCATGTCCGATCACGGATTCTGCAACTTCCGCCGTCAGTTCAGCCTCAACGCATGGCTACGGAACAACGGCTACATCCATCCGCCGGAGTGCGAGTCTCTGTTGCTCGACAGGACCAACCCGGTCGATTGGAGCCGAACGCAGGCGTACGGGCTGGGGATAAACGGGTTGTATCTGAACTTGAAGGGCCGCGAGCGCGACGGGAGCGTTGATCCTGCACAGCGCGACCGAGTTCTGGATGAGCTTACCGAGAAGCTGCTGGCTGTTCGCGATCCTGTCAGCGGAGAGCCGGTCGTCGCTCGCGTTGACCGGGCGGATCGAATCTACTCGGGTCCGTCAGCCTCCGTGGCGCCGGACCTGATCGTCGGGTACCATCGCGGATACCGTGCCTCGTGGGCGACGGCGCTAGGCGACATGAGCGAAGAAGAGATGACGGACAACGATTCGGCGTGGAGCGCGGATCACTGCGTGGCGGCCGAGTTGGTGCCGGGCGTGATCTTCAGCAACCGCCCGGTGCTCAGAGCGAGTCCGTCACTGATCGATCTCGCGCCGACCATCCTTCAGGAGTTCGGCGTGGAGCCACCCGAGACGATGGTGGGCGGGAGTCTCTTCGAGACCGAGGCTGTAACGACGCGCGACTGACTGGGGATAGCCACACATGGCGAAGATCAAGATTGATTCGAATCTGTACCAGCGGATCAAGAAGCTCTCAGAGACGGCGGGTTACTCGTCGCCCGAGGAGTTCGTCATCTACCTGATCGAGAAGGAGCTGGCGGTGCTGGAGTCGGCCGAGGACGAGAAGCAGGTCATCGAGCGCCTGCGCGGCCTGGGCTACCTCGAGTAACGTGTGATCGGGTGCAGGCCGCACGCGCGGGTGCTGCGCATGGGGATCGACTTTGGACGTCGTTGACTCGTTGCTGATCTTTGGCGGTGATGCGGTGCGCTGGGTATGCGCTGCGCTGGCGACACTCTTCGGCTCGGTGTGGGGCGGCCTGGACGCGCTACTGAATCCGCTGCTTTCGCCGCTCCTGGCGGTACTGAATCCCGTCTGCACCGCGATCGGCGATGTGACGTACGCGATTGTCCGAACGCTTCCGGTGTGGGTTGGCCTGACGCTGCTCTCGGTGCTCGCCGGAATCGCGATGCTCGTCATCTTTCGATATATGTCGAACCAAACCGGCATCACCAGGGCCAAGGACCAGATCAGCGCCAATCTTCTGGCCATCAAGCTTTACAGGGACGAGCTTCGAGTCATGTTTCGGTCGCAGTGGGGCGTGCTGTGCGGGGTGGCGAAGCTTCAGCGATATGTCCTGACGCCGGTGCTCATCATGCTTCTTCCGATGATGCTGGGGCTTGCGCAGATGGGTATGCGCCACCAGTGGCGTCCTCTGCAGCCGGGCGAACGGACGTTGATGAAGGTGCGGTTCGACGCGGAGCACGCCGTGGCCGGGCAGATAAAACTCGAGCCCAGCCCGGGGCTGCACGTGGAGGTGGGGCCCGTGCCCGGCGGCGGCGAACTCGTTTGGCGTATCCGTGGCAACGAGCCGGGCCGCCACACGCTCAGGTTCCGTGTCGACGGAACGGTTGTGGAAAAGGAACTCGTCGTGGGCGACTCGTTCGAACGCGTCAGTGCCGTGCGACCAGGCGCGGCGTGGGCTTCGCAACTGCTCCACCCGGGTGAGTCGCGTTTGCCCGCGGGCTCGCCCGTCGCGTCGATCGAGATACTCTACCCGGCCGTCGATTCGTGGGTCTATGGTGCCGACTACTGGGTGCTCTACTTCTTCGTGGTCTCGATGGCCTCGGCCCTGTTGCTCAAGCCACTCTTCAGGGTTACGTTCTGACCGGTCTGGCACGAACGGAGTGGTTGCCGGACGCGATCGCGTCCGAGCATCGATGAGCGATCCGGGCAAGCGGAATCGATCTTCCATGAGCAAGAAACGGCGAGCAAAAGCGGCTGGTCAGTCCAAGTCCGGGCCCGCGCCCAAGCCGAAGCGGAGAGTTCGGTGGGGCATCGTATTGACTGCGCTGGTAGTCGTCGGCGGGTCGGTCACGTTCGGTCTGTGGTATGGCCTGCGAAAGCCGCAAGCCCCCCCCGACATTCTCTTGATCAGCATCGACACGTTGCGCGCGGATCGACTCGGTTGCTACGGCTACCGCGCGGGGCGCACGCCGACGATCGATCGAATGGCGGCCGAGTCGGCCGTGTTTGATGCTGTAGTCGCGCCCTTGCCGGTGACACTCCCATCGCACGCCTCGATGCTGACCGGGTTGATTCCGCCGCGTCACGGTGTGCGCGTGAACGAGGCCCACCGGCTGGCGGACCGCCACGTCACGCTCGCGGAGGCCTTGAAGGCGGACGGCTACCAGACGGGGGCGTTTGTGGGTGCCCTGCCAATGGCCAAAGCCGGCGGCCTTGACCAGGGGTTCAGTGTCTATGATGACGAGTTGTCATCCAAGAGGCTCGAGGGCCGTGCCGCTGTCGCGCGCCAGGAGCGTTACGCCGAGGAGGTCCTCGCCGTCGCACAGCGGTGGCTACGCTCGACGGACCCGACACGCCCGGTCTTCGCCTTCATACACCTGTACGATCCGCACGCGCCGTACGAGAAGCCTGCGCCGGGTACCGGCGCTCCCGGCTACGACGGCGAAGTGGCACACGTTGACAAGGAACTCGGTTCATTCTTCTCGACTCTGAAGCGGGATGCTCGCTGGTCGAACCTGCTGACGGTTGTGACGTCGGACCACGGCGAAGGCCTGGGCGAGCATAGTGAGAAGAGTCATGGCGTCTTCGTGTACGAATCGACGTTACGCGTTCCGTTGATCGCGCATTGGCCGGGCTCGATTTCGCCGCGCCGTGTGGCCCAGCCGGTCGGCCTGATCGATATCCCACCGACGCTCCTCGAACTGGCAGCAGCGCCGCCGCTTCCGGGCATCGATGGTAAGTCGCTCTCGCCCCTTCTGAAGGGCGCCGTGCAGGAAGATCGGTCGTTCTACTTCGAGAGCCTACTGGGTGAGATCAAGTTCGGATGGGCGCCGCTGCGCGGTATGCGAGACGGAGACCTGAAGTACATCGCGGCACCGAGGCCCGAGCTATACGATCTCGCCTCTGATCCGCACGAGTTGACGAACCTCCATGCCCAGCGCCCGCGCGACGCGGCTCGGCTTGCCGCCTACCTCGATGCTGTGGGGCGGGGAACTCGAGAGACGAGCGAGGTCGATGAGGAGACGCTCGCGGCGCTGGCCACGCTCGGCTACGTATCGGCGCCGCCTGTCGACACGGCGAATCTGGCGGACCGACCAGACCCCAAGGACCTCATCGAGATCTACGATCGTTATCAGGACGCGCACATGGTGTTTGCGGCCGGGCGGACCGACGAAGCGCTCACGTTGATGGAATCCCTCGAGGCGTCCTTCGAGCACAGTCCGCTCTTTTACTATCGGTGGGGCAACTGGGCTGCCGCCGGCGAGCATTGGGATCGGGCCGCGGGTTGTTTTCAGAAGAGCCTCACGCTGGACGCGCTCAACCAGAGCGCGCACATGAACTTGGCGGCCGCCTACCTCAACCTCGGCGAAGCCGAGAAGAGCCTCGAACAGTTCAAGGTGCTGCTGAAGCTCAATCCCGATCACGTCAAAGCGCATCTCTATTCGGGGCTCATCTACGCGGATTCGCTGGGGCATCCTCAGGGGGCTGTTTCTCACTGGACGCGCTTCCTGGAACTGGCGCCCAACCATCCACAGGCCGACACGGTCCGCAAGAGTCTGGCCGCCGCCCAGGCGCCTTGACGACTGTCCAGGGCAGCCTGGATTGTCCGATCACGCCTCCGCGCCTATCATCCGGACGGCTTACCAACGTCGTTTTTCGAAGGGTCGTGCGTTATGCTTATTCCCAAGTCGATCAAGAAGTGGATCGCGGTGTTTCGCGGTGAGGTCGCGCCGGTCCTCATCCTTCTGTCGGCGATGCTCGGGTTCTGGTTCGGCTTTACGCCCGGATGGTACGGAATCCACGTTGCGCTGCTCGTCGTCGCGCTGATCCTGAACGTGCACTTCGGCATCTACCTGATCTTCGCCGGGATCGGCAAGGCGCTCTGCTTTGCAGCCGCGCCCGTGTTGTATCACACAGGTGCATGGACGCAGCACCATCTCGGCTGGCTGCTGGACCTGCTGGCGGCGTTTCCGGTACTCGGTATCACCGATACGTCACGCTATGCGGTGGCCGGTTCACTCCTGCTCGGCCCCGCGATCGGCCTCGTGCTCGGGCTACTGCTTGCCAAGAGCGTGCAAGGGTTTCGACAGGCGTGGTTACGGCTCGAGGAAGGCTCCGAAGCGTTCAAGAAATGGCAAAGCAAGCGTTGGGTCGGGCTGCTGTCGCGCGTACTTGTTGGCAAGGGAACAGCCGACACGCGGTCCGTGCTCGAGCGACGACCGAAGCTGATCCGTATTCCGGGTGTGGTCGTAGCGGTTGTGGTTTGCGCTTTGGCTTTGGGCGCCGCGTCGATGGTGAAGGGCGATGCGCTCATCGGCCGCACCGAGAGCTCGCTGAGCGACGCCAACGGTGCCGAGGTCAACCTCGCCAGCCTCGACCTCGCGATCCTCGGCGGGCGTGTGTCGGCCGGGGGAATCCAGGCCACCGATCCTCAGCGACCCACGCACAACCGACTCGCGGTCGACGAGCTCACCGCGGATGTCAGCCTTTGGCAACTCCTCCGCGGCCGCGTGGTGATGGATGAGGTCAAGCTGTCGAACGTGACGTTCGAAGGAAAGCGCGCCGCGGCGGGTGAGGTCCCGGCCTCGGGCGGTTCAACCGATCAGGCGGAAAGCGCCGAGGCTGCCGAGGCGACTCAATTCGATCTGCCACTCGGCGACTATGCCGAGTTGGAGTCCTACTTCCAAAACGCCGAGCAGGTTCGCGACTACCTCGGCAAGATCCGAGAGTGGCTGCCGAGCGGGAAGGACGAAGCTGCGTCCGAGCCTGAGTCCGTTCCGGAGCACTACCTCGAATACCTCAGTGCTGCAGCGCGGCGACCTCCCACACCACGTCTGCTGATCCGCAAGCTCGTACTCGACGACGTGGACTTGTCGATCGACGAACTCGGCATGAGCCGCATCGAGTGCCGCAACCTGAGCGATGCGCCGAGCGGAGTGAGCGACCCCGTTGTCATCGGGATCGAGTCCAAGCAGCGGAAGGCGTCGGTGAAGCTCAGTTGCGATTACGGTCGCGGCGGCGGAGCGGCGACGGCTGACGCCTCGTTTGAGGACGTCGATCTTGCGGAACTACAGAAGAAGATGAAGGGGAACAACCCGATCAGTTTCCGTGGCGGCACGGCTTCGGCGAAGATCAGCGGGACCTTGACCAGAGAGACGATCGACCTGGCGATCGCGGTGACGTTGAAGGATATGAAGGCCGACGCTTCCGGCGGTGTGTGCGGTCTCGATTCGCAGGTTACGTCGGAGGCGATGAAGGTGCTCAGTAACCTGGAGACGACGATCCGGCTCGTCGGGCCGACGGAGAGTCCGCGGCTGGTGTTCGACAGCTCCGCACTCGGAGCCTCCTTGCGTGATGCGCTCGTCGCGGCGGGGAAGGCGGAGCTCGCTCGCCGCGCCGATGAACTCTTGCAGGGCAAGCTCTCGGGTGATGTGCCGGGTCTCGAGGGTGGCCTGAAGACTCCTTCGCTGGAAGGCGGGAAAGACGCACTCGGCGGTCTTCTGGGTGACGAGAAGAAGGACGACCCAGACAAAGAGGCGACGGAGAAGGACAAAGGCGAGGACGTTAAGAGTCAAGCCGAAGATGCGTTGGGCGGCCTGTTCGGCGGCAAGAAGAAGGACAAGAAGGACGACTGAGGCGATCCGGACCGTCGCGCGTCGTTGTCTCGCAAGTCAGATCTGCGTATCTGCGGCGGCCGGGCTGCCGGCGGGCTTCGTGACGGCGCGGACACTCGAACGCAGGGCTTCCGCTTGCTTGATGGTGCCACCAGAGCTTTCTTCGTCCTTCCATTCCTCCCTGATCGCGACGATCCGATCCGTTGATTCGAGGAAGACGCTGACGATGTCCGGGTCCAGTTGGGTACCGGAGGCTTCCGCAATGAGCGCGCAGCACGTGTTGTGCGGGAACGGCGGCTTGTAGGGTCGTTGGCTTGCCATGGCGTCATAAGCGTCCGCGACCGCGACGATACGTGCTGGTAGCGGGATCTGCGCGCCGCTCAGGCCTTCCGGATACCCGGTTCCGTCCCAGTGTTCGTGATGGTAGGCGGCGATGTCCGCGGCCATCCGCAAGAGCGGCGTGTCGCGTTCCTGGAGGATGTTCCGACCGATGAGCGGATGCTCCCGGTAGGCTTCCAGTTCGGCCGCGGACAGCGGCTTGAGGATGGCAACGCCCATGGCACAATGTTGCTTCATGAAGCTCCACTCGTGGTAGTCGAGGCTTCCCGGCTTTTGGAGAATGCTGTCCGGGATCCCGATCTTACCCAGATCGTGCATCGGGCTCGTCAGGGAGATCAGCTCAACGATTTCCGGATCCAAGTTCACCCCGCAAGCGAGGATGCGGCTGTAGAGGCCGACCCGTACGACGTGCTTTCCGGTTTCGTTGTCCTTGTACTCAGCGGCCTTCGCCAGGCGCCTGATGATCTGCATGCGCGTTTCCACCAACTCGGCGTTGGCCGCCTCTAGTTCGGCCGTTCTTCTCGATACCTCCTCCTCCAGATGGTTCTGGTAACGTTCGTTCTCGCGAATGAGTCGCGCGCGCTCCAGGGCTTTCTCTATGGCGTGGACCAGGATCGCGAGATCCTCGATCGGCTTTACCAGGTAGTCCCAGGCGCCTCGATGTAGCGCCTCAATCGCGTCTGCGATGAGCCCCGCTCCGGACACGACGATCATGGGCGTGCGCGGTGACTCTCGTGAGACAATCTCGAGCACCCCGAGCCCGTCCAGTTCCGGCATCCGCAGATCAGCGAGGATGATGTCCGGGCGCTGGTGACGGAATGCTTCCACACCGGCACGACCGTTCTCGGCCTCCACCACGGCGTAGCCGCGGTCTGCGAGGTAGGCCGCCATGCTCTGCCGCACCATCGGCTCGTCCTCGATGGTCAGTACGGTTGTCGGTCGCTCTTCACGCAAGGGCTGCTCCTTCGGTGGCGAGGCGGTTGACTGCTTCGAGAAGTACCTTCAAGTCGGGAAGCGGTTTCTGAAAGACGTAGTCCGTGCCCGCGCCGATCTCGGCGAGCGCGGGCGGCAGGCGGTACGCGACCGATCCCGTGTAAACGATGAACTTGAGCGACGGGAGCATCTCATGGGCGGCGAGGATCAAGCCGTTTCCGTCCATGCCCGGGAGCCGGATGTCGACGATGGCCACGTCCACGGGCTCGGTTTCGAGCATCTCGATTGCCTCCTCGGCGCTTTCCGCGGAGACGACCGTACACCCACGATCTTCGAGGTAATTGACCAGGCTGCAGCGGATGCTCGACTCATCGTCGACAATCAACACGCGAACGGCGGACGCTGACATCATGACCTCCCCTCTAGGGGCAACCGGATGATGAACCGTGCACCGTGTCCGGGGCTGGATGTGACGGTCATCGTGCCACCGTGGTTTTCGGTGACGATGTAGTAGGAGACTGAAAGGCCCAGGCCCGCGCCTTTACCGACTTCCCTCGTGGTGAAGAAGGGCTCGAAAACTCGCCTGCGAATATCCTCGCCCATGCCCGGCCCGTTGTCCTCGACCTCGATCCGGGCAGTCTGTTGATCGCGCGCCGTGCGAAGAATGAACCGCGGGGTCTTGGGGGGAGCATCCTCTTCGCACATGGCCTGCGCGCCGTTCTTGAGCAAGTTTAGGATCACTTGCTGCAGCTTCATCCTCTCACAGTTGATCTTCGGCAGCGTCGAGTCGTAGTCGCGAACGATCTCGATTCGCCTGAAGAGATTGCTCTGTTTCAATTCATAATCGGTGGCTGCGAGTTCGACCGTCTTGTCGAGTAGTTCACCTAGGTCGTGGTACGCGAACTGGGTGTTGCTCTTCCGGCTGAAGTCGAGCATGTTCTGGACGATCTTGGCGGCGCGCCTCCCCGACTTCCGCACGGACTCGAGCATGCTGGTGATCTCTCGCCGCTCGAAGTAGGCAGACAGCAAGTCCATGTCGAGCCCGAGCTCACGCGCGACCTCGAGGTTCATCGGAAGATCGGTGCACGCGCGGTCCAGGACAACCTGGGCGTTCTGCATGATTCCGGCCAGTGGGTTGTTGATCTCGTGCGCCATGCCGGCGGCGAGCCCGCCGACGGACATCATTTTCTCAGACTGGATCATCATGTCCTCGAGACGCACACGCTCGGTCACGTCGTCGACGCGGACGACCGCGCCCTCGATCCCGTCGCCGACCAGCGGATAGACCATCACGTCGTGGTATCGCTTCTCACGATCCACGTAGCTTTCCGTTCGCCTGGCGCTTTGGGCCCGCCGTTCCCGGAGTGCGTCCTTGACCTGGACGAGGTGGGGGCTGACCGTCGGGAAGACCTTCTCGATGGGTTGCCCTTCGGCATGTGTCGTGGGGACGCTCAGGCACTCTTCGGCGTGCCGGTTCCAATGCGTGACACATCCCCGGCCGTCCACCGCGACGAGCGTCGACGGCATCGAGTCGATCATGTGCTCGAGGAGATGGCGCAGGTCCTGCGTCACTTCGGGACGCCTTCGCTCACTTAGTTCTCGCTGCAGATCATCGACGGCGTTTGTCAGACTTGCCGTCCGTTCCGCGACGCGTGCCTCTAATGTGTTCTGTGCTTCTTGCAGCTCGTCTTCCACTCGTCTGCGGTCACACTCCATGCTGAGGCCGGCCAGGTCGCTTTCGATGATCTCCTTGAACTCCGTGAGCAGCTCGACATACTCGATGGCATCGGGGTTCTCGCGGGAGTCGAGGATGCAGATCGTCCCGAAGACTGATTGGTCGGGCCATTGCACGGGGAATCCCAAGTAGAAGATCATACCCAGGTCGATGTCCGGGTTGTGACTCCACTGTGGATCCTTCATGGCGTGCGGCACGAGCAACTGGGCGCGTCGAGCCATGACGGTTTCGCAGTACAGCCCGGTACCCAAATCGGCTCGCTCGCCTTTGTCGTAGGGATTGCCCTCAGTGCGACTCGACACAAAGACCTCGATTTGAGGCGGGACGACCCTCATGATCAGGCCCGCGGGGACTCTTACGGTTCGTGCCATCAAATCCACGACGCGCTGCCATTTCGCCACGACTTCGGCCGGCACGTGGGGTCTGGCCAGCTGGCCGCCGCTTTGTGGCTCTGGGGCGGGGGGGGGAGCCTCGATCGCGGTGCCGTGCTCGTGCGCACTCTCACGCTGCCCCTCCGAATCGGAGCCGTGCGCGCTTGGCGTTTCGGACTCGATGTGAACCGTCATGTGTCTCGGCCTAGTGCAGCGCTATAGCAGGTGGCCTCGAACGGAAGCTGGATGACAAATCGCGCCCCGCGCCCGGGGGCGGATTTAACTTGCATCGTGCCGCCGTGATCCTCGGTGATAATGTAGTAGGAGACGGACAGACCGAGACCCGTTCCCGTGCCCGCGTCTTTCGTCGTAAAGAAGGGCTCGAAGATGCGCTTCCGGATGTCCTCGACCATGCCCGGCCCGTTGTCCTCTACCTCGATCCGGGCCATGTCGCCGTCACGGCGAGTACGCAGGACGAAACGCGGCTGCTCCTGTGCGTCATCGATCTCTGCCATGGCCTGCGCGCCGTTCTTGAGCAAGTTGAGGATGACCTGTTGGATCTTCGTTCCTTCGCAGGGAACTGCGGGCAGACTCGGCTCGTATTCGCGGACGATCTCGATCTTCTTGAAGTCCTGTTTCTTCTTCAGGTCGTAATCGCTTCCCGCAAGCTCGACCGTCTGATCGAGCAGTTTGCTCAGGTCGTGTGACGAGACTTGGGCGTCGCTCTTTCGACTGAAGCTCAGCATGTTCTCCACGATTTTGGCGGCACGCTGCCCCGATTGCCTCACCGACTCGAGCATCGACGTGACCTGGCGCTCTTCGAGATACGCCGAGATGCCCTCCATACTGACACCGAGGTCATGAGCCGCCCGGGCGTTGACGGGCATGTCGGTCGACACCCGATCCAGCACCACCTGGATGTTCTGCATGATCCCGGCCAAGGGGTTGTTGATCTCGTGAGCCATGCCGGCCGCCAGCCCGCCGACCGACATCATCTTCTCCGACTGGATCATCATCTCCTCGAGGCGCACACGCTCGGTCACGTCGTCCACGCGAACGACCGCACCTTCCAAGCCGTTTCCGAGCAGCGGATAGACCATGACATCGCTGAAACGCTTCTTGTTGTCCGTGTAACTCTCGACTTTCTCCAGGCTCTGGGTCTGACGGTCTCGCATGGCCAAGCGCAGTTGATCGACGTGCGACTGCATGGTCGGAAACGCTTTCTCGAAAGCCTGGCCCGCGGCGTCCTCCGGTGCCAGCTCCAAGTCGTTTTCGGCATGGCGGTTCCAGTGCGTCACGCGCCCTTCGGCGTCCACAGCCACGAGCGTCGACGGCATGGAGTCGATGATGTTCTTCAGAAGCACGCGGAGCCGCTGTGCTTCGGCCTCGGCACGCTTTCGCTCCATGAGTTCATGTGATACCTGCTCCAGGAGTTCGCTCTTGGCGGTGTGCGCGGAATCGGCTGCCTCCTTGGCCGCGCGCAGCTCGCTGTGTGTGTCGTTGAGCCGGATGAGCACGCCGACTTGGGCCAGGAGTTCCTGCCCGGAGAACGGCTTCGTGGCGTACCCGAGGGCACCGGCGCGCAGACCGGCAATGCGATCATCGTGACCTGAGCGCTCGCCGGATATCAACAGCACCAGCATATCCTTCAGCACCGGGTTGGTACGCCATGATCTACACAGGTCGATGCCGTTTCCGTCCGGAAGGACCACGTCGAGGATCACCACGTTCGGGCGATGCATGATGGCGGCCCCAGTGGCCTCTTTCGCGGTCTTCGCCTGGACCACTCGCGTACCTTCGCCCTCCAGAAGCTCCTTGAGCTTCATGCGGGCGGTCAGGCTGTCGTCCACAACGAGAACCAGTGGGCTGCTCATACGTAGGTCTCGCAATCGACGCACGCACACAGGCGTGCGATCGCGTTTGCGACTTCCGTGTCAGGTAGAATCTCGTCCGCAGCTGCCATTTCGATCGCGGCCTTGGGCATCCCGAAGACCATCGACGTCCCTTCATCCTGAGCGATCGTTCGGCCGCCCGCTTCGCGAATGCGTCGCATCCCTTCGGCGCCGTCACGCCCCATACCGGTAAGCAGGACGGCTACCGCGCGCTCACCGACAGTGTCCGCGACTGAGTCAAACAGCTCGTCGACGGCTGGTATGCATGAATGCCGCGGAGAGCCTTCACGCGTGAGCACCCGGCCGCTCGAGATGATGAGATGGCGGCCCGGTACGGCGACACAGACGTGGCCCGCGAGCGAGTTCAGCGAGGTGCCGCTACGGGCCGCCCCGACCGGCATGACGGAGGCGGAGTCCAACCACTCCACGAAGTGCTCGAACAGCGTGTCGGGAAAGTGGACGACGACGAGCACGGGCACCGGAAGAATAGGAAGCGCAGCCAGGATCGCCGCCACCGTTGCCGGGCCGCCCGTCGATGCTCCGATCGCGACGAGTTCGATCGGCTTGGCGCTCCCGCGCCTCGAGGTGCGAATGGGAAGCGAGGCGCTGATGTGGTGGATCGGCTTGACGCGCGACACGACACGGACCGTGTCAAGGAAGGTCCGGTTCCACGACTCACGGTTATCCTTCGGTTGCGGCTTCTCGATCGCTTCCACGGCGCCGGCGCGTATGGCGTCGATGACCGCCATATTCGCCGGGCGGTTCTCGCGACCGGAAAGGACGACGATTGGCGTGGGCTGGCGCGCCATGATCTGCCGAGTCGCCTCGACGCCGTCTGTGAGCGGCATCGCCATGTCCATGACGATGACGTCGGGCGCGAGCCTCGCCGTCTGAGTGATGGCCTGCGTTCCGTCGACCGCCTCGCCGACGACCATCATCTCCGGGTGGCTTCCGATCAACTCAGCCGCCCATTTTCGGGCGGTCAGGGAATCATCTACCAGCAATACGCGGATCATCCCTACCCTATGCCTTTCCGACCAGACCGCGAACCGTGCTCAAGAACGCGGTTTGATCGAGCTGTTCCTTCACGATGTAAGCCTGCATGCCGGCCGCGAGCCCCCGCCGTTTCGTTTCGTCATCGTCGTACGAAGTGAGCATGATCATGGGGATGTCGGCCAGGCGGTGCGAGTGCCTCATGCGGTCCGCGAGTTCCAACCCGTTCATCCCCGGCATCTCGAAGTCGATGATGGCCAGGTCGCACTTCGCCTCGGCGAGCTTGCCCAGGGCCTGGGCGCCGTCGTGAGCCAGCACGACTCGATAGCCCGCGGATTCGAGCAGCGCCTTTTCGAGCATTCGCGTCGTCAAGGAATCGTCCACAACGAGGACCGACGGCGGCTCGACTTGCTTCATCTCCGCCTTCCGTTCAGTGAGCACTCGCGAGTCCTTGGCCAGACTTCCGAGAACGTCCGCGTCCAGCAAGAATCCGGGTCGGCCGTCACTCATGATGGCGGCACCGGAGAGGACTTCGCACGATTCTATTTGCGAGCCAACTCCCTTGATCACGACTTCGCGCCGTCCCTGTAGGGCGTCGACCACGAACGCCAGCGCCACACCGCCGGAGGTCTTGAGTACTGCGATCTGCTTCTTTTCCGAATCCGCGGATGAGCCGTTGATCCCCAAGACCGACCCCAGCGGCACTAGTCGAACCGGCGAGTTGTCCAACAAGAAGGCGTCCGCTCCGCCATGGTTGACCACGGCTTCCGGTGACGCCACGCAGGCGCGAATCAACCTCGCCATCGGCACAAGCAGATCCTGTGTTCCCACGCGGACGACGAAGACATCCATCACATCCAGATGGGAACGCACGTTGATCGTAAACCGTGAGAAGCTGTTCGCTTCCCATTCAACCTTCACGGTACCGTGCAACCGTTGCACAGCGTCGCGCACTACGTCCAAGCCGACTCCGCGGCCCGCGACGTGCGAGGCGCTCTGCTCGGTCGTGATGCCGGGTTGGAAGATGAACTCCGAGACGTCGCCGGTGTCCGCTGCTCCGTTCGGGGTAACTGCTAGCCCGGCGTCGATTCCCGCAGCCTCGCGGATGCCGTCGACGTTTAGGCCCGCGCCGTCGTCTTCGACGACGACACGGAAGGAGTCAGCCGTCTTGGCAAACCGCAGGTGAAGCAGTCCGCTGGGAGGCTTACCTTCCGCCTTGCGCTGCGCAGGCATCTCGATACCGTGAGCCACCGCGTTGCGCAAGAGATGGCATATCGGCTCGATCAGCGTGTGGAGTACGAAGCGGTCCACGCGCACCTCCTCGCCGGTCATCTCGAGTTCTACTTCTCGGTTCATCTCGAGGGCGGCGTCGCGGACCGTCTTGTCGAACTGGTGGCTGAACTCCGAGACCGCGATGAGCTTCGCCTCGAGGGTCAGGGCGTGGAGTCTGCGCGCCAGCGGTCCGATCGTCTCGAACCCCGCTTCGATCTCCCGAAGGGTGCCGTCGGCACACGCCCGAAGCTTATCGGTGTCTATTCTACGGCGGTTTCCATTAGCCGATCGGATTCGGCGGGTCGAGCCGCTGGTTCTTTGTTCGGAGTTGCGCTGCGCGATGAGCCGAGTCTCATCCAGGAGCGCCGCCGCTGAACCTATGACCCGCCTTGTAGTCCCGAGCTTCTCACGCCACGTGATCGTCCGGTTGGCGAGTTCGAGCACCTCGCCGGCGCACCGCCCGATCGCGTCGAGTGTGACGGTAGCCACGCGCGTCAGCTCATCTCCGCGAGAACTCGCTTGCGCGCGTCGTTTTCTCTTCGGCGCCTGCGGAGCGGCTTCCACGGAGGGTGTCGTGTCGAGACAGGCTGTGGCCGCGACGACGGTGCCCGGGCCTGCGGTCCCGCCGCCGTATTCCGACGGAGGCTCCGTGGGCGATGCACCTTGGAGAGGTGTATCGGGCGTGCCGATGGTTTCACCGATGATCCGGTGAAGGGCGTCGATCTGTCCGAGCAGGCCGGTCACCTCGTCGGGGGTCGGCGCCGTGCCGTGTGCCTGGAGTTGTGCGAACGCGTCCTCCATGGCGTGGGCGATGTCTCCGGCCGGATAGAGTTCCACAAGCCGAGCAGCACCTTTCAGAGAGTGGGCCGCCCGGTTGAGTTCGTTTATCAGAGCCGCGTCGTAGTCACCTCGCTCTAAGGCCAGGCATCCGCGCGAGAGCTTGTCGATCAACTCGCGCGCCTCGATACGGAAGTACTTGAATGGATCAGGGCTTTGATGGTCCATCTTAGATGTTGTCCAGGTTATTAGCCGTCGACACCAGAATGTCCGCCGTTCCCAAGGTCTGCTTCGCGCTTGCCTCCGATTCCTTCGCCGCACCGATGACCTGTTCGATACCTTCCTTGACTTGAGCCGCCGCCGTGGACTGCTGCTTGCTCGCCATTTCGATCTCACGCGCCGCGTCGAGCGTCGAGCGAATCTCATCCGCGACGGCCATCATCCTCTTCGACGCTTGATCCTGCGTGGCCAGACCTCGCTCGGCTGCCTTCATCCCGTCCTCCGTGGTCATGATGGTTGTGCTGGTGGACTTCTGAATCTCGTCGACGACACCACGAACGTCCTTGGCCGCCTGCTTTGCGCGGTCCGCCAGCTTGCCCACCTGATCCGCGACCACGGAGAAAGTCTGCCCGGCCTCACCGGCGGAAGCGGCTTCGATGGCGGCGTTGTAGCTCAGGATCGTCGTCTGCTCGGAGAGTTCGGTAATGACCTCGACGGCCATGTTGATCTCCTGGGTCTTGGCACCCAGGTCGGTCATGTGTTGGACGATCTTGTCGATTTGATTCCTGATCTCGTCGGTGATCGTCTGGCCTTCTTGCACCGCCTCGCTGCTTTCCTGGCAGCGTGCCGCGGCGCTGTCGGCGAGTTGTGAGACCTGCTGGCAGCGTTCGGCAATCTGTCTTGCGGTGGCAGCCAGTTCGTCCATGGTCGTCGAGACCTGCCCGGTCGCCGCGGTCTGCTCGGACGCGCCGCTCATCTGCTGCTGTGAAGCGCTCTTGAGCTGCGACGAGGCCGTCTGCAATTGGCCGGTTTCAATCGCGAGCTTCCGTCGAATCATCCGGGCGATCGCCAACGCCAGCACGATGATCGCCACGACCGTGACGCTCACCGTAAGGATCATGAACGACCGGAGTGACGAGACGGAGGCAAGCGCCTCTGCCTGGTTGATTTCCGACAAGAGGACCCACCGCGTACCGTAGACGTCGATCGGCGCGTAATTGCTGAGGATGTTCTGTGCAATTCCACTAGCGGTGACTGTGATGACTTCCTGGCCGGACTTGCCCTCGAGTGCGTGGGTGATGGCTGTGGTTTCCACTCGCTGCCGGCTGCTGAAGGAGTCGATCACGCTTGCGGGGGCGTGATCCAGATACCCATCGGACCGCATGAGATGGTCCGGACCTACGACGTATGTGCCACCGGTCTCGCCCATTCCGACTCGACTGACCATGATCTCGTTGATGGCCTCAACGGGAAGCTCCATGGCGGCGATCAACTGAATCTCGCCCTCGTTGTCCACGACTGGCCGGGCGACGAAGGCCGTCGGCTCGTTGTTGCAGGGTTCGTAGGGCTCAAAGTCGGCGAAGCCGAAGCTCTTTGTTTGGACGACTTGTCGAACGAGCCGACCGAGGTTCGAGTCCTTGTACCTGCCGTTGAGCAGATTTGTCTGGTAGTCGGAGCGGTGCGCCGTTGTGTGGAAGCTGAATCCGTCCGGCTCGAGCAGGAGCAGGTCCGTGTCGCCGACCTTCGTCTTGAACCGAGCCAGGAAGTCCGTGCCTGCGGCCTGCGTCTTGGACGAGAAGGCTTCCTCGAGGTCCATTTTGGCCATCAGGGCCCAGGTGATCTCTCCGATCCGGACGGGAATCCACGAGCAGAGCACGTAGTCGCCGTTGTAGTCGACGATGACATCGGCGCTGGCGGTCCCGGCGAGCGCGGATCGTGACGCCTTCGTATCGATCATGCCCTTCGACGGATTCCTGTGCGACGCGAGGACGGAGTGATTCAGGGGGTCCCGGTACGCGTTGGTGCGCATGAGGTAGTCGGGGCCCACCAAGAACGTCTCGCCGGTCTCCCCAAGTCCGCCTCGGTCGGCCATGATCGTGTCGAGGTCGGTGATCGAAAGCTGGAACGCCGCTACTCCGATCAGCTTGCCATCGCTTGCGAAAAGCGGCGTCGACAGGAAGGAGACGGGCTCGTTGGACGGTCCGAACAGTTCGTAGTCCGTGAAGCTAGCGCGTGTCCTTGCGTTTTCGTAGGCCTTCGCCAGCACAGTGTCCTTGAACGGGCCCGACACGAGATCCGTATCCCATTCCGCGTCCCGGCCGAGGCTGAAGACCACCTTCCCGCTCGCATCGATAAGGAACAACTCCGGAAAGCCGAAGAGCCCGCAAAACTCCTGCAGACCGGAGACCCGCTCCTTGAAGATCGCCGCATATTCAGGACTGTCGGACCCATGGCGAGATGCCTCGGTCAGCGCTACGATCCCTTCGGTGAACCGGGGGTTGCGCTGTACGTCCGTCATCAGGTTCATGCGCGAATCGACGTACATCTCGACCTGCGCCTTCTTGTTCCTCTTCACTGCGACAAGCTTCTCGAACACCTCGAACCAGATGGTCTTGGTGGTGTCGACCAAGCGCCCCATCTCCTCTCGTCGACCCTTGAAGTATTCGTTGACCTGTCGACCCTTCACGTCGTGTAGGGCGGCGAGCTTGTCGTACGCATCCCGTTCCAGCTCCCTGCCACCGCTACGAAGGGCGAGCATGGCGATGATCGTCGCCGGAATCAGGCCGACCATCAAAAGCGAGAGCACGATGATGGTTCTGAGTTTTGCCTTGCCGAACATGTCCGTTTCATCTCCTTGTTGCGTGAAACACCCCCGGCTCACGTGGCCGTGGCCTCGGATGTGAGGGTATCGATATCCACAATGGCGACCGGTCGATCGTCGATGACGATGTTGCCGACCAGAATCGATGTGCCGTCCGCTCGTTCCATCGCGCCGTCGAACTGCTTCGGATCGACCGTGCGCACGCCGACCATCGCATCAGCCAGAATGGCCGATTGGCTCGACCGCGGGCGAAGGACGAGCACCCACTCGTCCTTGCGGCTGCTCCGATCCGGAATGCCGAGCAGCTTTCTCAGATCGAGCACGCTGACGACCTCCTGACGATGGGTGATCGCGCCGGCGACGTGAGGCGGAGAGCAGGGGGCAGCCACCATCCCCTCCGGGCGAGTGACTTCCACGAGGCGGTCCGCACGCACGGCAAAAGCCGCGGAGCCGACCTCGAATACCAAGAGCGGTGTGACCTCGGCTCGACGCGCCGTCTTCGGCTCGATGAGGTCTTGGTCGTACGACTCGCGCAGCTCGCCTAGCTGACCGCGCAGGCGACGTTCGATTCCTTCTGTTGAACCAGCCATTCGAGTGTTTGCTCCATCATTCGGGTCATCGCAGCCTTGCCCACGTCGGTCAGCCGGCGGACGTGCTCCTCGCTCTGATCGGCGATCGTGCCGAGGGCCCATTGTGCCTCGGACACGGCGCGATCCATCTGTTTCCAGCTCCCCAGCATTTGCGCGAGGCGCCAGTGTGCCACCGCGAAGCCGGGATCGAGAAACGTGGCTTCGCGATACGCGTCCACGGCGCCGGCCGTCTTCCCGGACATCTCCAACGCCACACCCAGTACGTAGCGAACCTGGGGCGAGAACTCGCTTTCCGTCACCAATCGTCTCGCCGTCGAGACAGCCCGGGCATCCCTTCCGTGGCGGCTGTCGTCGATCACGGTGACGATGTCCGGCCACAGGTCGCGCTTAGGCATGCGCTTCGACTCGGCGGTCCGCGCCGGTGGCTCCGCTTCACGGCGAACGGCCGGGGCTCTTGCGGCCGGGCGCCTTGCGGGATCGCGATCGGCCGGCGGCGCCGGCGGTCTGACTCTCCGAGCGGATGTACGAAGCCGTCGATTCGACGGCCCGGCCGCGGTGGCCCGGTACGTGGGGCTGCCGAGGCCCGCGCCCCGGCGGGCCCGCTCGTCGGTCCCACCGCGCGAAGGGTGAGGGGCTTTCTTGCGGAATACGAAAGTGTCGGCGACCTGAATCGACTCAAACAGATCGGTCCACATGTGGGGAAACTCGGAGTGCCCGAGGAACAAGGTGCCGTCTGGGGCCAGCGCGTCGGCAAGCTGGCTGAGCAACTGTCGTCCCACCTTGGGCGTGAAGTAGATCAGTACATTCCGGCAGAAGATGATCTGGAACGGGCCATGTCGGGCGATGAAAGCCGACACCTCTTGCGCGTTCGCGAGATTCAACGCGTCGAACGTGACCGCCTTACTGATGTCGTCGTTGATGGCCCAGGCGTTCTCTTGAGGGTGAAAGAACTCGCGCCTCCGCTCCTCGGAAGTGGCGCGAAACGAGCCGCCTCGGTAGCGGGCCGTCCGGCCCGCTGCCAGTGCTTCCTCGGCTATGTCAGTCGCGATGATGCATCCCGGGCGCAGAGCCCACGCCAACCCCATTTCCGTGAGCATCATGGCGATGGTGTACGGCTCCTCGCCGGAGGAACAACCGGCGGACCAGAACCGCGGGGTCGACACGCATCCGCCCGGTCGCCCGAGCAGGCCTGGAATTACGTCCTGCCTGAACGCTCGCCAGTGCTCCTCGTTTCTGAAGAAGTAGGTCTCCGGAATCCGCAGGAGGCTGATCAACGCGGGCCATTCTTCAGTTGACCGAGGGGTCTCCAGGCCCGCGAGGTACGCCTCTTCGGACGTGGCCTCAGTCGCCTTCAAGCGCCCGACCAGCGCTTCTCGTAGGTCGTCGGCATTTACCCGGTACCCCAAGCGTCGTTCGATCAGCATTCCGAACCGGTCGACGGTGCCCGCGGTGGCGTGATGGTCGGTGACCCGAGTCACGTGGAGTGCCCCTTCTCGGTTTCGACGGTCAGCGTCGTTTCCTTCAGGATGCGTTTTGTACAATCACACAGGGTCGCTACCGCGCGGACGTTGATGACGGGAATAGATAGGCCGGACACCGCCACCAATCCATCGATCAGCCCGTGGGATTGCCGGTCGCTCACGATCGTCTCACTTGTGTGTTTGCCTATGATTCCGTCGAATGCGATACACACCGATGGTTGCGTGCGCGTCGCGGCGAACATCGTGGGGCTCCCGGAAGTCTCATGTATGGCTCCGATCGCGACGGCTGCGTCCATCACCCACACCGTCTGGCCGTGCAGAACCATCGAGCCGAGAATGGCATCGTGCGGACCGGTTACGCGGGTGAGGTGTACGATTCGGCCGACCTCGACGACCTCGTCAAGCCGCAGGCAGAACCGCGCGTCGTCGCGCGCCACGGTGACGAGGCGAGTGCGCGTGGCCCCGGCTTCTTTTTGCGGAGTGTGGCAGGTTGCCGTGTCGATGGGCGTAGCGAGCGTGGTCATGCTTGGCCTCCGAGGGCACTTCGCGGGCTCTGGTTATCGGGTCGGACCGCGCGGCAGACAGTTCGGCAGATTAACGAGCGCGGTGAGAGCAAGAGCCCGGACGCAATCCGCGAGCTTGTGCGAAGGGAGTGGGCCGGAGAGACTGCGCTTCCGCTTCGGGAGGCCGCCTGCTGGTGCGATTCGATGGACCGTGCCGTCTGACACTGGAATCCGCCTAACGCCCCGACCTAACCTTGGGATATCCGTGTTCGCGCTACAGCGTGCTCGGCGATGAAGCCGAGCCGCACCGAAGACATGTGAACACGATGTACTTCGGCTATCGACGGCGAGCGGTCCACGTGCATTTCAGGCGGCCGAGCCGTCTCGAAGGGCGCTGGACTATCAGGCGATCCACGCGACGGATATCGGCCCCTTCGCCGTCGCGCCGCACGCGGCGTCAGGCGGTACCTCGACAGTTCAACCGACTCCAGCGAATGCAAACGCGAGCCTTATCGCTAGTCGAGTTGACAGTCGGCTTCGCGGCGATACGGTTCGTGCGGTGCGATCGACGCATCGACCCTGCCGGGTTCCGTGGAGATGTGGACGAGGAACCGATCGTTCCTCCTGAAGGACCGAGAAACCGAGAACAGGCTATGTCGAATCCTCCTACACCTCGACAGTGTCTTGGCTTGGCGGTCGTGCTGCTGGCCGCACCCTGGGCGTACGGTGCCCCGCAGAACCAGTCGAGCCGGGCTACGACCCAGGCGCCGCCGCGAGCACAGCGAGAACCCGAAGCGGAAAGTCGCCCAGCCGCGGCGGGAGGCGAGACCCAGGCCCTGGCGGAGGCGAGAGCCCATCTCGAAGCCGGCGGGGACGTGAATGCCGCGGACAGTGAAGGCGTGACGCGTCTTCACGGGGCGGTGCTGAACGGATACGTGCGGCTTGCGGCCTATCTCACCGCGCAGGGAGCCGACACAAACGCGGCCGCAGCGCAGGGATGGACGCCCCTCCACCTCACCGCCAGGGAAGGCCGGGACGGTATCCTGAGGATCCTCCTCGACAACAACGCCAACGCCGACGCTACTACATCTGACAAATGGACGGGATTGCATCTAGCGGCCGCGCGGAACCACGTCACGGTGGCGGAGTTGCTTCTCGCTCACGGGGCCGACGTTCAGGCGAAGGACAACGACGAATGGACTCCTCTGCATGTGGCCGCGTCGAAGGGGCATCGCGAGCTGACGGATCTTCTGCTACTCAATGCGGCGCCGGTGAACGCCGAGGACGGCAAGGGGCAGACGCCTCTCCATCGAGCGTCCGAGGGCGGGCACGATGCCGTGGCGGGGCTACTCGTCGCGAGGGGGGCGAACATCAACGCGCGAAGGCGGGACGGTCGTGCGCCTTTGCACATGGCGGCTGAGATGGGCCATGACAAGCTGGCTGAGCGTTTGATCCGTAGGGGCGCGGAACTGGACATTCAGGGTGAGGACGGGAAGACGCCCCTGGCGCTCGCGGCACAGCAGGGTCACGGCACAATCGTGGATCGCCTCATCGCGAAAGGGGCGGGGCGAAGCGCGGAAGCCACACAGGGGTGGTTGTCGCTTCGATGGGCGACGCTTCACGATGGTGATGTCGCGTCTCAGGCGAGCGTCGCCGATCGCGCCGAGTTGGATGCGCAGGACAGGGAGGGGTGGACGCCGCTGCACTGGGCAGCGCTGAGGAATCACGTCGACGCCGCGAAGTCCCTTCTCGCGAACCGAGCACAAATAGACGCGAAAGGCAGACACGGCGACACGCCACTGCACCTGGCGGCTGCGTCAGGTAGCGATGACGTATCCGAAGTGCTCGTCGCCAACGGCGCGGATGTCAACGCGACACGCGCGGACGGTTGGACGCCGCTGCATCTCGCGGCGGAATCGGGGCACGTCGAGTTGGTCAAGCGCCTTATCGGGCACGGTGCCAGGGCGGAGATCGTAGGTACGCAAGGGCGCACACCATTACACGTGGCGGCGATAGGAGGCCATGGAAGTGTCGTAGGTGCGCTCATCGCCGCAGGTGCGGACGCCAACCTCAGGGACACCGCCGGCCGAACTCCGATTCACGGCGCAGTGGTCGGTGGATACCGTGATGTTGTCGAACTGCTGATCGCCGAGAAAGCTGATCTACAAGTTGGAACGCGAGACGGGCGTAGTCCACTTCACTTGGCCGCCGAACTGATGCACGGCGCCGTGGCGGAACTGCTCATTGCCAACGGCGCGGACGCAAATGGAAGGACTCCGGATGGCCGAACGCCGCTCCACTCTGCCGCGGCGGCGGACCACGGTGATGTGGCAATGACGCTGATCGCGCAAGGTGCGGATGCGGCTGCGAAGGACCTGAACGGCTGGACACCGCTACTTGTGGCCGCGGAGCAGGGTTCGGGTAGCGCGGCGAAGACGCTCATCGACAAGGGGGCGGACGCCGCCGCCGTCGCGACAAACGGTGAGACGGCATTGCACCGGGCGGCGATGGGGGGGCATGACCCTGTCGCGGAGTCTCTCCTCACGGCCGGCGCCGATGTGAACGCCGCGGACCAAGACGGCCAGTCGCCCCTGCACCTGGCAGCGGAGTGGGGCCGGGATTCGACGGTGCAACTCCTGAGCGCCCGAGGTGCCGACATCAATGCGAAGGGGCGGCGAGGATGGACTCCGCTTCACGCGGCCGCTCTGAAAGGGCACGATGCCGTCGCGAGCTTCCTCCTGACCGCGCGAGCGCACGTCAATGCCGCCGATCGAGATGGCCGAACGCCGCTGCACTGGGCGGTCTTGCGCGACCGCGACGCCGTCGTGACGAGGTTGATCGCCGCGGGCGCCGACGTGAACGCGGCGGACGCAGCCGGGTGGACGCCGGTGCACATCGCGGCGCTGCGAGGTCACACAGGGAATACTGAGTTGCTCATCGCTCGCGGTGCGCGCGTCAGCGCGAACGATCAAGAAGGATGGTCTCCGCTGCACATAGCAGCCGAGTTGGGACGCGACGGCGTGGCGGAGCTTCTGATCGCAAGCGGCGCGGAGGTCAGCGCTGCCCGCACAGACGGTTCGACGCCGCTACACCTTGCCGTCGAGGCCGGGCACGACGCGATCATCGAACGCCTCATCGCCCATGGTGCGGATGTTCGCGCGGCGCGGCAGGACGGCCGAACGCCACTTCATGTGGCGGCGGAGTTCGGGCGCGGCCGAGCAGCCGCACTCGTCATCGCGAAAGGCGCCGACGTGAACGCAGAAGACGCGGCGGAATCGACGCCGTTGCATGCCGCTGCTAGGGCCGGGCACGCCGATCTCGCCGAAGTCCTCATCGCCGAAGGTGCGGACGTTGGCGCGTCTGACATCGACGGCCAAACACCGCTTCAACTTGCCGAGCGACAGCGACACGACGCACTGGTGCGGCTTCTCCGCTCGCATGGGTCGACAGGCTGAGCTCGGAACACATCACACCCATTCCCTGCCTTCGACCTTGTTGCCAGTGCCGGGCCTCACGACCTAGAATCACCGGGACCTATTATCATGGCGCGCGTCCGAGATCGAGAGTGAGGCACCGGTGTTCTGCAATCGCTGCTACTACGACTTACGTGGTCAAGCCGTGGAACGGTGCCCCGAGTGCGGGACGACGTTCGATTTCGATGATTCCGGCAGCCACTTAGCGAACAGGCCCGGACCGTTTGGTCGCGTGCTGCTGCGGCTTCAGCGACGGCGACGAGCTCTCCTGATCGTTCTAACCGTCCTGCTGATGATAAGCTACGCGGTGGCCAGTCACTATGTGCCGCGCTTCGCCAACCACACCCACCCCGTAGTGCTAAGTAGACAGAATCTGAAGGCCGCGCTGACCGCGTGGACCATCCAACAGTATGACGATCCGGAGCAACTCGTATTTGACGTCACTGCCGCGGAAGAGGACATACAGCCGAGTCTCAGCCCGTGGTCCGAGGCCGACGCGGCATGGCGACGAGCACTCGTGACCTACATCTTGACGCATGGCTACCTGTTTGCGATTCCCGCGTTGGTCTTTCTCGCAGCGCTGGCGGTCTTGGTTCGCGGGCGGACGCGTCGAGCGGCCCTTGCCTTGATGGTGGCCTCCGCATTCATGGTTGTGGGTGCGATATACCCTCGTGAAACGGCGGCACGGGTCTGTCCCGGAACCTACGCATTCCTCGATGACTACGTCTATCTTCGTGGCGTCGTGATGACTTCCGCGAACCCCACCCGCGGGCGGACAATCGCGGCGTACGACAAGAAGAGCTTCCGCCGAGTGGGCCGCGGCGTCATTGGCTTTGCGGCCGGGAATGTCGTCACGCTTTTGGAGGAACGGGCGAGGCCGCTGTTCGAAGCGCAAGGGCTTCCGTATCCCCAGACCTCCCCTTCGTCGGAATGACCACGGAGCCGAGTCACGGCATCTCCAGCACCACGCGGAAGCCGATGTTGCCGAGCTTGCTGTCTTCGGTATCGCGGACGCGGTTCGCACTGCGGCAGAAGCGCGGCCGATTGCGCCAGGAGCCGCCGCGTAACACGCGGCCTTCGATCAGCACCTTACCGGGCGGCGGCACGACAGGGCTTTGTGTGTCGTACGCGTAGCCATCCGGGCACCATTCCCACACGTTGCCATGCATGTCGTACAGGCCCCAGGCGTTCGGCGAGAAACTCGCCACGGGAACCGGCTCGCCGCGCGGAGCCTCCTTCACGGCGCGGCCGTAGACGTAGTTGGAGTCGAAGTTGGCCTGCTGCGCGGTGATCGTCTCTCCGAACGAGAAGGGTGTCGTGCCGCCCGCGCGACAGGCATATTCCCATTCGGCTTCGGTCGGCAGCCGGTACGGCTTGCCCTCGATCTCACTGAGCCGCCGACAGAACTCAGCCACGTCATCCCACGATATCAGCTGTACCGGCAGATCGACGCCGACCCCTTCATCGGGAACGCCATCCATCACAGCGGACCACTGCGCCTGCGTGACTTCAGTCGTGGCCATGTAGAAGCCGGAGGCCAGCCGGACGCGCCGCTGACGCTCATCGTTGTCGCGGCCCACCTCGTCGCTCGGGCTGCCCATCAGGAATTCGCCGGGTGGGATGAACGCAAGTTCCATCCCGATCGAGTTCGTTACGCGATACGACATGACCTCCGCACGAAGCTGCCCTGCACCGGTATGGTTCGGATCCAAGCCCGCCAACTCGTCCAATACCAGTATCGCGGCCGTTCCGTTCCGTTGCTCGGCATCGAGCCGTGCCTGCGAGACCAAGGCTGCCGCTGCCTCGTCGATGGTATCCGCCAGAGATGCCGAGGCTGACTCGAAGAGCGCTTCCGCCTCGGGGATGCGGTCTTCGGTCAGTGCCACGCCGCCCTCTTCGATACGTGCCGAAGCCGCATCGAGCACAGCCTGGACGCCGGGAAGCTCCAGCGCCTTCGGGCCGAGCGCGGAGCGAATCAGCTCGATCCGCCGTCGCGCCGATTGCTGTTTGCGCAAGGCCGCCTCGGCCTTGTCCGGCCAATGCAACGACGCCTCAACGCGGGCCTTGACCTCCCCGTACGACGCAAGGGCGTCGGCGTACCGGGCGGCCTCGAGATGTCGATCGCCCCGATTCATCTCTCCGGTCAGCTCAGCACGCAGCGACGGGCTGAACGCGTACTTGGTATTCAGCGACTTCAGGCGATTAAGAAGGCTCAGTTCCCGTTCAGCCTCCTGTTGTCGAGCCTCAATGAAGTCGACCTCGTCGCGGCCCCGTGCATTTCTAAGGTCGCGCTGACAGAAGTCGAGCTGTCGGGCTGCCTCAGCCACACGGTCGCGGAGCTGTCGCTCGAGTGAATCCAGAGTGGCCAGAAGACCCCGCGCTGCAGCGGCGACTCTCGCCGGCTCCGCGCGATACGATTGTGTCGTCTCTTCGATCTGTGACTCGAACAGCGTGGCTGCGTGGCGGAAGGACTGCAGGGCTTTGATGTCCTCCATGGCGGCTAGATGCCAGTTTCCGCTGGACATCGAATCATCCGCCGGCGTGGCGCCGTCGGGTCGCAGGTCGGAGGGTAGGGCGTCGACAATCGCGCTCCACCTCGCAGCTAGCGCCAGGGCATCGGTTCGCGCGGCGCGAGCGGCTGCCTCCGCCTCGGGGTTGCGCGCGGCGTCTCGCGC
>JAJDDX010000066.1 GCA_029260055.1 Phycisphaerae bacterium
CCCCCAGCATCCATCATCCCTCCGCCCGACCGCTCCCCGCGCCCGAAGCGGCAAGAAAAGACCCAACTTCCGAAAAAAGGCCGCTTGACTCGCCATGGACTCGCGCTTACTATTGTAAGCATTGATAGTACGAGGGCGGATCATGGCGAAATCGAAATCAGCAAACACACGTGAGGCGGTGCTGCTCGCCCTGCTGGTCAACGGGGAGAAGTACGGCCGCGAGTTGCGTGATGCGTACGAGAAGCAGGCTGGCAAACGGATGCCGCTCGGCTCGCTGTACGTGACGCTGGACCGCATGGAGGACAAGGGCTTCCTCAAGTCGCGCATGGGCGACAGCGTCGCGGACCGCGGCGGCAACCGCCGGAAGTACTACCGCATCCTCGCCAACGGCCACGCCGCGCTGACCGGCTATCAGACGGTCGCATCGTCGGTCTTCTTCGGGGGGGGAGCGCATGCCTGACCCAGCCCGTAAGAAGCAGAACGAAACGAGGGGCGCGCTGTATGAGCGTTACCGGACGGCCGAGGGATCCCTGTATTGGAGCACGGAGGCTCCGCAACACGGCAGTGTCCTGAAGGACTTCGTCACTCGATCACGGTACCGGAAGCACCGGTACCGGTTACGTCCCGACTACGTAACCACGCGTCCTTGGGTCACTCTCCAACCATCCAAGTGGGACCGACTCCGAGCTATAGTACGGCATGTCGCCCGGTGGTCGCGCGAAGGAATCCCCGCCTCCGCCAAGCCAGAGCAACTGCTGCAATCGCTGAAGTTCTTCATTCCACGCAAGCACCGAGAGGCTCTACTCGGCGACCTCGTTGAGGATGCGGTCGAGCAGCGTACCGCAGGACACAGTGAGCTGCGAATTCGGCTCACTCTCTGCTGGCAGCTCTTCCTTGCGGCACGCGGGCACATCTTCGCGGTCGGCGCGTGGGCGCTTTCAGCCCTCCAGAAGATTATCGCCGGCTGATTCGCCTCCGTTTCTTCTTGGCCTTCCGTTTGGCCTTGCCCCTGGCCGACCCCTTCAGGGTCGTGGTGTTCGGCAGCACCGTGAACCGCCCTACGAAACCTCGGCTCGCCACCCAGCTGCCTACGCCCTGCCATCTGCCAATTCAGTTCTGCCAAACTGACAGAATCGGCCGTGCCGACAGAGCCGGACAACTCGTAACCCACTGCAAAATAACACGTTACGAATCGCCACCCGCCAACCAAGACCTGGCACGGGCGTTGTACCTCTGCCTATCGAGCGGGCGACGCGGCTCCCGTGGAGGAAACGGCGACGGCCCGAGAGGAACTAAGAAACGAGAACCACGAAGATAAGGAGGCATCTGATGTTTGTACGAACTTTCAATCGGGTCCAGCCCGGCATGCTGTTTCGCGGCGGGATCGATCGACTCGTGTCTGATCTGCTCGACGGGGCGAACGGCTCGTGCGGGCAGTGCACGTTTCCACCGGTCAACGTGTGGGAGGACGAGCAGCGTATCTTCATCGAGGCGGAAGTGCCGGGGATGAAGCTGGATGATCTCGACCTCACCGTCAACGGTGACGAGGTCACCATCAAAGGCGAGCGGAAGCAAGACGAGACGGACGGCGTCTCGTATCACCGGCAGGAACGCGGCGTCGGTACGTTCAGCCGTGTCGTCCATCTGCCCACCGCCGTCGATGTCGAGAAGGTGGCGGCCAACCTGAACGCGGGCGTACTGACGATCACGCTGCCGAAGGCTCAGGAAGTGCTGCCGCGGAAGATCAAGGTCAACGAGTAGGACGCAAGGCACCTCGCGAAGAAGGACACTGGCTGCAAGCTGCCAGTGGCACCCACCGGATGCCTCGTGACGGCAGACGACGCGAAGAGACAACGATCACCCGAGCCGATCAGGCTCGATAGACAAGGAGCAAACACAATGGCAACCGACATCATCGATAAGCCGGCTGCGACCGACGTGGCCACTACGGAACACACGCGCACCGGTCCAATGTACCGGCCCGACGTAGACATCATCGAGCGGCCCGACGAACTGACGGTACTTGCGGATATGCCGGGCGTCAGCGCCGACGAGATCGACATCAACTTCGAGAACGGCGTGCTGACGATTCACGGCAAGGTCGAGGCTCGTCAGAGCGACGGTAGCTTCCTTCGCCAGGAGTACGGCGTGGGCGACTTCCACCGGACCTTCAACGTCAGCAAGGCGATTGACGGCACAGCCATCAGCGCGGAGTATGCGGACGGCGTGCTCACGCTCCACCTGCCGAAGGTGGAGGCGGTCAAGCCGCACAAAATCGCCGTGAAGGCTTCTTAGTCGGGCTTGCCGGCTCGACGAGGGCCTTGCCCGTTAGCTCGGGAGAAAAGGAGGCATTGCGATGAGCCTTTTGCCTTGGAAAGGAAAGCGAAACGCGGACACGTGGGACGACGACTGGCCGGGGTCGCAGATGACCCGCTTTCGGACGGAGATGGATCAGTTGTTCGAGAACTTCTTCGGCCGAGCCTTCGGCGCGGTCGAGGCCGGCTACGGAGCTCTGACCGCCTGGGCGCCGACGCTCGATGTAACCGAAACGGAATCGGGCGTGACGGTCCGTGCCGAGGTACCCGGCATCGATCCGGGTGACCTCGAGATCACGGTCGTCGGCAGGACCCTGACATTGGCCGGCGAGAAGAAAGAGACGGCCGAAACGAAGGACGAGAACCACTTCCACTCGGAGCGACGGTTCGGTTCGTTCCGCCGCAGCGTGGAACTGCCGGTTCCGGTCAACACCGAGAAGGTAACGGCCGAGCACAAGAACGGCGTCGTGCTGATTCAGATTCCGAAGGACCCTACTTCGATTCCGAAGCGGATTCCCGTCAAGTCGGCCGACAAGTAGACGCGGTGTCGAATGGTTGACACCAACGATCAATGCAGCCAAGCCCGCGGCATGTGCGTCGCGGGCTTTTCTATTTGTAGGAAGCGACGGTGCGGTCCTACTGATCGAGTAGCCACGCCATGTGGCCCAGTTCCGGGAGGATGAGCTTGTCCATGGCGAGTTGCACCGCCGGGGTCGAGCCGGGCATGAGGAAGACGGCGGTCCGTCGAGATATGCCCGCGACCGCTCGTGACAACATGGCGGCTGGGCCGATCTGTTCATAGCTAAGCATACGGAACAACTCGCCGAAGCCGTCGATTCGCTTCTCCAGCAGGCCCGCTACGGCTTCGTAGCTGGTATCCCGAGTCGTCAGACCTGTCCCACCCGTGACCAGCACGACGCGGCAATCGTCCTGATCGCAGAGCAGCGAGACTCGTTCGCGCAGGCGCTGAGGGTCGTCGGGGATGATCTCGTAGCTCGACACGCGATGTCCCGTGTCCGCCAGACGCTGCTTGATCAACGCACCGCTGCCATCCGTGTCGACGGTGCGCGTATCGCTGACGGTGATCGCGGCACAGGCCACGCTGCCTGTCGATTTGTCGCTATGAGGATGAGTACCCACTACGCGCCCTCTCGAGTTTCTCTCTCTTGTTCGCCCGACACGCACGATGCCGGGTGCCGCTTATTGCGCCCTTTCAGGGCTCAGTGACCTTTCAGACTCTTCCCAGGGCGTTGCCTGGGCTATGGCTATTTCGCCCCTTTGGGGCTGGCACAGACGCGCCGCCTGCCGGAAGGTCGCCACGGGCAAATCCCGGCGCGCCGGGATCCATGCCACCCGCCAGTCGGAGCGTTCTCACGGGCAAGTCCCGGCGTGCCGGGGCCCATGCCACCTGCTGCAGGCTATCGGGTGCCACGGACAAGCAGCAGCTTGTCCGTGCGATCGCTCGTATGTCGTCGGCTCCCCCATGTCCAAAGGACATGGGCCACCCGCCACGGGCAAACGAGTTTGCCCATGCCACCCACCGCCAGGCGGAACGTCCGGCCGGGCAAATCGCGGCGCGCCGGGACTCATGCCACCCGCCGCGCCAAGCCTCTGCCGGCCAACCGATCCCGGCGGTTACGCGTTGCGCAGCGGCTTTTGCCCCGCGGCCTTTCGCATCTGGTTCACGCGCTCCCACAGCTTCGGATCAGAGCCGATGAACTTGACGAGGTGAGCCGTCGAGATATCGATCAGCTCGGCAGCCTCACTGACGCGCATTTGGCACGCCGCCAGCACGTCGAGCACTTCACCCACCAGGGGATAGTACCGCTCGTTGCGGCGGTTGACGCTGATACGCCCGCTTTTGTCGATGCACTCGCTCAGGGCAGAGCCGGCCCGGTAGGCCTCGGTGTCGATGTCGGCCCGGACGTGCAGTGCGATCGCCTCACGTAATCGCCTCACCGCCCGGACCCGGTTGACGTGCTGCGAACGATCATCGACCGCCGTTACGCTCAATCCGGTCGGACTGTGTCGCAAACGCACACCCGAGCTGGTCTTGTTGCGTTTCTGGCCGCCGGGCCCGCTCGCCCGATAATGATCCACCTCACACTGCGCCACGAGCGCGTCATCGCTGAGCGCCAGAAAAACGAGCGACGAATTGGCATCAGAGTCAGGCACCGCCACACCTCAAACCGCCCCACCGACGGTCGGTTTCAGACCTCCGTAAACGGGGTATTCGGCCATCCTACGACGCAACGGCCCGGCGGGCCAACCGAGCCGCCGCACCGAGTCGGACAAGCCGGAATCTATCGGACCCCGCGGCGCCCGGGAGTGGGCCGTAGCCACGTCGCAAGTCGCGCGCCGCGTGCGCCGATAACCCATCTGAAAAGCGCTATAGCCCCTTTTGCGCCGGTCCGGCTTCACCGGGCGGCTCGGGAGATGATCATGAAACGACAGTTGATTAAATGGATCGCGGTCGCGGTCGTCGTAGTAGCCGTCACGCTCGGCTGCAATTCCGTCTACGAGCACCTGAGCGACGAGGCTTCGCAGGGCACGCTCGACACGACCACCGGCGCAGCCGGCTTTACGATCGTCGACAGTGCGTTCACCGACGCACCGATTTCGCCAGGCGGAACCGGCGGTGTCGGGCCGATCGTCACCGGCTCGGAGGACGTGGTCGCCGACGGCGAGGAGACGCGCAGCTTCTTCACCGCGTTCCAGGTCGATCCGACGGCTGAAGACAGTGCCGGTCCCAAGTTCGCGCTGTCCGCCGACATCGATCAAGACGGGATGCTCGACATCGTCACGGCGTGGAACCAATCTCAACCGGTCCAGCTTCACTTGCAGCGTCGCGACGCCAACGACGCCATCACGTTCCGTTCGATCACGCTCGGCGGAACCGACCCGATTGCTATCGTGGCCGGCGTCGAGGTGGGCCAGATCAACGATGACGGCTGGCTCGACGTAGTGATTCTGTCGAAGGCCACCGGCGCCGTCGGCCTGTGTCCGCCTCAGGTGCCCGGCGAGCCGCCGGCTGTCATCTCCAGCCTCGACGGCCAGATCATCGTGCTCTTTAGCCCCGGCAGCGCAGCGTTGATTCCGGATGGCGACCAGTGGACACAGATGATGCTCGTCAATCCCTTCATTCGCTGTCGACGAGGCAGCTCGGGCGAGCAGTGGCACCACAACCAGTATCCGGGCAACGAGTCCGACGACCTGAACATCATCAAGGAACAGCCGGAAATCGGCGGGTTCACGGCCCTGGCAGTCGGTAACGTCGACGGCATACCCGGCGACGATATCGTGGTTGCGCTGAACCCCGCACAGTGTGAGACGCTCGCCCAGTTGCCGCCGACCAACACGGTCGATCTCTGGACGAACCCCGGTCCGGGCCTCGCCGGGGACCCGACACTCTGGGGCGCGCCCTTCTTCGCGGCTGATCCCGCCGTCGACGCCACCTGCCCCGGAAGCCACGCGTGTCAAACGTGCGCGGGCGGTGCGGCACAGCCCTACGCTGACTTCCTGCGCGTGCCGGTCGCACTTATGGCCGACATGCCCATGGTCAAGGACATACTTCTGATGGATGTCGACATCGACGGCGATCTCGACGTCATTGCCGCTTTCAGCAACGCGCTGTCGCGTAACGTTCGCTGGGCTCGGAATCCGCTCGTGGCTCACGCTCCGGGTGGGCCCGACGGCTTGGCCGCCGTGATCAACGGCGCCTCGGACGGTTGGCGGTACTACGCCAGCGATTGGCAGTCGCGGCCCGTCGGGCAAGTCGACACCGGCGCCGATATGATCACGATCGGCGATGTCGATGCCGACGGTTCTGACGACGTGCTGGTGCGCTCGACGCTCGGGCAGGTGGTCCAGTGGTTCCGCCACCCGAATGCCATCACGATCCAACCGGAGTTCCCGCCAAACGACCCGGTACCCGAGCGGTTCAATTTCCCGTGGCAGGTCTTTACGCTGACCGAGTTCGACTCGCAAGCGCCGGGAGCCATGGCCATCGGCGACTTCACGGGTGACGGACAGCCCGAAGCGGTCGTCGGCGCCGCAGGAGCCGTCTTCTGGTACGACAGCTCGGCCAGCGAGACGGTCTACGATCCGTGGGCACCGAATACGATCGTGCAGGACAGCCCCGCGACGGATGCCAACGCGGCCAGCGGTGGCGGTACCACGACCGCCCCGGGTAGCGGTGTGGGTGTCAGTGCGGTGGACGAAACCACGAGCATCAACACGCTTCTGGTCGTCGACCTCGACGGCGATGGACGCAATGACATTGTGGGCACGCTGGACAGGAAGGCGGGTTCCGGCCTCAGCGACGACCGGATCGTATGGTATCGAAACGTACGGACGGACGAAGACGCGGTAGCCGAGTAACGACGGCTACGCTTCGCTTGGATACCGGAGAAGGGCGTGCGCCAGACAGCGGACGGCGCTGCGCCTCAGGCGGGCTCGGGGACAGGCCGCGAGCGCGGGCCGAATAGCGCCATCGCCAGGACGATCAGCCCGATCGACATCGCCATCACCACGGGCCGGACTTCTCCGTCGCAGAAGATCCGATCGTAATCGAATCCGGGCAACATGTTGGATAGCCGCGCCAAGGCCTGCGGCGGCTGCGCCAGCGGCGGGACGAACGGCACCTCGGGCCCACGGGCCGCGATGGGAGCCGCCACGGTGATCGCCGCCACGTCGGGTCGCTCATAGCCCAATTCGCGCTGCGCAAGGCGTGCCACGACCGCCGGGTCACTACAGATGGCCGTCAGGAGGCGGCGTTGATCGTCGAGTTCGGCCTGAAGCACTGCGGTGCGGTGCTCTTCAATCCGCGCGGCAGATTCGAGCGTCTGGTACTTTCGCCACTCCGGCAGCAAGATGCACGGGGCGAAGGTGCCGAGCCCCATGACGACGAGCAGCAGGCAGACGAGCGTGCCCCCTTCCCGCGGAATGGGGGCGGGCCTTGCGTTCGATCGGTATGAAGCGGATCGCGGCGGCGGCATCGGCTATTTATTCCACAGCCCCCCGCCGTACTCGGCCGACGAGCCCAGGTGTTCTTCGATCCGCAACAGGCGGTTGTACTTCGCGATTCGATCACTGCGGCAGAGGCTTCCGGTCTTGATCTGCCCGGCGTTCGTGGCCACCGCGATGTCGGCAATCGTCGTGTCTTCCGTCTCACCGCTCCGATGGCTGATGACAGCCGTCCATCCCTGGCGCATGGCCATCTCGATTGCCGCGAAGGTCTCGGTGAGGGTCCCGATCTGGTTGACTTTGATCAGGATCGAGTTCGCGGCACCGATCTCGATACCACGCTTCAGACGCGTGGTGTTGGTCACGAAGAGGTCGTCGCCAACGAGTTGAACGCGTTCACCGAGCTTGTCGCAGAGGCCCTTCCAGCCTTCCCAGTCATTCTCGTCGAGGCCGTCTTCGAGGCTGCGGATCGGGTACTTGTCACACCAACCCGCCCAGTAGGATGATAGCTCTTCGGACGACACGGCCTTGTCGGGTTCCGACTTGAAGAACTTGTAGGTGCCGGTTTCCTTGTCGAACATCTCCGAGGTGGCGGGATCGAGGGCAATGAAGATGTCGTCGCCAAGCCTGTACCCGGCCGCGTCGACGGCCTCCGCGACGACCTCCAACGCCTCCTCATTGGACTTCAGGTTCGGTGCAAAGCCGCCCTCGTCGCCGACGGCGGTGTTGTAGCCGCGCTTGGCGAGCACCTTCTTGAGTGCGTGAAAGCACTCCGAGCCCATGCGGAGCGCATCGCTGTACGTGGGCGCGCCCCATGGTTGGATCATGAACTCCTGGAAGTCGACGTTGTTGTCGGCGTGCTTACCGCCGTTGAGGATGTTCATCATCGGAACCGGAAGCACGTGCGCCTTGGGTCCGCCGAGATAGCGGAACAGCGGCAATCGACACGATTGCGCCGCCGCCTTGGCTGTGGCGAGCGAGATCGCGAGTATGGCGTTCGCTCCCATCTTAGACTTATTCGGCGTGCCGTCTGCGTCGATCATGGTCTTATCGACGTACTCCTGGTCGGTGGCGTCGAGCCCGATCACCTCTTCGGCAAGCTCGTCGTTGATGAAGCCCACCGCCTTCAGGACGCCCTTGCCGCCGAAGCGCTTCGGGTCTCCGTCGCGCAGCTCCACGGCCTCGTGCTCACCCGTTGAGGCGCCCGATGGCACGGCCGCCTCCCCGACGCTCTCGTCCTCGAGCACGACCGTGGCTTCCACCGTCGGGAAGCCCCGAGAATCGAGGATCTCGCGACCCTCTACATGCACAATCGTTGTGGACATACTCATAGCTCCATCCTCCGACACTCCCGTGATGACTATCGACCAGACCGTTCCATCCGCTCCACCCGCGCACAAGCCCGGCACGAACACACCACATTTGACCGGCCCAGCCGTCATGGATACAAGAAAGTGTAGACCGGGTGTCCCCCAAGGCAACCTCCGACAGCCTCCCTCCACGGCGCGGCTGATACACTGGAGCCGAACAGGTGACGACGCTGCTTCAAGCAGAGGCGATACGTGTGGAGTTCGGGCCGCTGGTCGCCGTCCACGATGTCTCGTTTGAACTGGCGGGTGGGCAGCTACTGGGGCTGGTAGGGCCGAACGGCGCAGGGAAGACGACCCTCCTGCGTGTGTGCGCCGGGCTGCACGCCCCCACCCGCGGCACGGCAATCGCCATGGGCAAGCCCGTCATGGGTGAAGACGAGGTCGTGCGTCACCACATCGGATTCGGGCCCGACAGTCCACCGGCTTACGAAGAACTCTCGATCGACCAATTCCTGAGGTTCATCGGCGGTGCGTACGAGTTGGCGTCGCACGAAGTAGAAGAACGCATCGACTTCTGGCTCGAGAAACTCTGGCTGACTGACAGGCGCGAGTCGAAGATCAAGGAGCTCTCGCGCGGCATGAGACAGCGGGTCACGCTGGCACGCACCTTCCTGCCGCAGCCGCACGTGATACTGCTGGACGAGCCGCTCGCAGGGCTCGACCCGGCCGGCCGCATCCAGTTGCGCCAGGTCCTGGGCATGCTCCGGGAACAAGGTTGCGCGATGATCGTCTCATCGCACATTCTGGCTGATCTCGAAGAGGTCGCCACGCACATCGCGATTATCGAGCACGGAAGTATCCTCCAGTGGTCCGAGACGTCCGCCCTCCATCACGAGGATCGTCAGCGTCGCACGTACCACTTGGCAACGGTCGACCACCAAGCCGGATGTGAGGCTGCCCTCGCCGCGATCGAGGAGGTGACACACATTCGCCGACTGGAGCGTGGCTTTTCCTTCGATTACGTCGCCGACGAGCAGGCCGCCGCCGACCTTCTGGCGCGACTCGTATCCGGTGGGATCGCGGTCGTCTCGTTCACGGCGGTGAAGAAGAGCCTTGAAGAAGCGTACCTCCAAGCCGGCGTGAGGCAGGTGGATTGATGGGCGAGCGATTCCAGCTTCCGATCCCCATGTGGTGCGCGCAGTACCAGCTTCTGGGCGGACATCGGAAGATCGTGACCGTGAGCGTCGTGTACGCCGCGGCGCTGGTCGCCGGGTTCTTCGGTTTCAAGCAACTGGCCCCGGGCGTCGCGATGGGGCCGTACATGTCGTACGCCCTCAACCTGCTTACCTGCATCCAGATGCTCGTGGCTCTTCTGGCGGGATGCAACGCCGTCCACCGCGCCATGCTGCGCGACTTCCAGACGGGTATGATCGAGTCTCATCGCCTGACGCCGATGTCAAACGTGACCGTCGTGGCGGGCTATCTCTTCGGATCGACGGCGCAGCTCGTCGCCGTCTTCCTGATCACCGCCGCCTTCGGTGCGGTGCTCGTGGTGGCTTCAGGTTTCCCGATCTCCGACTGGATCCTCGGCCACCTACTGCTGTTTAGCACGGCGGTGATGCTCTGGTCCGTCGCCGCGTTCCTCGGGATGAACCCCCGCAAGCCGCTGACGCCAACGCCGTTCCTGGTCGTTGCGGCCCTGATGTGTGTGCCGGCGTCCTTCGTACCGGCCGCCGGAATGATGGCAGGCGTCTACGCGGGGTTCCTGAGCATTTCGATGTTGATGGGCAACGCGATGGCCGTCGCACCGGCAGCTCTGGCCCTGATGACGGTCAACTTCGTTCAGGCCGCATTCTGGATTTCGGCGGCTGCGGCGAAGTACCGTCGCCCCGATCTGCCCGCCCTGAACGCCACGCGGGGCCTTGTTCTGTTGGCACTTGCCTTGGCCTACGGCGTGGGCGGCTTGGTCCTCCTGGAGGCACTCGATTATCGACGGTTGATGCCATGGAGCGATTCCCCGGGTACGACCGCGATAGAGTGGGCCGTGACGCTTACCGCCTCACTGCTGATCGCCGTGGTTCCCGTTGTCGGCGCGGGAGAATGTCGACGGCTCATCGCACGCGGAGCCATGCCCCGGCATCGTAGCGACCGAATCCCGGACTTGATCGTCATCCTACTTGCCACCGCGCTGATTTGCGGCGTCTCGGCGGGTGTCGGATTGACGATCTGGACGGGCCTGATCCGCCCGCCTCTGGCTCCGGACCTGGTCGATCGCTCGGTCGGGGGATTGAGCGCCTGGATGCCCCACGGGGTCGGGGTCTGGCCGCTGACAGCCACGGTCTGCGTCACCGCGCTGCTTGCGGCACGTGCGGTGTTCGCCCTGACGGCGAGGTGGCTCAAGTCCGGCCCGGTCGCCGGAGTCGTTTTATTGCTGATCTACTGGGCGGTCCCGCTCATCGGCGACGCCATCCGCGCGGAGTTGGCGGCCGACTACCGCAGCGGCACCACGCATAGCTGGCTGTTGACCCTGTCGCCGCCGGGGATGCTCGCCGCCATTTGGATGGACCTGAAGGTATCGCTCTGGCCGGGCCTCCTGTTTCAGATCGGCCTGGCGGCACTTCTGAGCCTGCTTCCCACTGTACGGCGCGGAGGGCGAGGGACGCCCACCGCCTCGCTCGCGCGAGAAGCTGGGCGGACGAGCGCGCTGGCTTACCAGGCTCTGCGAGACGCGGGTTCACGCGGCGAGGGGAGTTGAATAATCGGTGCAGCTCGGGCGCGACTTGGGACGTGCGTTTTTGGGCCGAGCGGGTATGATTATGGTGGTCATCCCGTCGGAAGCGTGCCGGCACGCGGCCCGGACGACACCGTTGGAAGGCCGTCTGACCGACGGAACAAGGTTCTTGCAGCGCGACGTGTACCGCCCATGCTGATAGCAAAGGAAGGCTTGCGTGAGATCGGGCTCGCGACGCTGATTCTCGGCGCGCTGGGCGTGGGTGCTTGGTGGCTGTTCTGGCCGCTGATCATCCTGCCGGCGGTCGTCTGGATGTGGGTATTGGCCTTCTTCCGCGACCCGCCACGTCACCGAGCTTTCGCCCCCGGAGAGCTGTGCAGCCCGGCCGACGGAACCATCACCGAGATTTCCGAACTTGACCATTACGACACAATCGAAGGCCCCGTCATCCGGATCGGCATGTTCCTCAGCCTGTTCAACGTCCACATCAACCGGGCGCCGTGTAGTGGACAACTCAGGTCTCTCTCGTACCGGGCCGGTGAGTTTCTCGATGCGCGACACCCGGAGTCGGGAAGCAGGAATGAATCCAACACGCTCCTGATCGACCCCGATCCTCCCGTGCCGGGCCCGGTGGAAGTGAGACAAATCGCGGGGCTGGTCGCTCGAAGGATCATCTGCCACGCCAAGGCGAAACAGCCGCTCACCATCGGCGGACGCTTCGGCCTCATCAAGTTCGGCTCGCGAACGGAGCTGATTATCCCGAACCGCGGCAACACCAAGGTCGTCGTCAAGATCGGCGATAAGGTTCGAGCGGGGTTGACCGTGCTGGCGGTTCAGCCGGTTGACATCCCTGACGCCAAGGAGCAGGTGCTGGAGACCGCACCCCAGGCCGCTGTTTAGCGGATCGCCCCGGTGCGAATCGGGGCCTGGGAACTCGGAGACACGTCCCCCATGGCCATCGTCGCGAAGTTCCCCGAGCCGCCACGGCGCAGACGGCGCCTGAAATCGCTCGTCTTCCTCCCGACCCTCATGACGCTCGGCAACCTGGTGTGTGGGTTCGCCGCGATCCATTTCGCCCTTCGCGCGATGTTCGAACTCGGCGGCGGCGCGCCTCCGGCCGGCTCAACGACCCTGTCCCGCGCCATCATCGAGTTGATGCTGCCTTCGTTCCTTTCCGTCGGGGCGGGGCTGGTCTTCCTCGGCATGGTGCTGGACGCCTTCGACGGCCTACTGGCACGAATGACCCGCAGCACGACGGACTTCGGGGGACAGCTCGACAGCCTGGCGGACGTGGTCACATTCGGCGTCGCGCCAGGCACCCTCATGGTCGCCTTCATGTCGACGCAACTCGCGGGCGAAGCCATTTTGCCCTCGCCCATCAGCGCCCACTTTCTCGGACGTTTTGCCTGGGTATCCGCTGCCGTTTACGTCGCGTTTACGGCGATCCGTCTGGCGCGGTTCAACGTCGAGCATGCCAAGGCGGACTTCGACCACCGAACGTTCCGCGGGCTGCCGAGCCCGGGTGCGGCTGCGGTCATCGCATCACTGATCATCTTCCAGGACCAGGAGGTGGGACAAGCATTCAAGCCGGCTTTGGTCTACGCGATGCCGCTGATCGCCCTTGCGACGGCGTTCCTGATGACCAGCCGACTTCGCTACCGGCGGTTCCACCGGACGTTCCTCGTTGGGCGTCGGCCATTCAGCCAGATCGTCGGCTGCGTCTTCATCCTGGCGGTCTTCTGGCTCTACAAAGCGCCCACGCTCCTGATCGTCGTGCTGTGGTACTGGGCGAGCGGCCCGGCGATACAGATCGCCCACACGCTCCGGCGCAGCCAGACTCCGGCGACGTCCTCGGACGAGGATGAGGCTTCGGATTCCGACGCACAGGCGGGCTAGCGCGTTCTCAATCCAAGCGTAGCGGATGGCACTCGGCTTTCGGAAGGCCGCGCGGGTTGAAACCCGCGGCTCAGGGCGTTCTGCGAATCGGCAACGTCGTCCAAGCCGCTACGGCTCGACTGAGGTTGCTCTAATCCGGCGAGGCCCGCCCGATCCACGGCCAGTTTGGCGGTTAGGCCGGCGGCAGAAGCCGCTGCAAGCTTTCGCGTGCTTGCGTCAGATCGGCGGCAGGCGTGTGCGACTCGGTCCGCCGGAGGATGTAGGGTTCGCGATAGTCAGCGGCGTCGAGCATCGCGAGTACGCCGAGTAGATCGACCTCGCCTTCCCCCAGCAAGGCCTCGCTCCCGGGGTGGTCCGCCCGGCCGACCGTGGCGTCCCTTGCGTGGAACAGGGCCACCCGTTCAGCCAGCTCGTTTACGCACGCCAGCGGATCACAACCGGTCATGACCATGGCAGCCGGGTCGAGACAGACTCTGACCGACGGGCAGTCGACGGCCTTAAGCGCCGAGACCAGGCGCTGTCCCGCGTCGAATGACGGCCGCAGAGCGAAGACGCGTCCGCGAGATTCGGCGTGCTCCCCAATCCGGCACAGCGCCTCGACAACGATGGGAATCGGCTCGGCCGACTCGACATCGGTCATCATGCCCGCGGCGGAGGATACGATGGGCACGTCCATGTCGCGCGCCATGTCGAGGATCTTCATGGTCCGAGCGACGCGCTCGTCAACCGTAGCGGCATCGTTCAGCTTCAGAGTTGGTAGATCGGCGGACAGAGCCGACAGACGCAGCCCCAGGCCGTCCGCATATCGGGAGAGATGCCGGCGCCCGCTGGCCGACAAGTTCCACGCCGCGACATCGCCGTGCACGGCTCCCATTTCGACACTGCGAAACTCGAGCTGCGATGCCTTGCTCAGCGCATCTTTGGGGCTCAGCCGGAAATCGTCGACATCGACGCCTATCTCGTGTTCGCTCATCGTGTCCTCAAACTGGTGTTCAGTCGCTCACGCTGCGCTGGGTTACTTCCCGGACTTGTCTTGCACCGACTCGAGCTTTGTCCGCAGCCCGTTCAGATAGGTCGCGTTGGCCTTTAGGAAATAGTCGAAGGCCTCGTTCCATTCCGAGCCGCTCTGCTCGTGCCAACCCACACTGGTGAGTCGCAGACGCGTCTTGTTCCCTCCGGCTTCGGACAGGCGGTAGACGCCCCAGGTTCCGCCCTTCTGCACGGTCGGGAACTTCGGCGGCGCGCTTCCCGTAACCGACAGCATCTCCTTCGGCAGATAGCTCAGCACCTTGTTGCTGGAGCCGGGCCAGATCGAATAAGCCCCCCACGGCTTCAGTACGACAACGGACTTGGGGTATCCGAACTTGCGAACGCCATCAGTGGTCGCCAGGGCGTCCCAGACCGTCTCCACGCGCGCGTCGATGACCACCTCGAAATCCTGCCGTTTGATCGGGGCGATCGTCGCCGTCACGGTCACGGCTTCATCAGTCCACGTCCTCGCTTCGGCGGCCGAGCGCTTCGCTGGATCGGGCTTCGGATCCGCGCCCTCCAATTCCTTCTTCAGGCTGGCCATGACGTTCGACCAAGCCCTGTCGAAGTAGGCGTAGCACTCGTCCCAATCCTCGCCCGTGCCCCACCCGAGGTGCGTCAGCTTGAGCCGCGTGCCGGCCGAGCCGGCATCGGTGAGCTCGAGCACGACGTGCGTCTTGGCGTTGATATCTCGTAAACTGGGGATGCTCGGCGGGCAGTTCCACTCGAACGTAAACAGCTCCTGGGGCACATAGCTCAGGATCACGCAGCCCTCGCTGCCGCGTTTTCCCTCCGGCATGTCCATCTTCATGAACAACTCGTACTTGCCGCCAACGCGAAGCTCGACCGTCGAATTCGGTGTGAAGAACCTGGCAAGCCCCTGGGACGTGGTCCACGCATTCCAAACCACCTGTGGCGGCACAGCCACGCTCGTCTTCTTGACCAGCACTCTTGCCTCTTCCCCGGCGCCGGCGGTCGTGGCGCCCATCAGAATCACTCCTGCCCCCAGTAGCCCGAGCAGCGGTCGGGACCGCGGCCGCACGACCGCCCTCAGTCTCGCCGAACGCCAATCACTTTGCCTCATCATCCATCAACTCCTCGTTGGATTCGTTCCAATCAACCGTTTCCCGAGCCTACCCCGCTACGGGAGCGATGCCCAGACTCCGGCGCACCAGGGTAAGCTGCCCGGCATGAAGCGACTCGTGGCACGCGATCGCTCCTATCAAGGCGGCGAACGTCGGTCCACACTCCTTCCAGTCATCCGGGAGCGGCGCCGCCAACTCAGTCGGAGACATGCCCTCGAACCACCCGATGACCTCCCCACGGAGGCCGGCGAGCCGTTCGATGACCTCTGCCATGCCAGGGTATACCGACGCTTCACCGCTCGGCACGGACCCCTGGCCGAAGAGATCGGTGTGCCATTGGGCCGGCAACTTGTGCGGCCGCACGTCGAATGCTCCAAGGAAGTAGTCATCCGCGTATGCAAGATGGCCGACGACCCAGAGTGCGTGATTCGCGCCGTCCACCGGCTGGTGCAGATACTGCTCCTCCGGGATATCCTCGAGGAGCCGGAGCGTCGTACCGCGGGCGTACGCCATCGCGGCCAAGCCGGCTTCACATGCGAGATTCGCCATCGTTATGATTCTCCCTTCCGGAGGTCCGACCTGCCGTCGTCCAGCCGGGTTTGCCACTTCGGCGTTGCTACGTCGCGGCGACGCTGCCCTTTCCGAGCGGCGGAAGCGGTGCGGGCGCTACCCCCTTCGCCCGACGATACATCAAGGCGCCCTCGACGACCATCCATATCTGCAAACCGAACGTCGCGCCGCCCAGGCCGGCCAGCAAGTACTTTCCGCTGTTTAGCCACCCGGCTTCGCCGAAGATCTGCACCGTAAGCACCCATGCGGGCAGGATCAACATCAGGATCATGGGCCCGACCAGGAACCAGATCGGCTTGTCGTGGCGGATCAGATAGAAGCATATCACAAGGAACGACAGACCGGCCAGAAGCTGGTTCGTGGCCCCGAAAATGGGCCAGAGCACGAGGCCTCCGCTGCCCGGGCCGGTCGGCCCGGCGACCATCGCGATCGCCCCGCCGCCGATCACGGCCACGGCGGTAGCGACATAGCGGTTTGTCAGCGGCGCGATCCTCAGCGATGAGCCGAGCCCGGTCACGACGTACCGCTGAAGTCGCGTGGCGGTGTCCAGCGTGGTCGCGGCGAACGAGGCGACGAGCACCGCCATGATGCCGATCCCCATCGTCACCGGGATCCCGATAGATGCCATCATATTGGCACCTCCCTCGATGAAGCCGCCGATCTTCTGCGGCAGCTTCATGCTCGCCCAGGTGCCCGAGCCGTAGTACTTCGCCCAGGCCGCCTCGCCGATCACCGCGGCGCCGCTTGCGTCCACGTCCGGCACGTACCGGTGCGCCTCTGCCGCGTAGGTGTATACGCCCCGCCCGAGCCCGGCGGTGCACGCCAGAATCACGACGACCGCGAGCCCGCCTTCCAGCAACATCGCTCCATAGCCGATGCTGCGCGCATCCGTCTCGCACTTGATCTGCTTGGCTGTCGTGCCGCTCGACACCAGGCAGTGGAAACCGCTGACAGCCCCACACGCGATGGTGATGAACAGAAAGGGCATGATCGGCGGTGCATCGGCCGGCGGATTCGTGTTGACGGCTGGAGCTACAAAGGTAAGCCCCTCGCCCACGAGCGGCGAGACCAGCAGGCCCGCGAACAGCAGCCCGAGCGCCAGGATCAGTTCATGGGAGTTGATGAAGTCCCGCGGCTGAAGCAGCGTCCACACAGGCAGGACCGACGCGATGAAACAGTAGACGAGCAGCACCAGCGTCCAAACCACGACGGCATTGGCGTAAGGACTCGCCCCGCCGGCCACGGCTGCGGCTCCGTTCGGCGCCAAGCCCCAGTGAGTCAAGTCGATCGGAAGGTGGTACGCGCCGATGTAGATCGTCAGGTACATCAGCGCGAGTGCGATCAGTGACGGGATCAGTAGCTTGCCTTTTCGCTTGTAGACCCAGTAGCCCACCGCCAGTGCGAGCGGTATCTCCGCCCAGACCGGGAAGACGCTGACCGGGTACTTCGCGAAGATGACGGCGATCACGAGTCCGAAGATGCCGATCACGACCGTCAGCGCCATAAACAGCACGGCTAGGAACAGCAACCTCGCCCGCGGATTGATCATCCGCCCCGCGACTTCGCCGATGGTCTGACCGCGGCTCCGCATGCTGACCACCAGCGAGCCGAAGTCATGAACCGCCCCGATGAAGATCGACCCCACAAGCACCCAAAGCAACGCCGGCAGCCAGCCCCAGAATACGGCGATCGCCGGGCCGACGATCGGCCCCGTCCCCGCGATGGATGTGAAATGATGGCCGAAGACGACCTCGCGATCGGTCGGCACATAGTCGTGCCCGTCGTCGACTTCGACACTGGGGGTTATGGCCGCGGGGTCGAGCCGGAAGATCTTGTGCGCGAGCCACTTGCCGTACGTATGATACGCGACGAGGTAGGCGATGAAGGTCCCTACAGCGATCAGCAGCGTACCCATAGCCGGAAAGCTCCCACCCGTCCCACGCCGAATCCCGCACGTCCGGGCTCACGGCATGATACCTCCGCGACGCGGCGCATTCCATCGTGGCAAGCCGGGGCCGAAACCCTCCAAAACGCGATCGGTCGCGTCCTATGGTCACGGCAGGCAGGTTCTGACGCTTGACCTGAGCGGTCGCAGGTGATACACGTTATCAGTGGCAGAAACCTGTTCCGGGTGATGGGTCAACGTGATGGCACAAGCACGCACCGCCAAAGACACGCTCGATCACGACTTCCTCGACACGCGCTCTCGCATTCTCGACGTGGCTGCAGCCCTCGATCGGTTGGATCGTGGCGACGGTGCGCAGGCGGCCGGGGATGACGAGCGGCTCGCCAAGCTCCTTAAGGCGATCGAGATTCTCACTGATGGAAAGCCCGACCGGGCGCGGCGCGTGCAGTTGGCCTTCTCGCTTGCCTTCGACGACGGTTGGCGATCTGGCTGACCGCGCGATAGCGACGGGACAAGGTGGAAGTAGACGGGTCTGGGCACGAAGCGACTGCACCAAACGGGAGGTGAGTCATGGCCTTGGTGACGCAGTTCTGTGTCGGTCTGGACAACAAGCCGGGCGAGTTGACGAGGTTTTGTGCCGCTTTGCGCACCAAGAACGTCAACATCGAGGCCCTGTTTGTCTCCAGTGACGACGAGGAGGACTGTGCCTGGCTGAACTTCGTAGCCACGCCGCCCGAGCCGGCTGAGCAGGCGCTGATCGACGGTGGCTACAAGTACTTCACCGAGCCGGTGCTGGCCGTCCCGGCGGACAACCGTCCGGGTGAGATCGAGCAGATTGCCGGCAAGCTAGCGGAGGCCGGCGTGAACATCAGTTACGTCTACGGATCGAGCCGGTCGGGCACGAAGTCGACGCTCGTCCTCAGCGCCGACGACATGGCGGCCGCCGCAAAAGCGCTCGGGCAAGCGTAGCGAGCGGGACCGACACTACACACGCCTCGAAAAGAACCGATGTATTACATAGACCCACACATTCACATGGTGTCGCGGATTACCGATGACTATGTCCGCATGGCGAGGGCAGGCTGCGTGGCCCTTTCCGAGCCCGCCTTCTGGGCGGGATTCGACCGCGGCTCGGCGGCCGCCTTCCACGACTACTTCCGCCAACTGACCGAGTTCGAGCCGCAGCGCGCCGCTCAGTTCGGTATCCACCACATGTCCTGGATGTGCATCAACGCCAAGGAGGCGGAAAACGTCTCTTTGTCGCGCGAGGTCATCGCCATCATTCCGGAGTTTCTCGATAAGCCCGGGGTGCTCGGTATCGGCGAGATCGGGCTGAACAAGAACACGAAGAACGAAGTGACGATCTTCGAGGAGCACGTCGAGCTGGCGATGAAGACGGACGAACTGATCCTCGTCCACACGCCCCACCTCGAGGACAAGTACAAGGGCACGCGCATGATCCTCGACATCCTCACGAGTGAGTCGCGCGTCAAGCCCGAGCGGGTGTTGATCGATCACGTCGAGGAACACACAGCCAAGCTAGCCCTCGACGCGGGCTTTTGGGTCGGGATGACGCTCTACCCGATCACGAAATGTACGCCGCAACGAGCCGTCGACATCATCGAGTGTTTCGGGACCGAACGGATCATGGCCAACAGCGCCGGCGACTGGGGACCGAGTAACCCGATGAACATGCCGGACTTTATCCGCACGCTGCGCAGTCGCGGCCACGACGCGATGACCATCCACAAACTCGTCTACGAGAACCCGCTGCGTTTCATGTCGCAAGCGAGGCGGTTCAACTTCGAGCCGCCGATACCGCTCCGCGTGCAGTAGCACGCGGGGAATTACGAATTACGAATTACTGATTACGGCGGGAGTTGCCTACTAGTCGCGGGGTAGCGGGCCGAACAGGCGATTCATGTCGTTCTTCAGGTGGATGAGCCTTCGGCGGTCTCGAACCGCGCGAAACTCACCCTTGACCCTCGCGCGATTGAAGATCTCCTGCCCTGCGGCGAGCCGGCGCGTCGGCCTCAGGATCGCGAGATCGAGCGTCCCCTCGAGCCGATCCTCCTTCCGGTTCTCGTCGAAGAACACCGATCCGGCACCCTCGAAGGTAGCCCCGATCGGCCCGCCGACGATCAGATAGCTGACCGTGGCGTTGATCTGCGTGCTGTCAGCCACCGTCTGGCCCGGAATGGACCGCCATACGCTACGAATGTGGATCACCTGCGTGATCGACACGTCCGGTTCGAGTTCACTCGGCTGGCTGCGGCGGAGGATCAGGTCGAGGTTGCCGTCCGGCCCGATGTCGTAATACGCCTCTTTGAACAGCTCGCTGTACAGCTTGGGCTTGCCGGACTCGCGGAAGTCCTCGATCTCGAAAGTCGAGTACTTCAGGCTGCAGCCCGCAATACCGAAGACGAGCCAGACGCCACACGAGACGCTCGCCAGGAGCCGTTTCGCGCGTGAAGGCAGGCCGGGGAAGCCGGACAAAACGAATTGCTTTGTGGGTATTGCTTGCCGCACGGTGCGGGCACCTTAGCCACGACGCCGAAACGCGTCAACGGACCGGCGTGACCACGCCACCGGGCTCGGTTTCAATAATGGTGAAAGACTGACCGCTCGGCTTCCATTCGGTTGGTCGCCTCGGCCACGCCGTCTATAATCGTCCCGGCGTTCGACTGACAGTGCGTCCCGGAGTGTGAGGACGACAGCGGAGGATCGTGTGCAGGAATCAACCAGCCCAAAACCCGAACGGTGGCGGCTCGGCGTCGTATCCTACCTTAACTCGCGGCCCCTGATAGCCGGGCTGGATCGCGATGAGACGCTCGAACTGACCTTCGCCGTGCCTTCGCGTCTGCCCGACATGCTGGACGACGGCACGGTCGACGTAGCGCTCGTTCCGATCGTGGACCTGCTTCGGCCGGGCCGCGACTGGCAGATCGTCTCGGATGCCTGCATCGGCTGTGACGGCGAGACGCTGACCGTCCGTGTCTTCTCCCGAACGGCTCCGGAGTCGATCCGCACACTGCACGTCGACGGCGATTCGCACACCTCGGTCGTGCTGGCCACGATCATCTGGAAGGAGCTGTACGGCGTCGAGATCAACGTGGTGCCCTATTCAGGCACGCCGACCGACGACTGCGAGGCCGTCCTTCTGATCGGTGACAAAGTCGTCACGAACCGCCTGCTCGACTTCGAGATCGAGACCGATCTCGGCTCGGCCTGGAAGACACTGACGTCTCTGCCATTTGTCTTTGCGGTCTGGGCGGCGCCGCGCCGAATCGACACGGCTGAGATCGCGGAACGTCTGTCGGCCGCACGTGATGCCGGCGTGAAGACAGCCTCGCTCATCGCCGCCGACTTCGGACCGGGACTCGGGTTCCCCGTGGCCCTGGCCACACGCTACCTCACGTCGCGGCTCAAGTTCACACTCGGGCAGCGCCAACGCGAGGGCATGAAGCTTTTTCTCGAACTCGCCGAGCGGCATGGAATGGTCGCTGAGGGGCAGGAGTTGGTCTTCTCATGACGCCCGCATCCGCCGTGCCGGCTACGTCAGCGGCCCGTATCACCGACGACGAGGCGTTGTCGATGCTGAGGGATTGCAGCATCCATGAACTCGGCCGGCGCGCCCACGAGATCACGATGCGACTCCATCCGGAGCCCTACCGAACCTACGTTGTCGACCGCAACATCAACTACGCGAATTACTGCACCGCCAAGTGCATCTTCTGCGACTTCAAAGCGGATGTGCCGGGCGTCGACACGGGACGAAAGAACCTGCCGGACGGATACATCCTGTCGCACGAGGAGATCGCCGCGAAGATCAAGGAGCTGCTCGACATCGGCGGCACACAGATCCTGCTTCAGGGAGGCCTGGTCCCCGCTGAGTTGCTGCCGTTCGAGTGGTACGTCGACCTCATGCGTTTCATGAAGCGCGAGTTCCCGCGGATCCACGTGCATGCATTCAGTCCGCCCGAAATCCATGCGTTCCACCTTATGTTCGACATGAGCGTCCGGGACGTGCTACTGAGGCTCCAGGACGCCGGCCTCGACAGCATCCCCGGCGGCGGTGCGGAAATACTCGTCGACCGGGTCCGCCGGAAGATTGCGCAAGGGAAAACCACTACCGACCAATACCTAGGGGTGATGCGCGAGGCCCATCGCATCGGCATGAGGACGAGCATCACGATGATGTTCGGGCACATCGAGACGCTGGCTGAACGGATTGAGCATCTACGGCGAATTCGGGACCTTCAGGACGAAACCGGTGGGTTCACGGCCTTCATCGGCTGGACCTTTCAGCCCGGCGACACACCGCTAGGCCGGGTGAAGCAGCACGACGCCGACTCGGACGGAAGCCCGGACGGCAAGCACCTCGTCCTGGCGGATTCCCACGCCTATCTGAAGATGGCGTCCCTGGCGCGCATCTACCTGGACAACGTGCCGAACATTCAGTCGAGTTGGGTCACGCAGGGTGCGAAGATAGGTCAACTCGCACTTTTTCACGGCGCCAACGACATGGGTTCGGTCATGATGGAAGAGAACGTCGTGTCAGCCGCAGGCACTACGTACCGGCTCACGGAGCAGGAATTGCGAGCCACAATCACGGATGCCGGCTGGGTCCCGCGCAAACGCAACTTCTACTACGAACTCATCGACAGCGACTAAAACGAGCCACGCGGCTTGGCGCCCAGGCCGTCCGTGGGCGGCTCCAGCGACCGGTTTCTGTTTTTAGCTGGCATTCCGGTCGCCTTCGCTGTTAGAATGGAGTCTGTGTCTTTCACGGCAGGCACGGCGCGGAGCCGGCAGCGACAAGTCACAGCCTCCACGACTCGATGGCGAGCGCCCTTCGGCGCGGCGCCATCGGCTAAGTTCGCGGCGGGCCCAAGCTTCGCGCGACTGCGAGAAGGACAACCCCGAGCAGCTCCGGTCAGCCTTCACGGCACCGTGGCCCGCTGGTAGTCAAGGGGAAGGTAGGCAACCCACCCGCCGCAACCCGGCAGGTGGCAACGGACGTAGTCCATGACGCAACTGGATGCGATCTGGAAGCGCGCCGAGTCTGATCTCGCCATTTGCACGGATAATGGCGATTCGGACCCGTTTCTGTGGGAGCATTCTGCACGCGTCGGACGAAACGCGCTGCGTATAGCGGAACTTCCGGGTGTCGCGAACCTGTCACCTGATCCTGTCGTCGTCGTCGCTGCCGCGCTCTACCATGACGCCGCGTGGGCGTTGCGCGTCAAGAGCAAGGAAGTGAGCCGATTCGAAGTGCTGGTGCGCTCCCCGTCCGATGATCACCGTGAGCACAGCGCTAGCTACATGCGCGAATGCCTGCGCGACCTCGTTCCAGCCGAACTGCTCGACCGCGCCGCGGACGCAGTCATGGGCCTCGACCAGCGTGACCTTGGGATCATCGAAGGGCAGATCGTCTCCGACGCCGACAACCTGGACGACTTCAGCGCCACTTCACTTTGGTCGACAATCCGCCGCGGCGCTCTGGACGGCAATGCGATCCAGGCGGTCATCGACCGGTGGCACCGGCGGACCGAGTACCACTTCTGGAGCGCTCGCTTGAGCGATTCGTTTCGGTTTCAGGTTGTCCGCACGCTGGCCAAGAAACGGCTCGCCGGCCTCGAACGCCTCATGCACGAGCTGGAAGAACAGCAAGCCGCAAACGACTTCCCTCCGAGCTGACGCCACCGGTCGGTACAATACACGCCATGCCCCGCACCCTCTTCCGCGTCCGCCGTAATCTGATACACTCGACGCGAAATTACCCTCTTAAAGTGCGGATTTGTGAACCAAAGTAGTGAAACACGCGTCGCATTCGTCTCGCTCGGCTGCGTCAAGAACCTCGTCGACTCCGAGAAAATGCTCGGGCAGTTGGCGGAAGCCGGTTGTGTCCTGACCGCCGACGAGGACGACGCGCACGTCGTCGTCATCAACACCTGCGGCTTCCTCGAGGCTGCGCGGACCGAGGCCGACGAGGTCATCCGCGAGGTCGTCGACCGCAAGGCCAATGGGACGCTACGGCGAGTCGTGGTCGCGGGCTGTCTCGTCCAACGCGACAAGCAGGCCATCCTTCAGAGACTCGACGGCGTCGATGCGCTGGTCGGCGTCAATAACCGGGACGACATCGTCGATGCCGTGCTGGGAGGAGAGGCGGACGCGCCCGAGCGTGCCGTCGACGTGTACTTGAATGACTACCACCCGTTCACCCAGCTCGACACGGCGCGGCTGCGACTGACTCCGGCGCATTACGCCTATCTGCGAATCAGCGAGGGTTGCGATCAGAAGTGTACGTTCTGCACGATCCCCGCTATCCGCGGAGCGATGCACTGTAAACCGCCGCAGGCCGTCATGACCGAAGCGCGCGAGTTGGTTGCCGACGGCGCGCGGGAGATCCTGCTCATCGGACAGGACACGACGAGCTACGGGCTCGGCGACGACTCGCCCGGCTCCGGCCTGGGTGGACTTCTGCGGCAGCTCGACACGATCGCAGGGCTCGATTGGCTTCGCTTGATGTACGTCTACCCGAGCGTCATGACGGATGACATCATCGACGCGATCGCGGGTAGCGAACGTGTTTGCAACTACATCGACATCCCGTTACAACACATCAGCGATCGCGTTCTGAAGGCGATGCACCGGCAAATAGATCGCGCGGCGACCGAACGGCTCCTGTTGAAGCTCCGCGACCGTATCCCCGGCGTGGTCATCCGTACCACCATGATCACCGGTTTCCCCGGCGAAACGGAGGGGGAATTCGAGGAACTTCGAGACTTCATCGAGCAGTTCAGATTCGACGCCCTCGGCGTGTTTCCCTACTCCCTCGAGCCGGACACGCCGGCCGGTCGCATGAAGGACCAGATTCACGACGACGTCAAACAGGAACGACTCGACGCCTTGATGACGACACAGCAGGAAATCGCGTTCGACCTGGCCGACGAACGGATCGGCACCGAATTCGAGGTGCTTGTCGACGGCGTCGATGAGCAGGGCCGGCCAGTGGGCAGGCATCGCGGGCAGGCGCCGGCGGTCGACAGTGTCACGTTCGTGACCGACTGCCAGGCGGAACCGGGCGAGATGGTCACCGTACGCGGCACGGATCGTGACGGTTACGACCTCGTCGCCAGACCGACGAGTATCTCCTTACCGACGCTGGGCGGATGAAACTCTCGATCAACCTTCCCAATCAGATCACACTCGCCCGGCTGGTGCTGGCGATCATCTTCTTCGTACTCCTCTCGCAGTATGCCCAGAGCGACGCCATCCCCGCGACATGGCTACTCGATGTGTCCGCAGCGCTGTTCGTGATAGCCGCCGGCACCGATTTTTTGGACGGCTACCTCGCGCGAAAGTACGGCCAGGTGACGGCACTCGGGCGAATCCTCGACCCACTCGTCGACAAGGTGCTGATTTGCGGCACGTTCATCCTGTTCGTCGGCCCGGGCTTCGTCGATCCTGACGGGCATAACGTGACGAACCTGCGTGCGTGGATGGTCGTCGTGATCGTGGGGCGCGAGTTGCTGGTTACCGGGCTGCGCGGCTTCAACGAGTCGACCGGGCGTGAGTTCGGCGCAAGCTGGTACGGCAAGGCCAAGATGTGGATGCAGAGCATTGCGGCCCCGGTCATCCTGTTTCTGATCGCCCGCGACAACGCGTGGCCCAGCCCCGACACGGCGGAATTGACCAAGACCATCCTGGTGTGGGCGACGGTCATCATCACGGCGCTGTCCACGATTCAGTACCTCGTTCGCTCTCGCTACATTCTTGAAGAAAGTGCGTCGTGACCGGACTTTCCTACGCCGATTCGATCATCCTCGGCGTGCTGCAGGGCATCACCGAATTCCTCCCGATCAGCAGCAGCGGTCATCTCGCGGTGACGCAGCGGTTGCTGGAACTCGACCCGAGCGGATCGGACATGCTGCTGTTCGACGTGCTCGCCCACTTGGGCACGCTGCTCGCGGTGGTCATCGTCTTCGCCGGCTCGGCACGACACTTTGTGCGACGCCTTCTAGCCGAGCCGCGTGCGAGCTGGTCATCTAAGCAGTATGCGTGGCGCATCGCCGCCCTGGCGATCCTCGGCACGATTCCGACTGGGATCATCGGCGTCGCCTTCCAGGACACCTTCGAGGCCGCCTTCGGCAAGCCGGTTTGGATCGGCTTATTCCTCATCGTCACCGGCACGGTCCTGGCAGGCACCGCCCTGATCCCGGCGGGAAGAAAGGGATGGAAGGACTTCCGCTGGTACCACGCCGTGCTCATCGGCATCGCACAAGCCTGCGCCATCTTCCCGGGTATCTCGCGAAGCGGTTCGACGATCTGCGTGGCCGCCTACCTCGGCATCCGGCGTCGCTGGACGGCTGAGTTCAGTTTCCTGCTCGCTTTTCCGGCGATTGCCGGTGCGTCGGTGTTCAAGCTGAAGGACACGATCACGCTGCCGGCGGGTGAACTCGGCGACATCGCGCTGGGCCCGGTCATCGTGGGCAGCGCCGTCTCGTTTGTGGTGGGAATCGCTGCGTTGAAGATCCTGCTCGGCGCGGTGCGGCGCGGACGCCTTCACTACTTCGCCCTCTACTGCTGGGTGCTGGGCGCACTGGTCGCTACCGGTGTCGTCTGAGCGATGCCAATCGAGAGGCAGGCGCTGCCGGCGTGTCGGTTCAGGCAGCGGGGTGAGCGGCGACGCCCTGGGCGTCACGTAGCGAATCGAAGTCGGCCTGGTATTTGGCGAGGATGCCACCGACCACTTCGGCGGCCTGCGGTTCACACACGACGCGCTCGGCTGCGCGGCGATAGGTCGCCACGAGTTTCTCGTGGTCCGCAACGAGATGCGGCCAGAGATGGTCAAGCTGCTGATAGTGAAGGTGGGCTGTGTCCAGATCGCCGGTGCGCGGTCCGGGCACGCCGCCGAGTTGCAGCATGACGTCGACCAATCGGCCGCAATGCTGCCCGCTCTGGTCCACCATGCGCACGAGGAGGCGGCTTTCCGCGATGGCATCTTCCGATACGAACAAGGTCGACTCGACCAGGCGTATGGCAAGCCGCCGCTGCTCGACGGTCAGTAGCTCGTTCAGTACGTCCAAAACCTCGGCTTGACTCATAGCTAGGACCCACTGTCGGCCACGCGTGCCGAAGAGCTGTCAGAAGTATTCGATGCGACGGCCTGATACATGCCGCGGGAAAGTTGCTCGGCACTGGTCTTGAGCGGCTGAGCGAACACGAACAGAAGCAGGAGCGCCAGCGCACACAGATTCACGAGCGCGATTCCGCCGACAGGCGCCCGCACAGCCGCCCGCTGGTCTTCCGCGAACACCATGCGGACGACGATCCGCAGGTAGAAGTAGAGGCTGATCAGCGTGTTGGCGACCGCGGCGATCACGAGGAACCACCCCAGCGTCGAATCCAACCCGCCCAGCGCGACGAGGATCCACCACTTCCCGATGAAACCGGCAAACGGCGGAAGACCCACGAGCGACATCAGACAGATGATCATCGGAATAGCGAGCCACGGCGCCCGGCGCATGAGCCCGTTGAAGGCATCGAGCTTGTCACTGCCGCCGTCCCACACGACCAGTGCCGTGATCCCGAACGCGCCGAGGTTCATGAACATGTAGATGATGATGTATACCAGTAATGCCGTCAGGCCGGCGGTGTAGCCCGGGCTTCCGGCATACACGAACACCGCGGCTGCCATCATCATGTACCCTGCGTGAGCGATCGACGAATAGGCAAGCAGCCTCTTGACGCTCTCCTGCTTGTACGCCGAGAAGTTGCCGATCGTACACGTTACAGCGGCCACGATGCCGATCACCCAGGCGACCGGTTCGAGGAACTGCATGTTCAACGGCGCCTCGACCGCGGCACAGAACGTCAGCGCGACTCGGGCGAGCAGAATCAGACCGGCTGCCTTGCTCGCCACGGAAAGCCAGGTGGTCACTTCCACTTTCGCGCCCTCGAACGCATCGGGGCACCAGAAGTGGAACGGTACGGCTGAAACCTTGAAGGCGATGCCGGCAAAGAACGCCAGAAGCCCCACGCTCAGCAGCACGGAACTCTCGCCCGTGTGGAACCCCATGGTCGCTACGTACTGAGCAAGGTCCGCCACGTTCAGGCTGCCCACCAGGCCATACAGGAGGCTGATGCCATACAGCATGACCGCGGCGGAGACGGACCCGAACACCATATACTTCAGCGCGGCTTCGGCGCCGGCCTTATCGCGTTTGTCGAACCCGACGATGGCGTAGCTCGGCAAGGAGGCTGTTTCGATCGCCACGACGATCAGCAGCAGGTTCAGCGTGCTGACCATCAGCGCCATGCCCAGCGCACTGCCCAGCAGCAGGATGAAGAACTCGGGCGCGTTTCGTTCGGTAGCGGCTGACCCCATCCACCAGAGCCAGAAGATGCCTGCCAGGAACACCATGAGGATGATCTGGAAACCGGCGGACAGCGGATCGGCAATCAACATGCCACCGGCACCGCCCGGTGAGAGGCCGCTGATCGCGCCCGTCGAGACCACGCCCGCCACGCGCATCGCCAGGTAGAAGGTCACAATCACACCGACCGCCACGACGATGGCAATCGGACGAGGGCCGCGACCGAACAGCAGCGGACAGGTTACGACCGCAAGCATCGTGCATATCAGCGCGATCATCGGCGAGAAGGCGAAGAGTTGCTCACCCACGTCGATGCCGGCCCAAGGATCTGTCTGTGCCAGGAAACTCACTTAGATCGCCTTACCGTGCGATGAACACCAAGACGCAGCCGCTATCGGCTGCGCGGGTCAGATCATCGCGTTGATCGTATCCGTCACGCCCGCCAGCAGCAGGTCGAGCGTGCCGTTCGTAAAGTTGAACACGGTCTGCATCGGGAGCACACCCAGCGCGATGCAGAGAATAGCCATGGGCACGAGAATGAATATCTCACGCCCCGACGCGTCGGGAAAACCGCGGTACTCCTCACGCTCGTTACCGAGGTAGACACGGCGAATCAGCCAGAGGATGTAGCCGGCTGTCAGGATCACGCCGGCGGCCGCCAGGATCGCCATCGGGTAGGCCCAGGTGTACTTCGAGCCCGCGTCGAACGTGCCCAGCAGCACCCACACCTCGCCAATGAACCCGCACAAACCGGGCAAGCCCAACGACGCAAAGAAGCCGATCGTCGCCATCGTGCCGTATTTCGGCATGGTCAGCCACAATCCACCGAACCGGTTGATCTCACGATGGTGGGCACGATCGTAAATCACACCAACCAGGAAGAAGCACATGGGTGATGAGATTCCGTGAGCGATCATCTGGAACATCGCCCCCTGGAAGCCGGCCGGCGTCATGACCGCGATGCCGAGCAACACGTAACCCATGTGAGACACGGAGCTATATGCGACGAGCTTCTTGAAGTCGGTTTGCGCCATCGCGCACAGCGCACCATACAAGATGCTCACCACGCCGACCGTAGCCAGCAAGAATGCCCAATACTCTCCGCCGAGCGGGAAGATCGGATAGCAGAGCCGCAGGAAGCCGTAGCCGCCCATCTTCAGCAGCACGCCGGCCAGGATCATACTGATCGGCGTCGGCGCCTCGACGTGTGCATCGGGCAACCACGTGTGGAACGGCACCGAGGGCAGTTTGATCGCGAAACCGATGAACAGGAACATGAACATGATCGGGGCGAAGCGCATCCCGAGGAAGAGCGTCGCCTTCGCTGAGAAGTACTTCTGGATTACATCGTTCGTGGCCAGTTCGATCAGGTCGAACGTGCCGTGCGTAATCGCCACCGGAGCGCCGCTATCCGTGACGCGATAGCCGCTGGGGACTGAGCCGCCCGCTGCCTCGATCGCCGCCCCGCCGTAGAAGTACATCGCCACCAGTGCGACGAGCATCAGCACCGAGCCAGCCAGCGTAAAGAGGAAGAACTTGATGGCGGCGTATTCCTTCCGCGGTCCGCCCCAGACGCCGATCAGGAAGTACATGGGAAGCAGCATGACTTCCCAGAAGATGTAGAAGAGGAAGAAGTCGAGCGACACGAACACGCCCAGCATGCCGGTTTCGAGCAGTAGGAACAGGAAGAAGTAGCCGCGAATCCCCTTGTTGATCTTCCAGGTGTCGAAGTTCCAGCTCGCCAGGCACGAGAGGAACGACACGAGCGTCGTCAGGATGATCAGCGGGAAGCCGAGCCCGTCGATACCCAGGAAGTACTCGATCTCGAAGCCCTCTCCCGTGATCCACGGGAGCCGAATGACGTGCTGCAACTTGCCGTAACTCGTACCGAAGATCGACTCGGCCGCCTCTGCGCCGCCGAGGAAGGTCGGGAACAGCAGGAGCGAGACCAGCAGCGTCGCCAGACTGGCAAGCACCGCCACCACCCGCACCTGAGCTCTCGGTACGAATAGGCAGAGCAGGCCTCCCAGTGCCGGCAAGAACACAATTAGCGTCAGCAGGTCCATGGCAACGTCGTCTTTATCAAGAACCTAAGGGGCTACGGAACTTGCCACCGTAGCGGCACCGGAGCCCGAATCCATCCCGAAAGCCAACACACAAACCACCACCACCGTCGCGACGGCCGTGGCAAACAACACGTAGTTTCGTATCCGTCCGGTCTGCGGCGCACGCGCGACCCCGCCGATATCGATGGACGTTTTCGCGATGCCGTTGACGATCCCGTCGATGCCATGGTTGTCGATGACCAGGCCGGAGAATGCCGCGATCCGTTCCGTGACAGCCGCCGAAAGGTTGACGAGCAGATCGATGAAGTAGGTGTCGAAGAAGCGGGCGATGTGCGCCACGAGCACGCAACCCTTGACCCACACTACGTCATACACTTCGTCGAAGTAATACTTGTTCCAAAGGATCGTATGGATCGGCAGGAAGACCTTCTTGAGTTGCTCAGCCAGGCCGAGACCATTGCGATAGATCGCGATGGCCACGATGAACCCAACGAGGAACGCCCCACCGACATACCAGCGAAGCCAGCCATGGGCTGCGTGTATCGCCTCGGTTCCAAGCTCTCCGTCGGTCGCCAGGACCATGGCCGCGCTCGTGGCCGAATGGCTCGCGTCCTCGATCAGCGGCCTGAAGAGGAAGTAGCTCGAGACGAAGGTCCCGATCGCCAGTACGACGAGCGGCACGTACATCAGCGGTGTTTCGTGGGCGTGGTCGTACACGTGCTGGTCACGCGGCTTGCCCATGAAGGTCATCCACCAACAGCGCATCATGTAGAACGGCGTGACGTAGGCCGTGAAGATCGCGAGATAGAACATCCAGCTAGGCAGCTTCTTCATGTCCTTGAAGATCGCCGCGCGATCCGCGCCGCCGTGGCTGTCGTGGGTTGATTGCGCGCCGTGTGCCGCTGCAGCCGGCTGATGTTCGTCGTGATGCTCGGCCTGGGTGCGATCGGCGACCAGCATGGCGCGTGAACCTTCCGGTTCCGGTGCGGCGGTGTGACCGGCGCCGTGGGCTTCGCCGTGTTCCTCATGCTTGCTGATGTCGTCCCACTCGAAGGCACGGACGTAGGCGACGGCCAGAATCTCGTCCTTGCTGAAGAAGCCGCCGAGGCCGATCTTCCTGCCCGCGATCTCCGCGCCGGGAATGGGAATGCCCGTGCCAGCGATCGCCAGCACGCCGACCAGGAACGTGATACCCGTGACAGGCATCTTCTTCATCAGCCCGCCCATCTTCCGCATGTCCTGCTCGTGGTGGCACCCCTCGATCACCTGGCCCGAGCACAGGAAGAGCATGGCTTTGAAGAAGGCGTGCGTGATCAGGTGGAATAGAGCGGCAATCCACGCACCGCAACCCATGGCGAAGATCATGTAGCCGAGTTGCGAAAGCGTCGAATAGGCGAGGCACTTCTTAATGTCGACCTGGACGATCGCGATCAGCGCCATCAATGTCAGCGTCAGGCAACCGATCAGCGCGACGAACGCCAGCGCCTCGGGGGTCATCAGTCTGTACACCCGTGCGACCAGGTAGACGCCGGCTGCGACCATGGTGGCGGCGTGGATCAACGCACTAACCGGCGTAGGGCCGGCCATCGCATCGGGCAGCCAAACGTGCAGCGGGAACTGGGCGCTCTTGCCCATCGCGCCGCAGAACAGGCCGACGCCCATGATCGTCGCCAGCGACCAGCCGAATAGCGTAAAGTGACTCGCGAAGATGCCCGTGCCGGCTGCGTATTGCTGAGCGAAGACCGTGGCGGCCTCATCCAGATCGAGCGTGCCGAGGTGCATGAAGACCAGCATCAGGCCGATCAGGAAACCGAAGTCGCCGACGCGGTTCGTGATGAATGCCTTCATCGCCGCAGCCGACGCGAAGCCCTTGTCGAAGTAGTAGCCGATCAGCAGGTAGCTACAGAGCCCGACCAGTTCCCAGAAGATGAACAGGAAGAGCAGGCTGGAACTGAGCACGAGGCCGAGCATGCTGAAGCCGAACAGTGACAGATAGGCGAAGAAGCGGTGGTACTTGCTCTTACCGGCGACCTCGTCGCTGTGGCCTTTCATGTAGCCGATGCTGAAGACGAAAATCAGAAACGCGATGAGCGTCACCATGAAGAACATGGCGACGGTAAGTGAGTCGAGCTTGACGCCGACCGTGACGGGGATCGTTCCGATATACGCCCACGTACCTCGGTATGCGCCGGCCGTCAGTGCCGCTCTCCCGCCTTCGGTCTCACCGAGCCAGCCGATCAGCACAATGGTCGCCAGCACCAGCGGTACACCCATGCCGAGAACGACCGCCACCCAACCGGCCGCCGGCTTGCCAAGCTTGGGCCCGGCGAAGACGAGCAGCCAAAAGCTCACCAGCGGCGAGAGCACGCCGCAAGCAAGCAGGATTTCGTACGTATACTGTCCCATCAACAACCGTTACCCGACCGCCGTAGCGGGCTGGCCATCCTAGTTACGATCAACCCTGCAACTGTCGAGCCGAATCGACATCCACCGTCGCGAGGTTCTTGTACACGTTGATGCAGATACCCACCGCGATGGCCGCTTCCGCCGCAGCCAGCACGATGATAAACAGCGCCATGATCTGCCCGTCAAAGAGGCCGCCCTCTCTGAAGCGATCAAACGCCACTAAGTTCACGTTCGCGGCGTTGAGCAACAACTCGACGCCGATCAGAATCCCGATCGCGTTACGCTTGGTCATGATGGTGAACAGGCCCGTACACAACAGGACAGCCGCCACGACGAGGTAATGCGTTAAACCGATCGAAAGCACGTAACTACTTCTCCTGCCGCGCCATATGCGCGGCTCCGACCATGACGATCATCAGCACGACGCCGGCCATCTCGAACGGCACCAGATACTCGGTGATCAGTGCGCGACCGATCGTCGCGATCGACGTACCTGCCGTGGCTTCGTCCACGCTCTCCCACGCCGCTCGCCCGAGCAAGGTGCAAAGCGAAAGGAACAGGCCGACACACACAACTGTCGCTGCTACCAATTCCAGCTTCGGCGCCTCGAACCGGATCCACGGCGACTTGCTCGTCAGCATCACACCGAAAACGAGCAGAATCAGCGTACCGCCGGCGTAGACGATCAACTGAATCGCACCGATGAAGTTAGCCGCCAGCAGGAAGTACATCACCGCCACCGACGCCAGCGCCGTGAAAAGCCAAACCGCCATGCGAACGATGTTCTGCGCGATGCACACACCGAGTGCCGAGACGACCACGCCGCCGGCGACGATGTAGAACAGCACCGCCTCGAGCACCGAGCCGGGAGCGGCTGCCCCGGTGGCGTCGGACGGCGCACCGAAAGCGCTCGATGCCGTCAGCAGCACGAGCAAGCTCATGAGTATGAATCGAGCTTCTTTCATAACCGTAAGCCGAACCAAACCGCTATCGCGGCTCTATTACGAGCCCGGAAGCGGATCAATCACCAAGTTTCCGACCAACCGCCGCCGGTGATAGAACCCATACCCGGCGATGGCCACGAAGCCGAATCCGAACGCGAGCCCGACGATCCCCAGCACTTTGCTGACGATCGAGGCGATGACGTCCCACGTCGCGTTACCCGATTCGGACGCCCAAACCCACAAGGTCGTTCCAAAGAGCAGGACCATCGTCAGCGGCAACAGCACCTGCACGCAGGCGTAAAGCACCTGGTCGAGCCGAATCCGCGGGAGCGTCCAGCGGACCCAGAGCTGCAGGAACAGGAAGAAGACGCACTTGAGAATGAACCAGATCGGTCCGCTGAACAGGATGCCCTTGAGGCCCTTAGCCCAGATCGATTCGCCCAATCCAGCACCCCAGTCCGACGGTATCGGCGAGTTCCATCCGCCGAGGAACATGATCGTTGCAAGACCGCCGACGACGAACATGGCTGCGTACTCGGCGAAGAAGAACAGCGCCCACCTGAAGCCGGAGTATTCCGTCAGGAAGCCCGCCACCAGCTCGCTTTCCGCCTCGGGCAGATCGAACGGGGCACGCTTGCAACTCGCCAGCGACGCGATGAAGTAGGTCACGAACGCCACGAACGCGAACGGGTTCCTGAAGGCCAGCCAACTGAACCATCCGTCGGCCTGCACCTCGCCGATATACTTGAGGCTCAGCGACCCGACACAGACGACCGGCACGAGCAGCGCCATACCCATCGGGATTTCGTAGGCCACCATCTGGCACGCCTCACGCATCCCGCCGTAAACGCTCCACTTGTTGTTCGAGGCCCACCCGCCCAGGATGACGGACATCACCTCGATGCCGAGCATGGCAAGGATGAACACGAGCGCTACATCGACCTCGCGGAAGATGTAGGTCACGCCGAACGGCAACGCCACGAAGGCAAGGGCCGAAGGGATAATGGCGAAGTAAGGTGCCGCTCTGAAGAGGATCGAGTCCGCGGCGTCCGGAATGAAGTCCTCTTTCAGCACCAGCTTGATGCCGTCAGCCGGCGATTGCGCCCAGCCGTGCCAACCGCCAACGCGCATCGGGCCAAGCCGGGACTGAATGCGGCCGGCTACCTTGCGTTCCCACCAGATGACATAGACCGGGACGATATTGAACCAGGCGAAGATCGCACCGAACGCGATCATGTCGCGCGTGAAGCCGAACTGCACCGGCCACAGCAGATACGAAAGTAGTCCGGGCGACTGCCCCTCCACGGCTGCGTCACCGGCGAGCAGCGTTCCGATCACCGACGGAGGCAAGCCCCAAGTCGACGGCGAGAAGTAGCCGAACGCGTTCGGATTCGCCGCCCCGACCTCGGCCGCCCGTTCGAGCACGGCGGTATCCACGTAGGAGAACAGTAGAGCATGAGCCCAGACGAGGAAGCAGCTCGCGACCACCGCACTGAGGAGAATCGAACCCGGGAAGCGCGTCACGATGGGCGTGGCGATGGCATAGATACCCTTCGCCAGTGCCACGATGAAGCTCGAAACGAACCCATGGCTAGGCTCTGGTTTCTCTCGCCATGGAACCGCGAACTGACTCACGTCGACGCTCCCGTTGGCTCGCTCAATGGCGAGCCCGATTCAATAAGACCTATCGATCCACCTCACCCAGCACGACATCGAGGCTGCCGATGATGGCCGGTACGTCCGCCAGCAGGATGTCCCTGCACGTATGCGACGTAATCGCGAGGTTGCAGAAGCTCGGGCCGCGCGCCTTGACGCGTGCCGGAATGGCCGAGCCGTCGCCCTGCACATAGAAACCCAATTGCCCGCGCGGGTTCTCGATCTCGACGTAGACCTCGTCCGCGGGCAGCTTGATACCTTTGACCTTCTTCGCCTCGATGGGCCCCTCTTCGAGCCGCTTCAGCGCCTGCCGCATGATGCGCACCGACTGGGTCATTTCGAGGATACGCACGTAGTAACGGCTCCAGCAGTCACCGGTCACGACGCCGCGGGGCACGCCGTCGATCCCACCGTCCTGCCCGATCGGAATGTCGAAGTCGTAGTCCTCGTATCCGTCGTAGGGCGTCACCTTCCGCAGGTCCCACCGCACGCCGGTCGCCCTCAGTGCCGCGCCGGTCAGACCGAACGCGAGCGCGTCCTCGGCTGTAATGACGCCCACGGTGGCGGTGCGTTTTACGAAAATGTGGTTGAAGCTGAGCAGGTTGTTGTAGTCGACGATCTTCGGCTCGAAGAAGTCGAGGAACTCCTCACACCGCTCGACCCAACCGTCGGGCAGGTCGTCATGGACGCCGCCGACGGTGATATAGCTGTAGGTCAGCCGCGCCCCGCAGGCCGCCTCGAACAGGTCGAGGATCATTTCCCGCTCGCGGAAGCACCAGGTAAACGGCGTGAACGCGCCCATGTCCAGGCCGTAGGTGCCCAGCGCGACGAGATGCGAGGCAATCCGGTTCAATTCGGCCATGATGACGCGGATGCGCTTCGCTCGCTCGGGCACCTCGACACCGCAAAGTCGCTCGATCGCGATGGCAAAGGCCTGGTTGTTGTTCATCCCCGCGATGTAGTCCATACGGTCGGTGTAGGGGATGTACTGGTACGGCTGCACGCTCTCACCGATCTTCTCGGCGCATCGGTGTAAGTAGCCTATGTGCGGCTCCGCTTCGAGCACCATCTCACCATCGGTGCGCAGGACGATCCTCAACACACCGTGCGTCGACGGGTGCTGCGGGCCCATGTTGACCAGCAGTTCTTCCGTCTGCAGGTCGCCCTGCTCGACTCGATCGTGATCGAGAAGCAGGTCGGGCGTGGATTCGAAGGTCGTTTCTGCCATGTCCGTTGTCGGCAACTCCCGTCTAGTGCCGCGGGTTCGTCAGCCCGTACTCCGTTGTAGCCGGTATCCCGTGGTACTCGAGCGGGAACTCGTAATCCTTGCGAAGCGGATGCCCGACCCAGTCGTCAGGGCAGAGGATCCGCCGAAGATCGGGGTGATCGCTGAAGCGAATCCCCATCAGATCGAACGCCTCGCGTTCGTGCCAGTCAGCCGCCCGCCACACGCCCGCGAGCGACGGAATCACCGGATCGTCACGGTCGGTCACAACCCGTAGCGCGAAGCTCCGCGTGGTGGTCAGTAGATCGCCCCGGTTCTCGGTGGGCACGTGCATCATGTCATACGCGCAGGCCAGCTTGTTGTCGGCCAGCAAGTCGATCGAACTGATCGACCGCAGCAGGTTGAACCGCAGGCTCGGATCGTCCCGCAGGAACGTAGCCACCTCGACCAACGACTCCGCCTTGATCTGGACGTAAGGCCGCGCGGCGTCCAGCACCGTCGCCTCGATCGCGTCGGGGAAGCGGGCTTTAATCAGGTTACAGATGTCCTCGGGTATCACGCCTGCGAATCCTCGCCCTAGGCCAGGGCCGTCTTTTTCAGTTTCGTCATTGGGCTCTTGGCTCGCGTCTGCCGACGAATCTTGTCCTGCAGCCGCATGAGCCCTTCCAGCAACGCTTCGGGACGCGGTGGGCAACCCGGTACGTATATATCAACGGGCACGATCAAATCGACGCCCTTGACCACGTGGTATCCATGTTTGAAGTAAGGCCCGCCGCCGATCGTGCATGCGCCCATCGCCATGACGTATTTCGGTTCGGGCATCTGGTTGTAGAGACGCTTGACGCGGCTGGCCATCTTGTACGTCACCGTACCGGCGACGATCATGAGGTCCGACTGCCGCGGCGTGGCACGGAACGCACCCGCGCCGAACCGGTCCATATCGAACCGCGAGGCACCAGCCGCCATCATCTCGATGGCACAGCACGCCAGGCCGAAGGTCATCGGCCAGATGCTGTTGCTGCGGCCCCAATTGATCGCCCAGTCAAGCGACGTGACGATCAGGCCTTCCTCAAACCGGTTTTCGATCCAACTCATCGAATCTCTCCGGGCCCGTCGATCGAGCACCGAATGCCAAACGTACACCTTCCGCGACGGCTATCTAAGCCGCCGACTCCGCCGAGTCCAGCACGGACCGCTTCTCCTGCGCCGAGGCGTCGCGGACCCAGTTCAGATAGCCCGACTTCCACTCGTAAAGGAACGGGATGGCGATCAGGGCGAAGAAGACCGCGAACGGCCAGAAAGCGGACGCCCCCATCTCTTTGAACACGACAGCCCAGGGCCAGAGCAACGCCACCTCGACATCGAAGACGATGAAGACCAGCGCTACCGTATAGAACCGCAGGTCATACTGGACCCAGCCGTCGCCGATGGCCGGCTCGCCGCACTCGTAGGGCGTACCCTTCTCGGGGTGCGGCATCGACGGGCGAACGATGCGCCCGACGCTGAGGCCCGCGAACGCCAGAGCGAAGCCGCCGAAGGTGAACAGCAAGACGCCGAACACCAACTCGGTGTTGGTGTTCGCATGGGCGGCCCTCTCCGTCTGCATCAGGGCGGAACCGACTACTGCGTTAACGCTGTCAACCAATACGGAATACACGTCCGATCCTCAATCACTCTTTGGTAGCGGGCTCTTTCTTCTTCGCCGGCTCCGACGGCTTCAGCGCGTTGACCATGGCCTCGCGCCGTTGATCCGTCTGATTCGCCAGTTTGTCGTCCGAATGGGTGAACTCCAGCCACTCGTTCTTCGTCGCCGTCGCCCACTCAGCGGGTTTCTTCTTTTGCATCCAGATCGGCTGCGGCGTTTGCAGTCCGCGCGTCGCCAGTTCCGTAAACTCGACGATCATGTCCTCACGCGTGTAACCGGACATGTCGTGTACGTTGCCCATGTGGATACAGTCGGTCGGGCACGGGTCACAGCAAAGCCCGCAGAACATGCACTTCGCGTAGTCGATGGCGTAGCGCGTCATCGCTCCGCCGACGGCAATGCCGCTGGCTTTGTCGACCTTGCGCGGTCCGGATTTATCGATGTAGATGCAGTCGACCGGGCAGGCCTTCGCACACATATCGCACGCGATGCACTTCTCGATTTCATAGAAGTGGAAACCGCGATAGCGCGGCTGAAGCGCGGGCGCCACGTCGGGGTACTGGAGCGTCACCGTCTTGGCGAAACAGTACTTCAGCGACAACCGCATGCCGACGAGAATCGAATAGACCGTCTGCCAGATGTTGTGGAAGTAATCGCGAACGGGATTGGCGCCGTTACCGTGCATTGATTCGCGTAGCCGCCGGTTGTAAGCCAGCCTCCGTGCCTTGTACCGGGCGGTCAACGATCTCCACGTCCCGGCTGTAACGTTCGTAAGCTCCGCGCTAACCACGGCTTTCGTCGTAGTGCGCGGGCCGGATTCTAGTACCCTGTCCCGCCTTCCGCAACGACCTGTTGCGGAAACCTGCCTAACCGTTGGCGCCCTGCGCCGTGATCCGAGACGCCGCTCATGAAGAGCCCAACTCGAGCAGGCTATGCCTGAGCAGATTCAAGGCAGCCTTACTGCCACGGTCCCGAATCTGTGAGCGAGTCAGATGCTCACCCGCCAGCAGGCGCTTGACGATCACGCCGTCCGCGCTCGCCAGGCCGAGATAGACCAGCCCCACCGGCTTGTCCGGCGGCAGCCCACCCGTCGGTCCGGCGATGCCGGTAATCGACAGAGCATAATCCGTGCCAGCCGAGGTACGGCATCCGACTGCCATGGCGGAAGCCACCGCCTCGCTCACCGCCCCTTCGGCTTCGATCATTTCACAAGGTACGCCGAGCAGCTCGCTCTTGGACTCGTTGGAATAGGTGACGTAGCCGCGATGGAAGAAGGCGCTGCTCCCCGACACGTCGGTCAGCCGCCTGGCCAGCAGCCCGCCCGTGCAGGACTCAGCCGTCGCCACGGTCTTGCCGTGCTGCAGCAGCAGGCCAGCCACGGACGCCTGCAGGCTCTGGTCGTCGACGCCGTACACGGCTCGCCCGAGCCGCACTTGAGCCTCGGCCAAATCGGCCGCAAGCAGGCGCTGAGCCGCGTCCGGCGTCGCCCCCCGGGCCGTCACCCGAACCGAGATGGTGCCCTCCGTGGCCGTCGTGCCCACCTGCGGGTTCCGCGATCGCTGCATCAGGTCCGAGAGCAGCTCGCCGACTTTGGATTCGCTGATGCCGAAGCAGTTCAGCCTACCCGTTGCGATCGAGTTGCCGCCCGCTTCGTCGGCCAAAACCGTGGCCACGGCCTGCCGGAACATCGCCTTCATCTCGGCCGGCACGCCGGGCAACACGATCACTACCGTCCCGTCGAACTGCGCCTGTATCCCCGGCGCGGTCCCGCGCTCGTTGGGAATCACGCCACAACCGCGCGGGATCATCGCCTGGATCCGGTTGGCGTCGTCCATCGGCCGCTGCCACCGGGCGAAAAGCGCCTCGATTCCCGCCAGCGCCTCGGGGTTGAGCTCCAGCGGCTGACCGATCGCCGTCGCGAGGCTCTCGCGGGTCACGTCGTCCGGCGTCGGGCCGATCCCCCCCGTCACGACAACCAACTCCGCCTCAGCCGCGGCCTGGCAGATTGCGGCTGCCACGCGCTCCGTGTCATCGCCGACGGTGATATGCCCCAGCACACCGATCCCGGAACGGGCAAACTCGCCCGACAGCCACGCCGCGTTGGTGTCGAGGCACTGCCCCGTCACAAGCTCGGTGCCGATACTGACAATGAAAGCATCCATGACTTACCCACACTACCACGGGCACCCGGTGACACAACTCCGCACCTGGGCCGTTCTACACCGTGGCGAGCCGGCGGCTATCGGATGTGCTGTAGTCCGGCCGCGACTTGTGCGATATAGTCGGCATGGACGGCACGGGCTTGGAGGCAGGCCGGCCACGACAACGGAGTAGGAATGAGCACAACCGGCACATCGTCGAAAACCACAAGGAAAGCCGCGCAACCGCTGCGCGTGCTGTTTACCTGCGTGGGACGCCGTGTCGAGTTGGTGGAGGCCTTCCGGCAAGCCGGTCAGCGGCTCAACGTGGACCTGGAGATACACGGTGCGGACGCCAGCCGGCTCTCGCCCGCGATCCATCGCGTCGACAAGGCCCATGTCGTTCCATCCATCTCGTCCGGTCGTTACATCAAGGCCCTTCTCGAAGTCGGGAAGCGGCGTCGGATCGACCTGCTGATCCCCTTGATCGACAACGAGCTCTCGCTGATCGCCGCGGCTGCGCCGAAGTTCGCGGAATTCGGCTGCACGGCTGTGATATCCTCCGAGTCGGTCGTTCGCACCTGCCGCGACAAGCTCGAAACCTTCGCCGCGTTGAGCGAAGCCGGCATCGACACGCCTAAGACTTGGCGCTGGACGGAGGTGCTCAAGCGAAAGCGCCACCGGTTCCCGTACTTCCTCAAGCCGCGTTTCGGCAGCGCGGCGATGGGGAACTACGTCGTCTCGTGCGCCGACGAACTCCGCACGTTCGGGCGCCGCGTGCAGGAGCCCATCGTCCAGGAGTTCGTCGAAGGCGACGAGCACACCCTGGACGTCTACACGGGATTCGACGGAGTCCCTCGCTGCGTAGTGCCGCGAAAGAGGTTGGAGGTCCGCACCGGCGAAGTGTCCAAGGGGCTCGTCGTGAAGGACCCGGCCATCATGGAGGTCGGCCGGCGCGTGGCTGAAACGCTGGCTGAATGCCGCGGCGTCGTCACGGTCCAGTGTATCGTCACCAAGGACCGGCGGATTCGGGTCATCGAGATCAACCCGCGCTTCGGCGGCGGCGTGCCGCTGTCCATTCGCGCCGGTGCCAATTCGCCGCGCTGGCTCCTGGCGGAGTTGCTCGGAAAGAAACCGCGGATCAATCCGACCGGGTTCCGCGATGACGTGGCCATGCTTCGGTACGACGACTCGGTCTTCGTGCCGAACGCGTCGAAACGCGGCCTGACAAAGTGATGCCTTTCCGGACTCGGTGTCCCCGTCCGGTAGCGCAGTTTTCGAAAGCCTGAGAAGTGGCTTCGACCAACGCCGTCATTTTCGATCTGGACGACACGCTCTACCCGGAACGCGCGTATGCATTCAGCGGCTTCGCGGCCGTCGCTTCAGCTTTTTCCGATGTGCTCAGTGATCCGAGTGAGACGACCGCGCAGCTCACAGCACTATTTGACACGCCGGATCGTCCACGCGTCTTCGACGCACTCTTGCAGGCACGAGGACTCGGGAGCGATCCGACCTTGAGCGGTAGGATGGTCGAGGTGTACCGCGAGCACGTGCCCACGATCCAGCTCCACCCCGACGCGGACGCCGTCCTTACGCGGGTCCGGGGTAAGTACAAGCTGGGCATCATCACGGACGGCCGCGTCTCGACGCAAACGCTCAAGCTCGAGGCACTCGGCTTGCGCCAGCGCGTGGATCGCGCCATCATCACCAGCGAGTCGGGAGCGGACTTCGCCAAGCCGCACCCACTGGCCTTTGAGCGCATGGCGGAGGCACTTGGCGTCAAAGCGGAAGAGTGCGTCTACGTCGCGGATAACGCCACCAAGGACTTCATCGCACCGAACGAACTGGGATGGTTGACCGTCAAGATCGTCCGAGCCGATGGGATCTATCGCAATGCACCAACCGCCGAGGAGGGCCAGCCGCGGCACGTCATCGAATCCCTGGACGAATTGGACGCGCTGCTTGGCTGATGTGGCGGCGACGTTGTGCCGACCTGAACCCGGCTGCCTACTCGCCCGGCTCCGGGGGATCCTCGTCAGTCAGAGTCCCGGCCGGCCCTTGATGTGTCGCCACGGCCGCGTGCAGGTCGGTCCAGGCCTGGCGTAACCGGATGCGTGCCAAGGCCAGGTTGGCATCGGTGGCGATGTAATCCCGCTGAGTCTCGTTCAGCCTCGTGAGGTTCTCTTTACCGGCCACGTACGCCGCTTGAATGATGCGCCGGTTTTCGCCGGCCATTTCGAGCGTTTCACGCTGCAAGCGAATCTGCTCCTGGGTATCCACGAGGGCGATGACCGCCTGGCGCACCTGAGAGGAAACCGAAAGCCGCAGACGCTTCATTCGCGCCTCGGCCTCCGCGAGCAGTCCCTGCGCCGCATGGACGCGGGCTCGGCGGGCGCCACCGGTGAAAAGGTCCCACCGGAACTCGAGGGCGGCCGCAGATGATTGATCTTCTCGCGTGTAGCGCAGGTTCGAACTCCGATCGTAGCCCCACGAACCGCTCATGGTCACGGTCGGCATGTACAGGCCATGGACCGCGCGAAGTTCCTCCGTGGCGTTGGACACCAGGAAGGTCATCTCCCGCACATCGGGACGATTCTCCGCGGCGCGTTGGATCCACTCAGTCGGATCGGGCGGCGCCATCTCCTCCGCGCTCTCCTCGGCGAGTCGTGACAAGTCAGCCGACTGGGGCAATACGGCATCGGACAGGCCCATCAACTCCGCCAACATCACCCGGGCGGTCTCCAAGAGGCCGTTGGCCGCGGTGACATCCGCCTGCGCCGCAAGTACCCGCACCCGGAAGTTGTCCACGTCGGCCTGCGTCGCGCGACCGGCTGCCCTGAGTTTCTCCGTCTCCTCCAACTGGTCATGGCTGAAGGATTCGTCCGCCCGGGCAATCCGGATCTGCTCCTGCGCGAGTTGTGCCTGGAAATAGGCCGTGTCGACCGCCTGGACAATGAGGCGCTGCACGTCGCCGAGCGACGCCTCCGACGCTCGGTACAAGTGCTTGGCGGACATGATCTGAGCCTCGCGAACGAAGCCGTCGAACAGGGTCCACGTCGCGGTCAGCGCCGTCGAGTGCTCGCTGAATGAGTTGCGATCCCCTTTCGGCGACTCGTCACCGAAGAACGGGCGCCGCAGCGCGCTGATGAGCGCCGTGGTCACGAAGTTCGTCGACTCGACATCGGTCGGGACCGCCGGCTGCGGCTGAAGCAGCGTGTTGAGGCGGTTGCGGTTCGCGGGTGTCTGGAACGTGCGTGTGGACGTGTGGGAGAAGCTCACGACCGGATAGTACCGGGCGCGTGCTTCGGCGATCCGCGCCCGGGCGCTATCGAGCCGCGCGTACGCGGCGTGGATATCCGGATTCGCCCTGACCGCGATGGTCCGCGCATCCGGGAGAGTCACCTCCCCCGTCGGTAGAAGGTCGTCCGCTCGTTCCGTGACGACGGGCATGCCGTAGGGCATCAATCGAGCCTGCTCCTCCTCCGGCAACTTCTCGATCGCCCGGGCATGGCGATCCAGCACGACCTGGACGCTATCGAACGGCGATCGGCAGCCCGCGTGAAAGGCGAAGGCAAGTAGCGCTAACGCCGCTACGGAGGCTCCCTGTCGACGCCACCGAGGCCGGCTGCTACTCGATCGCAAGTAGATCATCATGCGTGGCCTCCTCGACCACCTCGGCAACGGGATAGTCCCCCCCGTACCGCAGCCAATACGCAAAACGGCGGACATCGTTGACCACCCAAAAACAGACCGGTACCACGAACAGTGTCAGGACGGTGGCGAACATGATCCCGAAAGCCAGCGCCACCGCCATCGGCATGACCGCGTTCGCCTGGCTGCTGCGCTCCAGCAGAAGCGGCAACAAGCCGGCCACCGTCGTAATCGAAGTCAGTATGACGGCACGGAATCGCTGCTCTCCGGCCGCGTATACCGCATCGCGAACGCTCTTACCCTCTCGTAGCGACCAGTTGATCGCGTCGACCAATACCAACGAATCGTTCACGACCACGCCCGACAGCGCGACGGCTCCGAAGAAACTCATCAGTGTAATGTCTATACCGACCACCATATGTCCGACGACCACGCCAACCAGTCCGAACGGGAGTGCCATGACGATTACGAGCGGCTGAATGTACGATCGCAGCAGCGACGCCAGCACCGCGTAAATCGCTATGACGGCGAGCACGAACCCATCCGACAGGCTATCGAGCGACTCGTTCATCCGCTCGCGATCGCCGCCGAATACGTACGTCACGCCGTTGTAGTCGCCGACCACCTCGGGTAGGGCGCCCGCCTCCAGCGTATCTAGGATCTGATCCGCGTTGGCCTGCGCTTCGTCGAGGTCTGCGTAGATGCGGACTCGCTTGAGTCCGTTCTGGTGCCAGATGCTGGCATATCCACGAATCCACTCGATATCGGCCACCTCGTGGAACGGAATGTCATCGCCTCGCAGCGTCGGAATCCGCTCGTTCTCCAGGTCGACGATCGAGCGCCGCTCGTCGATCGGATAACGAATCCTCACTTTGACCTGATCACGCCCTCGCTGCATCCGGACGGCCTCACCGCCGAAGAAGCCGTTTCGCAGATGCGTGGCCATATCGTCGAGCGTCAGGCCCAGCGCCCTTGCCGCCGGTTTGAGTCGGACGCGAAGCTCTCGTTTCCCCGGGATCAGATCGTCATGGACATCCACTACGCCCGCGAACTTGCTCAGTTCGTCCTGAATCCGCTGCGATGCCTCGCCGAGCGTGTCGATGTCCGGACCGAGCAACCGTATCTCGATGGGACGATCGGTCGGCCCCAGCTTGTGACGCTCGATCGTGAACTCCGTCGCATCATGAACCGTGCCAACGTGGTGCCGCCACCGCTCGATGATGTGCCCGACGTCCACACAGCGCTCTTCGGCGGGCATCAACTCGAGCCGCACCTCGCAGAGATTGCTTCCCGTGGTCGAGGCGAACCCGATCCACCCGGTGAACTGGCCTGCCAACGAGAACACCTGCGTCACCAATTCGCCGTCGGCAGCAGGCTCGAGTTCCGGATCCTCGTTCAACATGCCGGCCGCCCGCGTCAAACGTTCGATCGTTCGCTCCGCCACGGAGACCGGCGTCCCCTCGGCGAGTCGAACCCGAGCGCTGAGCATGTCGGCGTCGTCCTTCGGCAGCAGGACGACCGGCAACCGTCCGCCAGCGATGAGCCCAACGACGAGCAGGAAGCTGAAAATGGCTATCGACATCGTGATCGCGCGGTTCTTAAGCGCGAGGCGGTACACAGGCCGGTACCACTTCGTGATCACGTGCTCTATCGCGCCGTCCAACGCCCGTCGCAGACGTGTCGGCCTCAGCAGCCGCGGGCCGGCGCCCGGAGGCTCGCGTCGAGTCAGGTGCGTGGGAAGTATGAAAAAGGCCTCGACCGCCGACGCCACGATGGCGGCGATCACGACCACCGGCAGCACACGAATGAACCGCCCCATCACGCCGACGACGAACAGCAGTGGAATAAAGGCGATCACGGTCGTGACCGACGCGCCCAGTACCGGCAGCGCGACACGGAACGTACCGTTGATCGACGCGAGTTCCGGCTCGTCACCCGCGCGGCGGCGCGCGTGGATGCTTTCGGCGATGACAATCGCATCGTCGACGATGATGCCCGAGACCATGATCAGCGCGAAGATCGTGAGCAGGTTCACCGTCTCCCCGTTGACGTGCATGATGATCAGCGCGCCGGCAAAGGCCACCGGAATCCCGATCGCCACCCACACCGCGTGGCGAAGCTGAAGGAACAGCAACAACACGACGAAGACCAGCACAATACCCATCGCGCCGTTCTTCGTGAGCATCGAGAGCATCGTGTCGATCGTCCGCGACGTGTCGCCCCACACCGACATGCTCAGCCGATCAGGGAGCCACGCCTGCCTGGCTGCGACATAGTCGCGTACGACGCTCGCGATGGCCGCGCTGTCCTCGTCCGGTGTCTTGAACACGGACACGACCGCCGCCGGCTTGCCGTTGAAACGCCCGTAGCGAACCTGCTCCTCGAACCCTTCGCTCACGTGCGAGATGTCGCCGAGACGCACCACGGCGTTCGCGTCCTCGATAACCACGAGGTCCTCGTAGTCGGCCGCCGTGTATCGCTGGCCCGTTACACGCAGCGTCACTTCTTCCTCCGCCGTGCGGATCACGCCGGCCGGCAGGTCGAGGCTGCTTCGAGCCACCACGGCGACCAACTCATTCATGGACAGGTTGTGCGCCAGCAACGCTTCTTCCGACACCTCGATCGTGATCTCGTCGTCACGCGTACCCAGTAGCGATACCTGCGAGATCTGAGGGTACGCGCGCAGATCACTCTGCACCTCCTGGGCATATCGCTTGAGCGTGCGCTCCTCCGCGTCGCCGTAGATAGCGATGCTGATCACCTCAGCCCGGAGAATGATCTCCTTGATGACGGGCTTCTCCGCCTGGATCGGGAAGATGGTGATTTGACCGACACGTTCCTTGACCTGATCGAGCACCACGCGGGGGTCGTCGACATCGTCTTGCAGGGATATCCAGACGGTCCCGAGGTTCTCGTTCGCGACGGACATCACCTCACGTACGCCACTGATACCTGCGACCGCCTCCTCGACCGGCGAGCAGATGGCCTGTTCCACGTCCTTGGGGCTGGCGCCGGGATAGAGCACGTCCACCGAGAGATGATCGATGGCGAATTCAGGGAAGGCTTCGCGCACCATCGTGCGGGTCGACATCAAGCCGCCCGCCAGAATGCAGACCATCAAGAGGTTGACTAAGACGGGATTGCGAACGCCCCCCGCGATGAGACCGCGGAGAAACCGCACTTACCGGCCCCCAATCAACGGACCGACGTGCGCGACAACAGCGGGACGGACCGCATGACCGTCGGCCGTGGCATCATCCGGCTCGACCTCAGCGCCGGCGAGTTGTTCGTCGCGCAGCTTCACCTTCATGCCGACGACCGGTTTGATGAGCCGGGACACGAC
>JAJDDX010000067.1 GCA_029260055.1 Phycisphaerae bacterium
GATGCTGCGCACCGAGCGCCTCAGCCCGTTCGTTCCGCCATCTGACATGCCCACCTGGGCGTCAACTACCAACCCCACGGTCGGCCCACGCAATCCTCGTGCCGAACAGGATTGGGGTGCCCCATCCTTCGGGTACTCCCGAAGGGTGGGGGAAGGACCCCGGTGCGAATACCCTTCCCGGACGAGGATGACAGGACGCCGATCCGTCCCCCACCCTTGCTGCGCAAGGATGGGGCACCCACCGCGGCCGCGATTTTGCAGCGTGCGGACCCCGTGCGCCGATAACAGAAGAACGGGGATTGGCGCGGCTGGAGGCCGCAGCCCCCGAAGCCGCTCGAACTCAGACGTGGCGAATGAGTAGTCCTGTTCCTTTGGCGTGGGAGATCAACCAATGCGGATCATGTGGGGTATTTCGCTAATCGTCGGCATCGCTGTACTCGGATGTACGCCCAGTGATCCCACCGGCGGAATCGCTTGCACGGAGATATTCGTTTACGGGGTCAATGTTACGGTTACGGATGCGGATTCAGGCGATCCGGTGCTCGGAGCCACGCTCACGCTGACCGAAGACGAGTTTACGGAAACGCTGATCGAGATGAGCGACGGCGCCTATGCCGGCGCGGGCGAACGCGCCGGGACCTACACGCTGACGGTCGCCGCGAGCGGTTTCGCGTCGCAGACTATCGATAACATCGTGGTCACCGAGGACGAGTGCCACGTGATCCCGGTCAGCCGCGATGTCGCGCTGACCGAGGCGGACGCCGGAACCGTCGACGTGGACGAAACGCTCTTGCGCGATTTCACACTTCCTGTGCCGCTGTTCGAGCCCGACAGCGCATGGAACCAGCGTGCCGATGAGGCCGCGGTTCTGCCCGACAGCGAAGCGCAGATCCTATCGCTCTATCGCACGCTCGTTGGCGACATCACCACCCTGGTGCCGTCGGAAGGGCCGGTGTATTGGCCCTTTATCGTGGTGATCTATGACGAGTTCACCTACCCCATCGCCCGTGCCGGAGAGGGCACAACGGATGTGTTGCTTCGCGACTATGAGGGCGGCCTGTCGTGGCCCGGGTCAGAGTTCGCCGATCTGGAGTTGATCGAGATCGGCGGCCCCGTTCCGGTCCCGGTGCCCGCCGGTACGATCCGCCCGGCCAGCCCGCAGCAGGCCTATTCCGACGGGCATCTGGTGCTCTACAACCCCGAGACCATGATCGCCTACGATTTCTGGCAGGCGACCACCGTGCTCGACGAGCAGGGCAACAGCCTCGGCGGCGGACAAACGGGGACCGTGGTGCTGGAAGCCGGGGCGGTCGACTTCTTCGATGTAACCGGCTCCGGCGCGAATCCGGACGGTGAATCGAGCGCCCGGGCCGTCGGCCCGCCGCTGCTGGCTGGAATGCTGCTGCCGGAGGACGTCGAAGCAGGATCGATCGACCACGCTCTCGGTTTCGCCATCCCGGGTCCACGCAACCTGAGCAGCGACCCGACCGAGGTATTGGCTGCGGACTACTTCTACCCGGCCTCCACGACCGAGACGGACTTCTACAGCACCAACCCTAACGCGCTGGCGGCTGGTCAGCGCATCCGATTGAAGCAGACCATCGTGGACGAAGAGGACCAGGTCATTGACGAGAGCGGCTTCGCCCCGATCTCGCAGATGTACCTCGCCGCGCTGCGCAACTACGGCGCCTACCTCATCGACGCCGCCGGCGGTCTCGCGCTGACAGCCGAGGACATCCACACGGCCAACCTCGACCTCACTGACGACGAGGTCAACGAGCTGATCGGCGCACCAGCCGGCACGCCGCTGCCGGCCGGCCAGACGAAATGGCAAATCGTCATAACCAAACTGGTCGAAGATATCGAGCTGATCCCCGTGGCATCAGGGCCTTGGGACGACTACGGGCCGGGCCTGAATGACCCCGCGACGGCGACGTTCCAGACTTCGAACTTCGAGGTGGTCGAACCGGCCGAGGTGCCGGCGCCGTAGGTCGTCCGGTGCGTCGTGGTGTCTGGCACTCGCGTTGGTTGGCGCCGGGGACAAGCCCCGACGCTACATTTGGATTGAGACTGCACTAACGGAGCGGCGTTGGCTATCTCCTCAATTCTGCGGGGAACGACTTCAGCCAGCCGACATGTTTGGCGCCCCACAGGCCGATGAGGATCGCCTCGGCTGCGTCGTGGCGGAGCGAGGTCGGCTTCGGTGCCGCCGACCAGGTGATGACCCGTCGCGCGAGTTCGTCGGCGTTTTGCTTGGCGGTCTTGCCGGATCTTTGTTGTCGTGGGTAGAGCAACGTCGCCCGCCACTGCTCGGCGCCGAATTGCATGACGCGGATTCGCCGCCTTGTGGCCTCGCGCTGCCAGATATCCGCCAGCGCCCCGCCACCCTCGAGCGCAAGCCATGTGAGGTCAGGGAGTTCGGCGAGGATGCTCGGTACGCCGCGCCTGAGGCGGGCGGCGCTGCCGAAGTTGCGGGAGCGATACCACACCAGTCGGCCGTCGCCGCCGTAAAGGGCGAGACCGGTTCGCACACCCAGGTCAACGGCAAGCATGGATGACATCAGCTTTCGATCGCTCCGTGTGGGCGAGGCGGCGACGAAGAACTGTGAGCAGCACTTGTAGGGTCCGCTGTGCGGACCATGCACACCGGTCCGCACAGAGCCTGGGAATAAAACTTGCCAGTGTTCCGGGTAGATGAGTTTGTTTCCTGTCGCGGTTGGAGCGTAGGTCATGGATGACACAATTCGTGTTCGGCGTCCGGATCGGGATCAGATGCTTCTTACGCCT
>JAJDDX010000068.1 GCA_029260055.1 Phycisphaerae bacterium
GCTTCCGCTTGGCCGTCAGATGCCCTCTGCCGTCTTGGACACGCGCACGCCGGACATCCCGCCGGCGTAGTCCGTGGCGATCACGCCGAAGGACGCCGGTTGCTCGTCCCCGGTGGCGGCGTAGCTCCCAATCGGGCGCGGCCCCTTGAATCGAGGCACTCGCCCGGAGAGTAGCACCGCCGCGAGGCCCGCCAGTGGCGTGACGCTGAAACACTCCGCCAGATGCCCACACACGGCAGACACGATCATCGGTTTCTCGATCGAGCCGGTGACGGGCACCCGCGCGGCCTTCCGCAGCGCCCTGCTTTCGACAAAGTCGATCCAGGTGCCGTTGGCGGAACTGAGGACGCACGAAGGCGCCCCGATTCGATTCAAGACGCCGGTCATTGCGTCGACTCCGGCTCGCGACGCGGGGCGTGCCACCGAAGCCGTGCCGGTTGCCAGGATATGGCCGTATCCGTCGGGCCGTGGCGAGCCGCGTTTTGTCGCGGATTGACGGCTTTCGAGGATGAACGTGACAGCTCCGGCTCCGGTGACGAAGCCGTGACGGCGACGCCGTCGATCACCGTCCGAGTCTGCTCGATAGAGGCCGAAGTGCTCGTAGGCACGGTTCACCAGCGGGGAGTACTCCTCCGCGGCACTCACGATCGCGCGATCCCATTCGCCACTCGCTATGCGGTGCGCCGCTAGAATCAGCGCGTCGAGGCCCGCCGTGCGTGAGCCGATGACCGTTTGGCAAAGACCCTTGATCGCCAGCATCGTGCCGACATGTGCTCCCGCGGCGTTCGGCACACCTTCCGCGAACAGCATGGGGTTGGCCGCCTCGATCCCTTCTTCGACGATTTGTGTGTAATAGCGCTCGGAATAGTCGGTGGCACCTTGTGCAGTGCCGAGTACCGCCGAGCAGGTTTCGCCGAACGCAGTTGCATCTTCGATGGTCGCGTCGCGATATGCCAGCGTCGTGGCGGCTAGGGTGAGTTTGGCGTAGGTACTCATGCGGCGCACGCGGCGAGCGTTGACAAGCTCCGCGAGGTGTTCGTCGGGGACGGCGCCCGTGTCGCGGTCGAGAGCCACGTCGGCCGGAGAGTCAAAGAGGGCCGCGAAGTCGCCGTTCGACACCGAACGCGGCGTGACTACACCCACGCCCGTGATGAGGACGCAACGCTCGCCCGCGTCGCTGAAGGTTGACGTGGGCGTTGTTGATTGAGTGGGGGCGGCGGCTTCCGCTTTACCGGGAGTCGGCCGGCGCAACACCGTGCAGCAGTTGGCGCCGCCGAAACCGAGGGACGTATTCAGCGTGTGGTCGAGGTGCGCCTCGCTGCGCGCCTCGGTCGACACCGTCAGGCCTTCGAACTCCGAATCGAGGTGATCGCTGTTCGCGCAGGGAGGCACGATGCCGTCACGAAGCGCCATCGCGGAGAGGATCAACTCGACCGCGCCGGCTCCCCCGAGCGTGTGTCCGAGGTGACTCTTGAACGCCACGACGGGACGCGATTCGAGCGCCGATCCGAATACGGTCCGCATGGCGAGGAACTCGGCGGCATCGTTGTCGGGGGTGGCCGTGGCATGAGCGGCGATCAGGTCCACGGCGTCCGGCCCTATGCCGGCTGCCCCGAGAGCGGACGCCATGGCCGACGCCGCTCCACGTCCTTCCGGATCGGGCTTGGAGAGATGGTGCGCATCGCACGACTCCCCGGAGCCGGCGACGATCGCGAGGCACTCCCCGTTCGGGCGTCGCCGGAGCACATCGGCCGTGCGTTCCAGCACGACGACTCCATAGCCCTCACCGAGCTTCAGTCCGTCACGATCACGGGAAAACGGCGTGGCATCCCCTTCGGCGATCAGCCGCATGCTGTTGAACCCGCCGTAGGCGTATTCGCTGATCGGGTCGTACCCGCCCGCGACGACGAGGTCGAGGTGCCCGGTTTTCAATAGCGTTACGGCCAGGGCTACGCTCGATAGTCCTGACGAGCAGGCTGCACAGACCGTCGCCGCCATTCCCTCCAGGCCGAAATCGCGAGCCGCATCGCGCAGGACGCTGCGGGCTAGGAAATCGCCGAGCCAGCGAAGCTTCCCGGTTCGCAGGAAGCGGCCGGCGTTTCGCATGCCGTGCAGCGTGGTGCCGAACAACAGACCACAGCGCTGAGCCGGGTAGGGCAGTGGCTCAGTGATATCCGCGTGTCGCAGCGCTTCGGAGATGGCAAGGTGAAGGTACGAAGGCTCTCGGGAGTCGGTCACGAGCGCTGATGTCGGAAGCGCGGGCGCCTCGCCGCCGCCCTTGTTGGGATTCAGCGGAGACTCGATGGCAGTCAGTGGCGCGATGCCACAGCGCCCCTGGCGCACGGCCTGCCATGTCGTCTCGCGGTCGAGGCCGAGCGAACTCACGAGGCCCGCTCCCGTGATGACGACTTCGCATTCGGGCGACAACGAACTGCTATTCGTTCCGGCCATGAAGCTCCTCACCGTGTAGGTCCTCGCACCAGACCGGATAGGGCATCAACCACTGCTCCGGGTGCGCTCGCACTTGCCTCTCGATTGCGGATGCGAGGCTCAGCATCGCCGGGTGGCGTTCGTTGACCGGGCCGTCCTGTCGCGTGACGGAGATGGCTTCGTCGATAACGACGCGCACGTGCCCGATCGAGGTCCTGATCGAAAAGACGGGGATGATCGGGGCCTCCGTCGCCGCGGCCAGCTTCAACGGTCCGACGGGCATGAGGATGTGCCCGTCGAAAAAGGGCACCGGCACGCCGCGCTGCCCGGGCATCACCCTGTCGCCTTGGATCATCACGACTTCGTCGTTCAGCAAGGCGTCCCGCAACCGTGCCCACAGCGACCAGCCGTCGTCGACCGGCGCCTCGATCACGCCCAAGACCCGGCGGAGTTTGGACCGGAGGCGCTCGAAACGGGGGAATTGGTCTCGCTGGAACACGACGTGAATCCGCGGTTCTCGATCGGCTATCGACGCCAGGCCGATTTCAAACGATCCGATGTGCGCCGTGACGATGATAGCGCCCTTTCCGGCTTCGCGGGCTTTGTAGTACCGCTCTGCCCCGTCGACGTCGTCGATGCGCAGAGCCAGGTCGGCGAGCGTGAGGCGGGCGCTATCCGCCAGCTCAAAGACGGCCGTGTAGAGGTTACGGATGATCGTCTTGGCGAGTCTCTCATGTTCACGCGGAAGCGCTTTCGGCCCGAGCAAGCGCCGCGCATTGGTGAGTACATCGTTGCGGAACTTCGGCGAGAATCGCCAGGCG
>JAJDDX010000069.1 GCA_029260055.1 Phycisphaerae bacterium
CGAAGGACGGCACCGTGTTCTTCACGAGCCTCAGGCTTGGGACGTACTCGGCTATCGCCGTCAAGGACCGCATCAAGACAAACAGAGAAGAAGCCACCGTCGCGAAGCCGGGCACAGGACCGCGCATCGAGCTTGTCTGGAACCCGTCGGACATGTGGCTCGGCCTCGGAGAGTCCCATGCGGGCGATCTGGTCCTCGCAGGGTACTACAACTGGAACGGCCTGGTCTACAAGATCGGACCGTACGACACGGCGGATGTGCCGTTTGCGAAGCTCGTGGCGTCCGGCCTGAAGCTCGGCGGTGGTCTCGGCGGTAGTGTCGGGGCTATCGCGATCTTCGCGCACGGCATAGACAGCGCCGGCCAGTTCAAACAGTCGTCCAAGTGGAGCAGCATGGATTTCGACCTGGCCTTGGGCGCCAAACTCAGCTCGGCCCTCCAGGGGCTCAAGGGAATCGGCAAGGTCGTCACGACGCTCGACAAATACCAGAAGCTGAGCTGGACCGCCGAGCAATTGTACAAGAACCACAACCTCCAGAAACCCGGTGTATATACGATTCCGATCCCGTTCGCGGGCGCGGGCCTGCATGTCTGGGTTGGACGGAAGTACGGCGGCATCGATTTGGCGGGCTCGGGCAAGGGCCTCGCCAGATCGGTCGGCTTCAGTTGATACGTTGAACCGGTGGGAGTCGGCGCCGGCGGTGATATAATGACTAAGCACATCCGGACGTTCTCGTCCGGACCTGGTACTGAATAAGGAGACACGTGATGGACTCAACAGCAGTCGCCCGTATCAAACGCTATCTGGTCGACAAGCTACGCTGCGAGTACTACGACCTCGGCGCGATCCTCTTCAATATGAGGCAACTCGCGCGAATGAGCGGCTATGAGTTGGACGAGCGGTTTTCGCGTGCGGGGCTCGGCGCCGGACCCGAGGCGCGGATAGCCGCGGAGATCGTCGACCGATCCCTCGGCGGCGGCGGCGGCAGTTGCTCGACCGAATCAGAGCTGAAGCTCATGACCGATCGGTGGGTCCGCACCACGCGGCCGATGGGCGGGTAGGCATCGCCGACCGCTCGGCCGCGCGATCAGATACGGCTTTCGGCCCGCAGGCCGTCAACGCCAACGCCGTGTCACAGCTTCGCGATGGAACCGCCATGCGGCGGGCCTCTGAGTTCTAGGAACACCGTCCCGCGCCGCAAAGCGCAGGAGGAGACAACCGGATGACCGATCAACCCAACCCGCCAGAGCTGGAAATAACCGATTCCGTTCCATCCGGGCTGAAGGTGACGACGGAACTGCCCTACCGCGTGCTGCATGTCGGCTCCTTCGCCGGCCCGGCGGATAGCGGCAGCCTATCAGGCCCCATCGCCGACGGCGTGACGGAAGTGACAGCCGACAAGTTCGACGACGTGATGGCGTCCGCCTGCCCGACCGTCAACTTTACGACGAGCGATCCGCTCGCCGCCGGCAGCGTCATGGTCGAAGTGAATCTGAAATTCGCCTCGATGCGCGCGTTTCAGCCCAAGGAACTCGTTCAGCAACTCCCGGCGACGCGCAGCTTGATGACGGTGCGCGACAAGATCGTCGAGCGCATGCGCGGCAAAGTGTCGACGGATGCACTGCTCAGCGCAATAGGCGACTCCGTCACCGGCGATGCCTCGCTTGCCTGGCTCGCGGACTCGGTCAAATGGACGGCCGCCGCGCCGCCGGCAAGTGCCAGCGCGGTCGACGCCGTGCTGGGCCAACTCGACCTCGGCGACGACGAAGGCGACGACAGTGCCCCGCCGCCGAAGAGCGAAATCGGTGCGCTGGTCACAGCCGCCGCACAGGACGGCTCCTCGATCCCGGCGGAAGAGTCGTCGGCACTCCGAAGGACACTTGGGGAGATCGATCGCCGCATCTCCGCTTGGCTTACGACGGTGCTCCACGCACCACAGGTCAAGCCCATCGAAGCGGCTTGGCGCTCGCTGGCTTTTCTCATCTCGAACACCGACTTCCGCAAGGGGTTGCGCATCTCCGTGCTGCACGCCGCACCGGATGACATGCTCGACCGTTTCCGAGACAAGCTGATCGACCCTGTGTTCGACGAAGGCGCCCCCGCCCCGGACCTTATCGTCGTCGACGCCCAGTACGGAAACGGCGGACCCGAGATGGAGGCGGTCGACGAGTGGGCTCAGCACGCCGCCAGCCTTCCGGCCGTCGTCGTCACCGGGGCTTCGCCCAAGTTCTTCGGCATCAAACACGCTTGGCAGATGACCACGCTGCCGACGATCTCCAACATCTTCGATCAGTGGCAATTCGCCAAGTGGAAGAGCCTTCGCAACGAACCGTACGCGCGATCGCTCGGGATGATCTTCGGGCGGTGCCTGCTTCGCGCGCCGCACGGACGAGGCGAGGCTGCCGATCTGGAATTCGCCTATCGCGAAGAAGCGGTCGGCGAGAACGACTTCCTCTGGGGCGGCGGTGCGATGGCCGCCGCCGTCGCCGTCGTGCACAGCGTCGCGGACGTCGGATGGCCTACCGCCATGGCGGGATTCGTACATGGACGCGTCGAGGGATTCGCCACCGCGATGGGCGGCAAGAAGGGTGACAAACAGTTCGGCCCGACCGATACGTTCATGCCGCAACCGAAAATCGAGGAACTCGCCGTCGTGGGCGTCTGCGCCGCCGTCGGCATCCATGATCACGATGACGCCATCATCTGGAACGGCCTGTCAGCGGGACGCCCCAATCGTGCGGAGCCCGACGCCTTCCTCGAGGTAAGCCTCCCCTATCAGCTCTTCGCCGCTCGTCTCTCGGGGCTGTTGTTCGAGCTCAAACCGCACTTGGCCGGCCTGTCCGGCGAAGCTGTGGCCAAGACCGTCAAACAGCACGTCTGCGACTGGCTCGCCCTTGGTGCTGAGCCGGACGCCGAAACGCTGTCCGTGCTGACCCGTCCTGCCGAAGACGCACCGGCGACGATTGAACTCGCTGTCACCGTCACGCCGCCGCAGGAGATACTGCCCGGCGGTATACCGGTCGTGATGGGCTATCGCCTCTCGTAACGCCTGAACGCATGAAGACGGGTGCCCCATCCTTCGGTACTTCCGAAGGGTGGGGGACGTACGAATCACCCCCTCGGCCACGCCCCGCCCGGGTCGCATCCGGTGAAG
>JAJDDX010000070.1 GCA_029260055.1 Phycisphaerae bacterium
CGGGCAGGTCGATGACGGGGGCGGTCCCGTGGATGTGGGAGCGGGCGACGCCGCTGCCGGTGAGGCTTTTTTCACGCTTAACGGCTGCGGGGCGTGCCACGGGGATGACGGCGCCAGCGGTTTTGCGGTAAGCCTGGTCGATGTCGGCCTGGATACGATGCTCGGGAAGCTCGACGGCTCACAGGGCCACGCAGGTGGAGCGGTGGACGGGGTGACGAGCCAGGATGCGGACGACGTGGTTGCCTATCTCGCGTCGCTTCATGGCGGCGGCGACATCGTCGATGGCGGCGGCGTGCCCGGTGATCCGGTCGCGGGTGAGGCGGTATTTGCCTCGGGCGGATGCAGCGCGTGCCACTGCGAGGACGCGAGTGGCGGATGCGCGTTGGGTGCTCCGTCGCTGGCTGGGGTCGACGCTGACACGCTTGACGGTAAGGTTCGCGGCGATGCGGGCCATGTCGGAGGCACGTCGGAGCTGACGGATACGGAGATGGCGGACCTGGCGGCGTATCTCGGTTCGCTCTAGCGGCACCCGGCTCGGTTCTCGCTTGTTTGCCCGTGTTCATCCGACTTCGTCACGGGCAAGCTCACGCTTGCCCATGCCACCCGAATCGGGTGCCCCGTCCTTCGGGTACTCCCGAAGGGTGGGGGACGGGTCGTGTCGCGAGGGGCGCTTCGAAGGTACACATGTCGCCGGATACCACTTCGTCCCCCACCCTTGCTGCGCAAGGATGGGGCACCCATATCGGCCTAGGGCGCACTTCCGAGGGCTGCGCTATTTCCCGGTGAGTCCGGCTTTGAGCAGCATGTTCGCGCCGAAGTGCGGGTCGTGGCAGGTGATGCAGTTCTCCACGTCGTCGCCGCCGTGAGCCTCTTCGCTCAAGTCTTCCGGTTCGTCGTGGCAATCGACGCAGGTATCGAACACCGACATCCTAAGGAGCTTCAACTCGGTGCTGCGGTGGAGGGTGTGGCAGGTGACGCACTCGCCGTCGGCTACCGGCGGATGGACCGCCTCTTCGCTGAAATAGCGTGCATGGCAGGTCTTGCACTGGTCCAGCAGATCGGTCCGGACGTTCATGCGGGTGGACTTATCGTGGCAGCTCTGGCATTCCCGCTGCACGTAAGGCTGGTGCATTGAAAGAAACTGTGACGGCGGCAGCACCAGTTCCGGTGGCTGATCGGCCTTGGCCTGATCCGCATCCGATGTGGCTGACGTGGCTTCCTCGTCGGGCACTTCGAAGAAGAAGTGCGTGAGTCGATCGCGCGTCATCTGCGAGCAACCCAGCGCCACGATCACCACACAGGGGATTACACACGCGCACCTGCGCATGGCAAGACTCCGTCAATGCCGGATGATTCATTTCACCGCCGAGATCCGACCGTACGTACGGTACTAGGCTGCGGCGGCGGATCAAGCCGTCGGTTCCGTGTCCACGGGCGGCGCGCGCCGAATCCGTGGGCATTCTCATTTTACAATCGACAATCTACGGCAATCCTCCTCAATCGGATCGCACAGGTTTTCCGATGATGATCTGAAGAGTTGCTCGGTTGCGGCGGCTGTGCGGTTGCCGCATATCGATGCGCACGCCCCGCGGCCGCCCGGGTTGAGTCGCTCAGCGACGGTCTTCGGAGCGTTGGCGCAGCGTTCGAGTGGAAGTTCGATTACAGGGCAGGCCCGCCGATTTCGCTTGGGATCGGTGGCCCGGCGGTAAACCGCTCGCATGCGGTTTCCGCGGGGCACAGGCGGCCCGTCAGAAGGTTCGCGATGCGTGGCGCGGCAGAATCGCTGACCCTTTATTGTCTCACGTGCGTCCTGTCGGTGCTCGGTCCCGGCGCCGCCCTTGCGGCCGACGAACCGAGCGGCGCTGACGACGCGCCCCCCCCGCAGCCCTATTTCAGCCTGCACCGCCTCGATGCCTTCATGGAACTGGAGGCCGACTACAGACATAGCCGCGTCGACAGCGGATCGCGCAGCCTCTTCGAGCCCGGTCGCAATCAGACCAACCGCGAGTGGGGCTTCGAGGAGCGGATCGGCTTCCGCCTCGGCGCGACGGTGCTTGATCCTAGCTTCATCACCCTCGGCGGCGAACTGAGCTTCGCCCTGACGCAGGATCACTACGAGGAATACGGCAACTGGTTCGACACGCGCCGGGACAATGACAGCGGTTATCTGCTCCAATACGACCTGCGGGCCGACTTCTTCACCGGTAAGAAGCTCTCGGGGTCGTTCTACGGTCTGCGGCAGGATGATCGCATCACCCGCCGCTTCCAGCCGACGCTCGATCAGCGGCGGACCGGCTTCGGCACGAGTTGGACCTGGGCGGACGACACCCTCCCGATGGAATTGAGCTACGATTTCCTCGAAACCGATCGCTGGGGGAATCGTGACAAGCGGGACGACGAGCGGTTCATCGAACAGACGCTCTCGTACGGCGCCACCTGGATCATCGACAAGCACGATACGCTCAAGTTCTCCTTCGAGCACGCCGAGACGGAGCAGGAGTACCAAGGCGACTTCCAGCAGTTCGAGACGACTCGCGACCTCTTCACGCTCGATCACGAACTGGCGTTCGGCGACCAGTACCAGCACACGTTCCAGACGCTCGTTCACTGGCAGGAAGAGAGCGGCGACTTCGCCCGCGACTTCTTCGAGATCGGCCCGCAGCTAACCCTGCGCCACAGCGACACGCTCCAGACGATCTACAAGTATCAGTTCAACCGCGAGCGGTACGCCGGGCTGGATATCGAGACGCAGCGGGCCGACTTCCAACTGATCCATCAGATCTACAGCAATCTGACGACCACGGTGAACGCGTTCGCCCTGTACGAAGACATCGAGAACGACATCAATACGACGCAGTGGGGCGGGTCGGTGGACTGGCAATACAACCGGCGCAACCCCTACGGCCACTTCTACGCCAACCTCGCGCTGGCGTATGACACGGAGCGGATTCGCGGTGAGAACGGCGTGCGCGTCGTGCTCGACGAGTCGCACACGTTCCGCGATCCGGTGGCGATCATGCTGCGCAATCCGGACACGGTGCCCTACGCGATCGTCGTGACCAACACCTGTAACCGGCGGGTCTACACGCCGGGCAGCGACTACCTCGTTTACACCCAGGGCAACTACACGCGCATTCGGCGTTTGCGGGGCGGCCGCATCGAGGACGGCCAGACGATCCTCGTCGACTACCAGTACCGCACGCCGACCACGAACCAGATCGACTCGTTCCGCGTCGACTTCAGCGTCGAGCAGCGGTTTACGGGCGGGCTTACGCCGTATTACCGCTTCTCGTATCGCAACCAGGAGGATCGGCCCTCCTTCGGCTTCCCGCAGCGGGCCGATCGGACCGACCACCATCGCATCGGCGTGAACTACAAGCTCGACCGTTACACGTTCAGTACCGAGTTCGAGGTCTTCGACGACACGATCGATCCGTACGAGGCATTTCATCTGAACGGGATGGTGCATCTGATTCAGACGCGTGACCACACGCTTGATGCCTCGACACGGTTCTCGCGCTATTACTTTAGTGGCGGCTATGATTACAACCGCGATGTCACGATGATCGATGTCGAACTCGATCATCGCTGGCAGATTGCGGAGCGGCTGTCAACGGTCGAGCGCGTGACGTATCGGCTCGAAGAGGACTCGGTCGCTGGCACGACGCAGGGCTGGGACGTGACCATCGGGTTCCAATACGAGATCGGTGACCTGACGACCGAGTTGACCTTGGAATATGATCGGCTCGATTTGCCTTATTCGGATGATGAGGACTTTGGCGTCTACTTCAGGTTGCGACGAGAGTTGGGCAGCCTGATCGCCACGCGGTAGCGATATGCGACGAACGACACTAATTGTAGGGTCCGCTGTGCGGACCGGAATGTTCATCGCGACTTTGGTGGCCGTTGGTGCGATTCCCTCGGGCTGCGCGCAGCCGCGAGGTCCGCTCTTTACTGACATCGAGCCGGCGCGCGTCTGGCCGGCTCCGCCCGATTCGGCGCGGATCAAGCTCGTGGGCGTGATCGCGGGTAGCAAGGACCTGAACGCGGAGGTCACGAGCAAAGAGGCCTTCTTGACGGCGTTGCGCGGGCCTCGGCCGCCGATCAAGTTCTCCGGGCCTCACTCCGTCGCCGTGAGAGACACGAGCATGCTCGCGGTGGCGGATGCGGCCGCGGCGGCTGTCCATATCATCGATTTGGATGAACGAACGCACACGCTGGTCTCCGGCTTCGGCGGCGAGCTCTTTCAATCGCCGTTGGGCGTGGCGTGGGCTGGTGATCGGCTCTTCGTGACCGATGCGCAGCTCGGCGAAGTGATCGAGTTGAGTTCGAACGGTGCCTTTCGCCGCCGCTTCGGCGCCTCGGCGCTCGAGCGACCTGTGGGTATTGCGTACGCGTCGCAGCGCGATCGGCTCTACGTCGTCGACGGTGACGCGCACAGTGTCGTCACTTTCGACTCGCAGGGTCGCGCCGTCGGTTCGATCGGCGGACCGGGTTCGGCTGACGGGCTCTTCAACTATCCGACGCACGTGGCGTGTACCGGTGAGCGGCTTTTAGTCGCGGACAGCGGTAACTTCCGCGTGCAGTTGCTCGATCTCGATGGTGTGCCGATTCGCACGATCGGTAAGAAGGGCAACGCAGCCGGGGATTTCTCGCTTCCCAAGGGTGTGGCCTTCGACAGCGAGGGCCACATCTACGTTGTCGATACGCATTTCGAGAATGTACAGGTATTCGACGACGCAGGCCGACTGCTGATGGCTTTCGGAGGAGAAGGGCGGAACCTGGGGTCGTTTTGGCTACCGGCGGGGTTGTCGATCGACGCCGCCGACCGAATCTGGGTGGCGGATGCGGGTAATCGCCGCTTGCAGGTTTTCGCGTATATGAGGGCTGCGTCATGAGAGGGTGGACGCCGGCATTAATCGGTCTCGCCGCTATCGGGGTGATGGCGGGCGCCGCTGTGGCGGACGAGTCCGTGGTGAACTCGAAGCACGATCTTTCCTCGCGCGGGCCGGGTCCGATTCGGGCGACCGAAGAGTCGGAAGTCTGCATCTTCTGCCACACGCCGCACAACGCCGCGCCGCAGACGCCGCTGTGGAACCGTGCGAACCCGCGCACGCACTATCGTATCTATCAGAGCTCGACGCTGGACGCACGAATCGATCAGCCCTCCGGCCCGTCGAAGATGTGTCTGAGTTGCCACGACGGATCGATGGCACTGGGCAACGTGCTGTCTCGGCCCGCGGATGAGCCGATCGTCATGACCGCCCGTACGATTCCACCGGGCTCTACCGACCTGACCGACGACCTTTCGGATGATCATCCGATCGGCTTCCGGTATGACCGGGCGGTCTCTAACGCCGACGACGAGATTCGGCCGCCGGAACTGATCAGCGTCGAGTTGCCGCTCGGGGCTCACGGCGAGATGCACTGCACGACGTGCCACGATCCGCACAACAACGAACTCGGCGACTTCCTTCGGATTTCCGATCAGATGGCCGCCATCTGCATTACGTGTCACGACAAGGACGGCTGGCATCGCGCGTCGCATGCCACGAGTCGCAAGCGGACGCCGGGCCGATCGGTCGATCCGACGGAGCGGCTGAAGTACGGCAACGTGACGTCCAACGGCTGCATGAGCTGCCACAAGATCCACTCGGCCCGTCATCCTGAGCGGCTGCTTCGGGCTCGGCGCGACGAGGACAACTGCCTGAACTGCCACAGCGGTGCGGTGGCGAACTTCAACATCGCCGCCGACATTCGCAAGCGTTCCGGGCACTACGTACCCGGGCGGGGCGGCGTACACGATCCGGCGGAGAGGCCATTTACGATGCGGCGGCACGTCGAGTGCGTGGATTGCCACAATCCGCACGCCGCGCAGCCCAACCCGATTGGCCGCGTGCGCGGCACGCTCGGGCAGGTCGTCAAGGGTCCTAACCTGCACGTGCCCGGCGTGACGCTTTCCGGTCGCGAGACGGACGATTCGCGCTTCCTCTCCGAGATATGCTTCAAGTGCCACGGTGACGGCGTCGCTCGGCCTCGGTTGCAGACGACGCGGCAGGTCAGCCAGACCAACGTGCGACTCGAGTTCCAGGTGTCGAACCCGTCCTTCCACCCGGTCGGCGGCCCGCGGCGCAACAGTGATGTGGTGAGCCTGATCTCGCCGTTGCGCGTGGGCAGCACCATCACCTGCACGGATTGCCACAACAGTAACAACGCCAGGGCGTTCGGCGGCAGTGGGGCGAACGGCCCGCACGGCTCGCTCTTCGAGCCGCTGCTGGTGCGTAACTACGACACGGATGACTTCACGCCGGAAAACGCCGAGGCATACAGCCTCTGCTATGGCTGCCACGATCGCGACAGCATTTTGAACGATGAGAGCTTCTCGCGGCATCGCCGCCACATCGTCGACATTCGCACGCCGTGCAGCGTGTGTCACGACGCCCACGGTGTCTATCGCGGGCAGGGCGGCACGAACACGCACACGAACCTGATCAACTTCGATTTGTCGGTCGTATCGCCGGCCGATTCTCCGAGCGGACGAAGGGTGGAATACACCGACACCGGTCGCATGTCGGGCAACTGCACGTTGACCTGCCACGGCATGACCCACGTGAACTTCCCCTATTCCAACAGCAGCGCCGCCTCGAAGAGCAGCGGCAGCAGCCTTCGCGGCCTGTCAGGCACGCGGCAAGGAGGCACACGATGAGAAGAACGGCTATCGTAAGCGTGTACGTGCTCATCGCGGTCACGGCTGTCGGCGCACTGGCACTGACCGGGATCGAGGGCTCGAAGCACGACTTCAGCAATGAGGACTGGGCCGGGGAGGACGCCTGCGGAGCTTGCCACACGCCGCATCGATCCGTGCCGCCGAAAACCGCGCCTCTATGGGACACGAGCGCGGACTTGAGCCGCACGTTCGGCACGTCGGCTGCGGACGGCAGTACGCCCGGGCGCGGTACGACGCTGTGCCTGCGTTGCCACGACGGGACGATCGCACCGGCCGGCGCCGCCGGAGCACATCGCGAGAGCTTTGCCTTCAGCACGCATCCCGGCGCGGTCTCGACCGGGTACGCCACGAGCGAACACCCGGTGGGCGTCGAGTATCCTCGGACCGACAAGGGCTTTCGCCCGCTGACCTCGGTGGTGGCGTCGGGCACGGTGACGCTTCCGGACGGTATGGTCGAGTGCGTGTCGTGCCACGATCCGCACGACGAGGCGGGCCTCTACGCCATGCTGGTGACGAGCAACGCACGCAGTGCCCTGTGCCTGACGTGCCACAAGAAGTAGCCATGAGAATCGCGACATCGGACATCCTACGCACGCTCGGTCGCCTTTCGACGATTGCCCTCTTGTTCACGGCGGCCGGCTGTGCCTCGACTGGTTCGAAGACGACGCCGGTCTACTTCCCCGCAAAGCCCGCGACGCCGCACGTCGTGCACCTGAAGTCGTTCAACAGCCTGCACAGCCTTGTGCCGCCTCAGGTGACGTTCGTTGATGTCATCCGTGGCGGGGCGGGCAGCCCCTACGTCGGTACGCCGGCGGGCGTCGCCTATCGGGACGGGCATCTCTACATCTGTGACACTGACGCAGCCGCCGTTCACGACTGGAATCTCGCCACGGGTAAGGCTCGGCGAATCGGCGCGAGCGGAGATACCACGTTGGTCACGCCGGTGGCGGTGGCTGTCGATGCGGCCGGGCGCGTCTGCGTGGCGGACACAGGCCGCTCAGAGGTTGTGGTCTTCGCGTCCGGAAGCGAGGTAAAGCGGCTCAAGCCGGCCGGGCGCGACGCCTATCGACCCGTGGCGGTGGCCGTCCACGGCTCGACGTTGTTCGTAGCGGACATCGCATCGCACGTAGTCGATCGGTTTTCGCTCGACGACGGCTCGCACCAGGGTTCGATCGGCAAGGCCGGCAGCGGCGAGGGCGAGTTCTACTTCCCGATGGGCGTGGCCACCGATGCGAAGGGCCGCCTCTTCGCGAGCGACATGATGAACGCTCGCGTGCAGGCGTTCGATTCGGATGGCAACGCCACGCTCAGCTTCGGTCAGCCCGGCGATCGCTATGGCGACATGGGCAAGCCGAAACAACTCGCCGTCGGCCCGGACGGTACGATCTTCGTCGCCGATTCGGAGTTCGCACACGTACATATGTTCAACGACGCCGGGCAGCTTCTGATGCTCCTCGGCGGCAGCGGCGACTCAGCCGGCTCCACGCCCATGCCGATCGGCGTAGCCGTCGCCGAGACGCTGCCGGAGCCGCTTGCCGGCATGGTTCCGTCCGACTTTGACGCCGCCTACTACCTCTTCGTGACCAACAGCCTCGGCACGAAACGCGTCAGCCTCTACGCGGTCGGCGTCGGCAAGTAATCGCGTCGATACGTCAGATCCACGACACTTCACGCCATGATCCGGATGCGTTAGCCTGTCCGCACCCGACCTAAGGAGTGACAGCGCTTATGAAGATACAGTTCCTCGGTGCGACGCGGCAGGTGACCGGGTCGTGCTACTTTCTGGAAGCCGGTGGGCTCCGTCTGCTGATCGATTGTGGCATGTTTCAGGAGCGTGCCCATCTCGGACGCAACTGGGAGCCGCTGCCGGTGCAGCCGAGTTCGATCGACTGCGTATTGCTGACCCACGCACACCTTGATCATTCGGGGTTGATACCGCGCCTCGTGGCGGCCGGCTTCGGTGGATCGATCCTGACCACCGGCGCGTCGCGAGATGTGGCGAAGATCATCCTTACCGATTCGGCACGCATTCAGTCGGAAGACGCGCGGTTCAAGAAGAAGCGTCACCGGCGTGAGAAGCGAAAGAGCCGATACCCCGTCGTGCCACTCTATCGATCAAGCGATGTCACCGCTGCGATGAACCTGTTTCGTGACGTGGCCTATGGCAAGTCCGTCAGGCTGAACGATCATGTTAGCGCCACGTTCCGCGACGCCGGCCACATCCTCGGCTCGGCGATGGTCGAGCTGACCGTCAGTGAGGACGGCAAGCAGCGTACGATCGTCTTTTCCGGCGACATCGGGCAGAACGACAAGCCGATCATCCGTGACCCGGCGATGATCGAGCGGGCGGACTACGTCGTGATGGAGTCGACCTATGGCGGTCGCCACCACGCTGAGTCCGGTGCCGTCGAGGATCAGCTCTGCGACGTGATCAACGAGACAGTGGCGGCCGGCGGGAACCTGGTCGTGCCGACGTTCGCCGTCGAGCGGGCGCAGGAGCTGGTCTACTACGTCGGTGATCTGCTGGCGGAGGACAGGATTCCGCACCTCATGGTGTTTCTCGACAGCCCGATGGCGGTGAACGTGACGGGCGTCTTCCGCGCTCATCGCGAATGCCTGGATGCCGAGGCGATGGAGCGCGTCAGCGGTGGTAAGCCCCTGTTTCGCTTCCCCGGGCTCAAGCTGGTTCGCCACAGCCGTGAATCCAAAGCCATTAACCGCATCAATGGTACGTGCATAATCATGGCCGGCTCGGGCATGTGTACCGCCGGTCGCATCAAGCATCATCTCGTCAAGAACGTGTCGCGGCCGGAGAGTACGATTCTGTTCTGCGGTTACCAGGCCAACGGCACGCTCGGGCGGCAACTCGTGGAGGGCAAGCCGGAGGTGCGTATCCACGGGGCTCAGTACGATGTGCGGGCGAAGATTCGGCAGGTCCACGGTGTGTCCGCTCACGCGGATCACGGCGATCTGCTGGCGTGGCTCGGGCATCTAGCGCAGCCGCCGCGTCGCGTCTTCTTGACGCACGGCGAGGAGTCGTCGGCCAACGCGCTGGCTACGGACATCAAGGCGCGGTTGGGATGTGCCGTCGAGGTCCCCGCCTACGAAGCTACGTACGACCTGGATTGACAGCAAGCCCGAACGATGCCATGGGTGGTCGATCGACCCGTGCCACCCGGTATCGGCTTGACGGCGGGTGCCACTGGCGGCTTGTCCACCAGTGCCGAATGGGTGGCATGGGCAAACTCGTTTGCCCGTGCGTATCCGACTTCGTCACGGGCAAGCTGCTGCTTGCACATGCCACCCAGCATCGGTCCGAAGGCGGGTGCGGCCGGCGGCGACGCGCCGGACCTCGACTCGGGACGGTTCCAGTTCTAGTTGTTCTCGGCGCCTTGCTGAATCCATGACCGGATCAGGGCGATCTCATCGTCGCTCAGCGCCGGTGCGAAGCGCGGCATGCGTAGCCCCACGGGCGGGCTGTCCGATTCGACCTTCGCGAGCAGCAGGCTGGCATCCGGATCGCCCGGCGCTACCAGCGTGAGGTCCGGATCTTGCACGCTTGGCTGGCTCACCAGTAGGTCATAGGCGACGCCTTCGGTCAGTTGGAGTGCAATGCCGGCGAGGTCGGCGGCGCCGCCGGGGCTGTGGCAGCCTGCACAGTTGGTCGTGAAGATCGGCTGTATGTCGCCGGCGAAGGATACGACGTCCGTACCGGCGTTGTCGTTGGCACCGGCGTTGTCGTTTTCGTTTCCGCCGGTCGAACCGTTGTCGCCCGTCGACGTGTTGTCATTGCCATTACCGTCTAGTGTCGTACTCGGGTTACACCCGGCGGTCAGCGCAATCAGCGCCGCGCACATGCCAAATGCCATCACTTGCACGATCCTCGCTTCGAGTTTGTTTGATCTCATGATGCTCCTCACTGTTGTTTCTTCCCTATGGTCTTCGCCGCGTAGATTGGGCACGGCGGTATCGGCCCGTTCGATGATACTACCTCGGACCGAGCGTCAACGCACTGCGGCAAAACCGAAAACGATCGGAGCGATGGCCGTGGCGGCTGAATGCGTAGGCATTCGCGCCACGTCGCGCCCGATAACGGCGCATACCCCCACATAGCCGTTGGGAATCGCAACGGTTTCGGGACGTTCGAAATCGGTGCGCAGGGTACCTACCATGAGGTGTCCGGGAGGGGACATTCATGGGGGATTCACCGAATCGAAAAGACCTGCGTCTGCACCGCGCGACTGATGAGGCGTGTGCGGCTGATGAGCGATGCGCGGTCGACGGGAGACGTGCAGCCGGCGTCCCGCGCATCGACGAGCAGGACATCTTTCGTCAACTCATCGTCGACGAGATTCGCAACGGTCGGCTCACACGATCAAGGCGAAAGCGCATCGTGCGTTATGCCGCGCGGCTCAGGTTGAACGCGGTGCAGGCCGGCCGACTCATCGAGCAGTGCCGACAAGAGGTGAGCCGAAGCGATGATCCTGCGCACCGCGCGCACGCCCTTCGTCTCGTCGAGCCGGTAAGGCCGCTCATTCCGACGACCGTCAAGATATGGTCGGTGATTGCGGTAGCGATCGTGCTGGATATTCTGTTAGTGGGTTGGCTGCTGTAGATCTTAGCTATCAGCTATCAGCTCTCAGCCGTCAGCGCTAAGCCCTATCGCGGGACCGGCTTCCCCCTTTGCCATGGGGGGTTTGTGGGGGGTCTGCCCGCCGCACGCTCTTGGACGCTCAGACGCTCACTCCTGTTGACGTTGGTTCCGCGGCACCGTTCCGGTATGATATTCGTCCATGGCTGACTCTTCCGAGAAAGTCGACTCTGCTGCCAAGCCGCCCAAGGTCTTCATCTGCTACGCCAAGGAGGACGGAGCCAAGGTCCGCAAGCTCTTCGAGCGTCTCGCCGCCGCCGGCGCCGATCCCTGGTTCGACCTGCACAGTCTGGTGTTGGGCGACCTCTGGGACCCCGAGATTCAGGCGGCCATCAAGACCGCGGACGTCTTCGTCGTCTGCCTGAGCCCCCACTTCGATAAGGATGGGTATCGCCAGAAAGAGGTACGTCGTGCCATGGAGGTCGCCGAGCGCAAGCCGCCTGGGAAGGGAGGTTTCATCATCCCCTTCATCCTGGAGCCGTGCGAAGAGCTTCCGAAGTGGTGCAGACCGATCCATGCCGGGGGCGATCAGTCGAAACCGACATCGGTTGACGAACTCATCACCGCCATCGAACGCCACAGAGGCACGATGCTCGTCCCGCCGGACCCCAACGTCCGGCGCCTAAAGCTCTTTTCCCCGGCGCTGCACTCCCCTGACGCTCGAGATCGGCGCACGGCAGTCGAAGCACTCGGCGGTGCTGGTAGATCGGCCGTCTCTGCGCTAGTCCAAGCCTTGCACGACGAAGAATCGTATGTCCGGTATAGCGCACTGAGGACGCTCGGCGACATCGGACCGGCCGCCAAAGACGCCATCCCTGATCTTATCGAAGTCCTGGAGGACGAAGCCTCGGGTATCCGGGCGCAGGGCGCGGATGTCTTAGGACAGATCGGCCCCCATGCAGTTGATGCCGTTCCTGCTCTCGTCCAAGCCGTGACGGATGGGGACGCGTTTGTCCGGCGCAGCGCCATCAAAGCCCTCGGTAAGATCGGCCCGGGTGCCGTTGACGCCGCCCCAGCTCTCGTTGAGGCAATGAAGGACCGAGACTCGCAAGTCCTGAAATGCGCCGTGCATGCCCTCGGTGGAATCGGCACGGTCCCCAGAGCCAGCGTCGCCGCGCTCGTGCAAGCCGCCGACCACGAAGACTCTGACATTCGCGCCCTCGCCGTGAGGACCCTTTGCCGGCTCGGCCCGGATGCCGTTGACGCCGTCCCGGCTCTCGTTGCAGCAATGGAGGACGAACACCCGTTTGTGCGAGTGTACGCCGCGCAGGCCCTTGGCCAGATTGGGCCCGCAGCCGGAAGCGCTGTTCCGGAACTCATCCAAGCCCTGTGGAACGAATTCTCGGACATGCGGTATCACGCCGCGTGCTCCCTCGGTGACATCGGTCCAGCCGCCAAAGATGCCATTCCAGATCTCATCGAGATCCTCAAGACGAAAGACTCAGCCCTGCGTTCGCAGGCTGCGCGCTCCCTCGGCGCGATCGGGCGTCACGCCGCAGGCGCTGTCCCCACCCTACTCCAAGCCTTGAAGGACGAAGACAGATACGTGCGAAATGCCGCCGAGGGAGCCCTCAAGCGTATCCGCAAGACTCCGTGAGCGCCTTGGGCAGCTCGCGCTTGGGGCCCGTCGACCTCTACATCATGTTTGGCTTCGCCGTTGCCTTTCCGTATCATGTTTCCTCATGTTCGACCCTCCCGAGCCAGTTGAATCCGCCGTCAAGCCACCGAAGGTCTTCATCTGTTACGCCAAGGAGGACGCTCCCGCCGTCCGCAAGCTCTTCAAGCGTCTGCAGGCCGCCGGCGCCGACCCTTGGTTCGACATGCACAACCTCCGTCGCGGCCAGCGCTGGCGCGAAACGATCAAAGCCACCATCCGTACCGCTGACGTATTCGTTCCCTGTCTCAGCCCCAACTTCGACAAGAAGGGGTACAAGCAGGTCGAGGTTCGCCTCGCAATGAGTGTTGCCGAGGAAGAGCCGATCGGTCGCGAGGGGTTCATCATCCCATTCATCCTCGAACCGTGCGAGATCCCCACGTGGTGCAAGGAACTCCACGTAGGGGATCCGTCCCAGCCCACTCCATTCGAGGAATTCATCCAGGACATCGAGGCGTATACCGGTACCCAACTCGTCCCCCCCGACCTCAACGCCCGCAGGTTGAAGTACTTGATCGCTGGCCTGTCGTCGCCGAACGCCGAGGATCGCGAGAGCGCCGCCAACGCCCTCGGCAGAATCGGCCCCGCCGCCGCAGACGCCGTCCCCGCCCTCACCGCAGCCCAAAACGACGAACGCCACCAGGTCCGATCGAGAGCCGCCATCGCCCTCGGCAGGATAGGCCCCGCCGCCGCCGCCGCCGTCCCGGCCCTCACCGAAACCCTGAAGGATGAATATGACTCGGTCCGTGGCAGCGCCGAGGAAGCTCTGAAGCACATCCGCTGCGAGTAGGGCTTCTCGTCTGCCGACGAAGCGCCCGATTCCATAGGCTCGTGTAGTCTTCGTTCGCTATTCTGCAATCCGCCGTCGCCGTGATCGGGCACCACAGGATGAAGACGGTTCGACCCCTCCAGGGTCGTCTTCGGTGGGGGGGATGCGATCCGGGGGTATCCGCCTTCGCTTCGCCGAAGGCGGATACCCCCGGCTACTATCGTGCAGGCCTTCAGCCTGCTCTGGTTCACTCAGGGCGGTTCGCCGTTGCCGCTTCGCCATTCGCCATTCTGAATCTGCGTGCGACTGTGGACATGCCCACGGCGTCGCCTCCGGCTGATAGCTGAAAGCTGAGAGCTGAAAACCGAGTGCGCCGGCCGTAGATCACACTCTGTTTATGTCAGAATTCGCCGCCTACGAATCGGCGCTGGGCTGGGCTTGTTCTACTTCGAGGACGCGGTGGACTAGCCGCCGTTGGGCGCCGACCAGGTCTCGGCAGATCAGTTCGACGCGCTTGTTGAGGCTGCGGCGTTCGTGGATGACCCGGCGGACCAGGTCGCGCATGCGGCGATACTTGACGGCGTGCTGGTGGTGGATCTGATGGCCGCGCAGGGCTCGCTCGGCGGATTCGACCAGCTCGCCTACCGCGAACGGCTTGGGGAACAGGTCGCGCACGCCCAAACGCATCGCCTCGATGGCGTCGTCGAGATCGGGCTCGTCGGCGAGCAGGATGATCGGCCTCTTGCGAAGGGCGAGCAGTTGCTCCGCCAGCTCCATGCCGTGAGCGTCGGGAAGAATCGTCTCCGTGATCACCAGATCGTGCGGCTCGATCATGTCCGTGTCCAGGCACGACTCGGCGTCAGCCACGCACGTGAGCTGCGCGTCGAGGCGGTAGGATAGCGCCGCCACCAGGATCTCGACTGCGTCGGGATCGGGCTCGACCACGAGAATTTTCGGCGTCACGTCGGGCATAGCGCTCCTACGGAAACTAACTGGGTACCCCGGTCAGTGCGCAAGTGATTGGATCGGGCGTTGGCGGATGCCAGTTGGCTGTCAGTCGGACGGCGTGCGCGCGGGCAGTTCGATAGTAACGCTTGTGCCTACGCCTGGTGTCGATTCGAGCCACAGTTTTCCGCCGTTCGCTTCCGCGAGTCGATGTGCCCGCGACAGGCCGAGTCCGCGCCCGCGACCCGCGGGGCGGTACGAGTAGAACGGATCGACGGCATGCTCCAGCACGTCCGGAGTCATTCCGCAGCCGTTGTCCTCGATCACGATCCGGACTGTCTCATCGGATGCGCGTGAGGGCGAGTTAATCTGCAGGCGGGCAGATTCCGGTTTCATGGCCTCGACCGCGTTGGCCATGACGGCGTCGAGCACGGCCCGAAGCTGCTGCTCATCGGCTTGTGCGGCCACGCTCGGGTCGGCGCATGTGACGCTGACGTGGTCCGTGCCGAGCGACGAACCGGTCTGCCAATGCTGTAAGAGCGATTCGAGTAGGTCCGCTATGACGAGCGTCGCCGGCTTGGGCGTTGGCGGTTTGGCGAAGTCCATCAGGTCGGTGACGATCTGCGAGGCGCTGTGGGCCTGCTCCACGATGATTTGCATCGCGCGGCTGAGGTCGGGGTCCTCGCTCTTGGCGAGCCGCATCTGAGCCCGGCCGGAGATGACCGACAGCGGGTTGTTGAGTTCGTGGGCGGCGCCGGCTGCCATCTCGCCGATCATCGAGAGCGAACGCGTGCGAAGTAGCTCCACCTGAGCGGCGCGGAAGCGGCGGTTGACGTCGAGCAACTCGTCGGCCATCCGCTCGGCGTCGTTGCGGGTTATCGCGGTGGCGGCCGCCAAGCCCATCGCGGTGGCGATGGCAACGCATTCCTCCGGCGCGCTACGCCAACGTCCCACGACTTGTGCGTCGCCCGCGAAGAGGCAAGCGCCGATGACCCGGCCACCGGCGGGCAGGGCTAAAGCCCAAAGAGGTTGCTCGCACGGTGCCGCGGCGCAGCGTCGCCAAAGGGCTTGATAGGGTTCCGCGGCCGGCACGATTGTCGGTGCTGCGCCCTCGACCGACAGCGCGGTTCGCAAGGCGGTGTTCTCCGGATCGCGCGGGTCCAGGATGTCCGTCTCGGCCTGGGTCGTGGATGCCGAGGCGATGCCGACACGGATACACTCGCTCGAGCCCACGCGGGCGAAAACGATTGCTGTGTCGACGCCGATCATCTCACGCAGGCTGTGAGCCGCGGCGCGGCAGACATCCTCTATACGATCACGCTCAGCGAGCGCTTCGGAGAAACTGGCGAGTGCGTCGAATGCCGCCGACCGAAGGGCGAGTCGGGCGTTCGTTTCGGCCAAGTTCTCGTTAGTGCGGCCGAGCTCGGCGTTAGCCTTGGCGAGCGACTCGACGTACAGGTGGCGTGAATCGAGATCGTTGAGTCCGACAAACTCGCACAGCGCCTCCATTCGATCCGGCAGGCGCTTGGCTACGTCGTCGATCGCGCCGTCGTCGACGCCGATTTCCCCAGCTAATGCGCTCAGGTCGTCGACGTGTTGGTATCCGGACAGGCCGATCTTCTGCCGGCGGACGAGGTTGTCGGCCAGGTGGACAAGGCGGATCAAATCGGGAGCGGTCGCCGCCGATGGCAGGGCATCCGGCGTTTGGTGATGGAGCCAGGCGCATTCAACGATCGACTGAGGAAGTTCCCACCGCTGAAGCAGGCGTTTGCCGGCCGCGGTGTGGTCCAGGCCGAGCAGATCGAGCTCCACATCGCAGATGCAGGTTCGCGATCGTTCGACCGTGTCGAGCACACGGGCGTAGCTCTTGGGCAGGCAGGCGTCCAGAGCCAACTTGCCTATGTCGTGCAGCAGGCCGCAGACGAACGCCTCGCCGGCCATGGGGGCGTTCTTCCCGTATTCCGCCAGCATCTGCGATGCGCAGGCCACGGCCAAGCTGTGCTTCCAGAGCTCGGTTCGTGCTGACGTGTCCTTCGTGCCCGCCGAGTCTCCGGTCGATAGCACCTCGAAGATGCGTAGCGCGAGCACCGCGTTGCGTACAGCCGTGAAGCCGAGAAGGGGGACCGCGCGATCAACGGTAGTGACTTCGCCGCGCACGCCCAGGTCGGCACGTTTCGCCATGCGCAGTATGGCCGCGGTCAGCGCCGAATCGGACTCGATCAGCATGACGACATCGCGGGCTGATGACTCGTCACTGGCGGTCACAGCCAGCAGGCGCACCACCACCGCGGGAAGGGCGGGGAGCTTGTCGAGTTGGCCGAGGATCAACTCCGCGCGCTGCCTGCTCGGTCGATCTCGTTTCGCACCGGGAGCGGCTGCCATTGAGGACATCGGTTCACCAGCGCCCCGCGCGTGCGGGACTGAGCGAGTTAGTTGACCTTGAGCATGGTCGCGACCCGATCGATCACCGTTTGGATCACGAACGGCTTGCGAATGAACTCGTCCGCGCCGGAGCTGAGTAGCTCTTGAACCTCGTCAGGGTCGGCCACGCCGCTGCAAGCGATGATCTTAATGTGCTCGTAGTGCGGATTCGAGCGGATCGTCTTGCAGACGGTGGTGCCGTTGATGTCGGGCAATTTGAAGTCGAGAAGTATGACGTCCGGGCGGAACTCCTCGGTGAGGATGCCCGCCTCATATCCGGACGCGGCCGTCTTTACCTCGAACCGCTCGTCCGGCTCGAGGAGGTCGGTGAACATCTCGACGATGGCCGGGTCGTCGTCGACGACCAGTACGCGGCGTCTTCCGCTCTCGAGCTGATCGAGCGGGATCTCGTTGGTCTTCATGAACACGACCAAGGCGTCGCGCGGAATGCGCCGGAACTTGGAGCCCGGCACCCGGAATCCCTTGAGTCGGCCGCTGTCAAAACAGCGAATTACCGTCTGTTGGGAAACCTTACAAATCTGGGCAACTTCGCCCGTCGTGAACACGGTCTTTCCGCGGTGATCTGCCATATCAATGCCCTCCGGTATTACGATCCATCCACCGGATACTGCTGGAGTTTGTCCAACTTCTCCAATTTCCCCACACGATACAGTTGACGCAGACAGCCGTCAATTCAAAAATAATCCAACCGGGGCTTTATGGTTGTCCCAGTTTAACCGCGCTGCGCCTGATAACTGAATCGGTTTTCAGCCCTGTAAAGCTATAATCGACTCGACAAATCGTCGTTATCGGGCTTCAAAGGGGGATTCGTGGGCCTATGACTCGGTGCGGCGCGCGGTGAGGTTGATCCAGAGGACGGTGACATCGGCGGGGGTGATGCCGCTGATTCGGCCGGCCTGGCCCAAGGTGCGAGGTGCCACGCCGGCGAGGCGTTCCCGGGCTTCGAGGCGGAGTTCGCCCATCGACGCGTAGTCGACGTGCTCGGGGATCGGCATCGATTCGAGGCGGCGGAAGCGTTCGATGTGGCGAGCCTGGCGGTCGACGTAGCCCTGATACCTGGCGTCGGTGAGGTGCTGCGCCAGGTCGGCAGCGCAGAAGGTTCGGTCGGTCAGGCGCGCCAGCGCGCCGGCGAGGCCTTCGACGTGGCAGTTGTCGCGTTTGAGCCACTTGGCAAGCGGCACGCCGTCTACGCTGCCCTTACCGCACAGCTCGGCCAGCGCGGCTTGCGCGTCTCGGGTCGCGGTGAAGCGACTCCAGCGAGCTTCGTCGACCGTGCCCAGCTTGCGGCCCGTTGGTGTCAGGCGTTTGTCAGCGTTGTCGGCACGAAGCAAGAGGCGATACTCCGCGCGCGAGGTGAACATGCGGTAGGGCTCGGTCGGCGGGCGTGTGATGAGGTCGTCGATCATCACGCCGATGTAGGCCTCGTCGCGACCGAGCACGAGCGGATCATCACCCCGCAGAAGTGCCACGGCATTGACGCCCGCGATGAACCCCTGCCCGGCTGCCTCTTCGTAACCGCTGGTGCCGTTGATCTGGCCCGCAAGGAAGAGCCCGTCGACCCGCTTGGCCTCCAGCGATGATTTCGTCTGATGCGTCGGGATGAAGTCGTATTCCACGGCGTAGCCCGGCTGAAGGATGCGAGCCTGCGTAAGACCCGGTATTTCGCGCAGGAAGGCCTGCTGCACGTCGAGCGGCAGCGACGTGCTGATGCCGTTACAGTAGACTCGCTCGTTGTCGTAGCCTTCGGGTTCGAGGAAGACCTGGTGGCGGTCCTTGTCGGCGAAGCGTACGACCTTGTCCTCGATGCTCGGGCAGTACCGCGGACCGGTTGATTCGATCTGGCCTGAATACATAGGCGCGCGGTGCAGGTTGCCGCGGATGTGCCCGTGAACGCCGTCGTTGGTCCATGTGATCCAGCATTCCACCTGTGGCTGGAGGATCGCGTCGGTCATCGCGGAAAAGGGGACCGGGATATCGTCGGCCGGCTGGGGGCGGCAGGCGTCGTAGTCGATGGTGTCGCGGTGAACGCGCGGAGGTGTACCGGTTTTGAGTCGTCCGAGTTCAAAGCCGAGTTGCTTTAGCGATGCGCTCAGGTTGGTGGCGGCGTCTTCGCCGACGCGGCCGCCGTCGGTCTGGTCGGTGCCGCAGTGCATGAGTCCGCGGAGGAACGTGCCGGTCGTCAGGATGACGGCGTCGGCTCCTAGCGATCGACCGCCCTTCAGGGTGACGCCGGTGACGCGCTTGCGCGCGGTGCCGTTTGAGCCGCCGTGCCCCTCGTTCGGGCAGACCCCCCTCAGTCCCCCCTTGGCAAGGGGGGAAGCAGGAGGCGCCGCGGGGCGATGCGCCACGCCGTCACCCGAGGTCGTCTGGACGGTGTCGATTCGTTCGACGCTGCCTTCGATGATCTCGATGTTTGGGTGGGTCGCGAGCAGGTCCTGGACGGCTTGTGGGTAGAGGTCGCGGTCGCACTGGGCCCGTGGTGCCCAGACAGCTGGGCCTTTCGAGCGGTTGAGCATGCGGAACTGGATACCCGCTTGGTCGGTCGCGATGCCCATGAGTCCGCCGAGGGCGTCGATCTCGCGGACGATCTGCCCCTTGCCGAGCCCGCCGATGGCCGGGTTGCATGACATCCGGGCGATGGCCTTGCGATCCATCGTGATCAGGCCGACCCGCGCCCCGAGCGCAGCGGCCGCCCACGCGGCCTCCGCCCCGGCATGCCCGCCACCGACGATGATGATGTCATAACGATCCGGCAAAACGCTCGCCTTTGCTGTGTCCAGTCTTGTCCAGCGACCCCGACCCGTGGGCCTGAACCCTGCGACATTGTCGAAAAACAGGGCGAGAAAGGCAACCGCGACGACCCGTCGCGACCGGGAGGTGGAAGCCACTGCGATCCACGGTAGGATACGGACGGTGGCGTACGCTGCCGAATCGGGCGTGGTTGTCGGGCTACGGATTGTGGCGGCAAACCCGCACTCCGGCGGGAAGGTGGGACGCGATGGGTACTCAGTTTGCATTGGAGGCGTTCCCTTCCGGGGCCAAGTTCTTGTCCCTGTCGGTGGAAAACGTGCGTTGTTTCGGTGCTTCTGAACAGACCTTGAATCTGTCCAACGACGACGGACACGCTGCGGGTTGGACCGTGATACTGGGCGATAACGGAACCGGAAAGACAACGCTCCTTCAGTGTCTCGCTTTGTTCAATGTTGCGAGGATGACCGCTGCGCAAGATCCCCCCGCTTTTGCAGCGTCGGGTTTGATGGGCCTCATGGAACAGGGCCCTTTCGTACTCCTGAGCTACTTCTTCGGGCTCGCGAGTGTGGGATCGAATGTGGACGCGGTAGTGCGTGCGAGGACTCAGTACACCCAGCGCGCCGCGCCGCGCCGCACCACGCCGGCGGAAGCCAGCCACGAGATTCGCATCTCGCGAGAGACGATCGGTGGAGCGGGGTGTCAAGGGTCGGATGTAACGTTACCGAACTGCTTTGCGTATGGTGCCGGGCGGCGGCTGGGCCCGGCCGCGAGGAGCGACGGTTCTTGGGAAGATTCGACGATCGGACTGTTCAGTGACCGCGCTGCGTTGCGCAACGCGGAGGACTGGCTCCTTCGTCTGGATCATGCAGCCAGCAAGCGATCCAAGATCCAGGAGAGGGAGAAGAAGCGGCGTGAGCAAGTGCTACAGATGCTCATAGGCATCCTCCCAGAGGTGAGCGACATTCGGTTCGCTGAGTTGACCAAAGAGGCACCCAAACCGTCGGTCGAGTTCAAAACGCCGGACGGATGGATCCCGCTGCTGTGGATTGGCTACGGATACCGCACGGTGATGGCGTGGATGGTCGACTTCGCCAGCCGAATGGTCGATCTTCACCCCGATAGCAGGGATCCACTGGCCGAGCCGGCGGTCGTGCTTGTCGATGAGATCGACCTGCACCTGCACCCCTCGTGGCAGCGGACGCTCATGGGCTATCTGAGTGATCGCTTTCCGAATACTCAGTTCATCGCCACGGCGCACAGTCCGTTGTTCGTGCAGGCCGCCGACGGTGCTAATATCGTGGTTCTTCGGCGGGAGAAGGACCATGTCGTGATCGACAACGACGTGAAGGCGGTCGAAGGCTGGCGGGTGGATCAGGTGCTCACCAGCGACCTGTTCGGGCTCCCGACGGCTCGCGGACCGAAGCAGGAGGAACTCCTCGCTGAGCGGAAAAAGCTGTTAACCAAGCCGAAACTCACAAAGAAGGACCGCGAGCGGGTCAAGGAACTCGAAGACCAGATCGGCTCACTTCCCGGAGGTGAGACAGCCGAATCCGCCCGCACTCTCGAACGCATCGAACAGACCCTTCGAAAGTTGGAAAAGAAGCGGAGCGGGCCCGGTGATTCAGATCAATAAGCCGGCGACCGGCCCGCGAATCTTGACCAACAGTGCCAACCGCGGCCCGAAAGAGACGCAGAAGCTCAAGGAAGCCTACGATGGCGGCAAGCGCGACTTCGTATCGAAGGACTTCAAGTCAGACATCTACCGAGCAAAAACCGTAAAGAACGCGCTCAAGGCCGCACAGCACGACAAGTGTTGCTTCTGCGAGGCGAAGGTCACTCACGTTGCCTACGGCGATGTGGAGCATTTCCGTCCCAAGGCCGGCTATCGGCAGGCGAAGGGCGACCCGCTGTCGAAGCCCGGCTACTACTGGCTTGCCTACGACTGGACGAACCTCTTCTTCTCTTGCCAACTGTGCAACCAGCGATACAAGGCGAGTCTCTTCCCGCTTGCCGACCCCGGTGATCGTGCGGAGTCGCACCACGAGGATGTGATCGCCGAGGGACCGCTCTTTCTGGATCCCGTGGCGGATGACCCGACGGAGCACATCGGCTTTCGGCAGGAATACGCGTTTGCGATCGATGACAGCGAACGAGGGGGCACCACCATCGGTTCACTGGGCCTCAACCGGTCGGAGTTGGAGGAGCACCGCCGAGGTAAGCTCCAGAAGCTCGACCTGATCTACCGCACCGCTCGGCTCTTCGAAGCTCGGGAGGGCGATCCCGAGCGTCCGCTCGATGAGAACGAAGAAGCGTTGCTGCGCGACTCGCGGGCACAACTCGTAGCTGCGCGGCAGCACACCGCCGAGTACTCGGCGATGGTGTGTGCGGCCTTCGGATCGGCTTGAGACTCGGCAGCACATCAGAGGATACCATGCAAGATCAACCGACCATCACAGCCGGCGAATTGGCAAAGCGGCTCGGGGGCACGCTTACGGGCGATGCGGGCGTTGTCGTTCGCGACGTGGCGATACTCGAAAAGGCCGGGCCGAACGACCTGTCCTGGGTTGGGACGCCGGACGTGCTGAAGCGGGCGGCTGATTCGAAGGCCGGGGTGTTTGTGATACCGGAGGGCTGCTCGCTTGAGGGCGGCTGCACGACGATCGCCGTCAAAGATCCGGACATGGCGATAAGCGACGTGCTGCGGATTCTCGCGCCGCCGGGCAACGTCGTCGAACCGGGTGTACACCCGACGGCTATTGTCGCTGAGGATGCCAAGGTGGAGGGAGCAGCCATCGGGGCCCACGTCTATGTCGGAGCCGGGGCAGTCATCGGAGCCGGCACGCAGCTTCACCCCAACGTCTATGTCGGCCCGCACAGCAAGATCGGCGTTGACTGCATCCTTTGGCCGAGCGTGGTGGTGCGCGAGCGGTGTACGGTGGGCGATCGCGTGCAGGTTCATCCCAACGCCACGATCGGCGGGGACGGCTTCGGCTATCACTTCCGCGACGGCGTACACCACAAGATCCCGCAGATCGGCTGTGCGGTGATCGAGGACGACGTGGAGATCGGCGCCAACTCGACGATCGACCGAGCCCGAAGCGGCGTCACACGGATCGGTCGCGGTACGAAGATCGACAACCTCGTTCACATTGGCCACAACGCGGATATCGGCGAGGGGTGCCTGTTCGTGGCGCTTTGTGGTATCTCCGGCTCGACAACGATCGGGCGGTACTGCGTGTTCGCCGGCAAGGCGGCCACGCAGGACCACGTACACGTAGGCGACGGTGTGCAGGTCTGGGGCAACTCGGCGGTGACGAACGACATTCCCGCGGGCCTGGTGGTCCGCGGCCATCCCGCGATCGCCGCACGTGATTCGGTACGTCAGGCGGCTTCGGTCAGGCGGTTGCCGAAGTGGATGGAGAAGGTCCGCTCGCTCTTCGAACGTGTCGACGCGCTCGAGAAGCGACTTAGCGATAAGGCTGACTAGAACGCTCGGCGAGCGGCGATACGCACTGGTGGCAAGCCACCAGTGGCACCCCGATTCGGCCGGCCACCAGTGGCACCCCGATTCGGCCGGCCACCGGCGGCACCCCGATTCGGCAGGCGGCCCGCGGCACTGCTCGTTGGCGTGCCGAACGGGTGGCATGGGCAAGCAGCAGCTTGCCCGTGGTCGTACAGGGCGCTATTTGGATTGCCGATGACATGCGCGTCGCGGCAGGCAAACCGCCTTGTCGCATACGGGTCTTGGAGGTCTGCCGAACCTGAACGAGTGCAGTGTGTGAACGCGACGCAGGTAACCGGCGAACTGCCTGCCCTACATGCCTGGAACGCTCCCTGCGATTCTAAGCGCACTGGCGGCAAGCCACCAGTGGCACCCGGCGCTCGAGAGGCGAATGGGCGAAAGGGCGGACTAGAACGCTCGACGCCCGCGAAGCGCACTGGTGGCAAGTCACCAGCGGCACCCGGCGAGTCAAAGAGGATCGTATCGATCACGCCAAAGGCGATACTCGTCAATACCTTCGAGCCGGTTTTCGCCTGGAGCATCGGTCTCTTTCAGGCGTTTCTCCCACGCTTCCAAGTAGGTCTCGGTCTTTCGCTTATCTATGCGATGCAGAAAGCGTGCGAGTTCGTTGACAAGCTGATGGCTGTCGGTCGGCCGGGTGCTCGACAAGAGGCGTGTCCAGATGTTCCAGAGTTCCGCCCTGGCGTCAGGATCAGCGGATTGCGTTTCCTCCTCGATTTTCGAGACGTAGGCGGCGAGCCGCACTTCGTTCGTCGGCGACTCGGCGTCCCAGGTCGCGTAGACCGACTGTTCGTAGAAGAAGATGCGAGGGTTCTCGGCGACGGCCTGTTTCAGCAATCGAAACGCGCGCTGCGACTTGCCGTTCTTCCATTGCTCGAGCACGCACCAAGCCCTGTATTCAGCAGTGAGGCTCGGATCATCGAACGTCAGAGTCAACAGGGTCGCGGGCGAGAGTGCCGGAGGCATCTGCCGGAAAGCCTTCGCGTCGGCGTCAAGGGTGTGCCATCGAAAGCCCAGTCGCCGGAAGTAATCCTGCGTGAGAAGGAAGTAGTCGCCGTCCGCCCGGCACAATGCGAGCGGTTCGCGCGTCAGGTCGATCCGGATGCTGTGGCCATCGTAACTGAGCTCTCCGCGAAGCCGATAGCTGTCCTTGCCCATGCCCCCGATGACTGGAACATGTACATTCGTATGCCGCGTGATTCGCGGTTCGCCTTTCAGTTTGAAATCGACAGGCACGACTCCCTTTGATGGCACGGCGGCTGCCAGCGGTATGACGGGTGGTTCTTCGGGGCAACCCGTGACGAGTGCCGCGAGACATGCGATCGCCAGGGGAGTCTTGAAAGTCCTAAGCCTGACCATGCGTGTCGCTCTCTCTTGACGCGCATGGTTGGGTGCGCGAATGTCGGCCATTACTTGCCATCTCTATCGATCCGGCCACGTGCCGATCTTCAGCGTGGCGGCACGTGCGAAGATGTCTTCTCTGAGCAGTTTTTCGAGTGCCTCACGTCCGCCATTCATATGGACCGCCTGGGCCAAGAACTTCCGGCTGGCGTCTAATGCGTCCTCCCACTCCAGCGGACTATTCTTGCGCTTATCCCATTTCTTATGTTCGCCATGATCCTGTTCTGCGTAGTCGAGGAATTTGACGATCTTCCCGTTCTCCCGCGCCGTGTGAGAAGGGCAAAAGGAATCCTGGATCGTGTGCAGCAACCTCCCGATGTGGTGGCCCTTGTCGTATGAGCCCTTGCGCCAGCCATCGTCCACGGTGTCAAGCGTCCGATTTATCATCTTCTCATAAACAGCGTCCGCTCTGTCCCTGTTGTCGCCTTCGTCCTTGCCACCTTGCGCCATGCCGTGCCACCACATGAGATCGCCACTGTGCGACCGGTATGTTGTCGATTCCTCAAAGTACTCGCGATTGTACTTGATCGCGAGGCTTATGTAGCCTTCCGGCACATCGGGGTAGATGGATCCGGCAACTACGCCCTTGATGAACTTCTCCCGAGCGGAGGCGTGAGCGTAAGGGATCCGTAGGTTCTGCAGCGCATGCTTCGTAATACTCTTATGTTCACCGAGTGACCAGAGCCCTCGGGCGTCCAGTCGTGTGATGGGGGCGCTGGTCGCGTAACCATAAAGGTGGAGACCGTCCCGATACTGTCGGTCACCCGGCGGACGAGTCCCGAGGCGCCGTGCACCTGCGTTCTGTATGAGACCCTGTTGAAGGACAAGCGTCGTTCCGTTCGGGTCGCGCTGCATGAACCGCCCGAGCTTCGGGTTGTACTCGGCCGCCGCGGAACCGGCGATAGCCGTCGCGAGCATACAGCCGAGTGTGAGAGTCCTAATCGCATGTCGAGAACGATGCGTTGGTCCCATCACGTGCCCCCCACTGCTGGTTTGGGCGAGGCCACGCCGGCCTAGGCCCAGGATCAGAGTACTCCTTGCTCTCACATCGGATGCCCTGGACCGTCAGTGTAGTTGAGATTCGGAGGCGATGAACGAAGCTGGCCGCCCGTCCTGTGCCGCAACGATGGTTCTTAACATCGCGCGGATTCCGCGTCAAGACTCAGAAAGGCACTTAACCGGCCCAGGGGCGACGCGTGGAGCGGACGCGGCGTTGGCGGCCTCCTGCCGTTCGCGGGGTGCCGGCGGTGCGCCTGTAGCTCGCCGCGCGAACGAAACGACGCACGGACAAGCGATTGCCTGTCCGTGCGCCGATCGAGTTCCTACGTGCGTATTCCGTAACACCGGGACCTCTGGCGCCCCGTGGTCGTTGAGAACGCTATGGACAAGTCTGCCCCGGGCAATCGCACGGTGCCGCGTACGGGTAGACTGCACCCTGGAAGCCGGCGACGGCTGCGTTGATGTCCGAGAAGCTGATGTCACTGAAATCAGGCACCTCGGGCGTCTCCGTGCCGCCTTGCAGATCGAGCCACACCTTCGGCTCGGACTGCGTGCTCTGGAATCCCTGCACGACGGCTGAGATGTCCTTGAAGTTTCGGTTCGTGTCGGGTGGCGTGCCGACCGTGCCGCCGACCACGTCGCCGTACGACGCTACCGTGCCGAGCACCAGTGCCTGGGAGTAGCTGGCTTCGTCGGCTTCGTCGGAGCCGCTGACGATAGCCTGAATCTCGTAGGTCATGCCCGGCGAAATCTCGCAGTCACCCAGGTGTACGGTACCGACGGTAGTCCAGTCCATGTAGTGGGCCGTGTCCGAAAGATGTGATAGCCACTGCGGGCTCGTCTCGGGGCCGGCGATGTCCATCTGCTGCGGCGGACCGACCCAGCCGAGGGTCTCGCCCGTGCTGAGCTGGACGCGCCGAGCCGTATCGTCGCCCGCGCTGTTGGGGTTCGCGTCGATCGACAAGTACTTGTTCCGCTTCACGTAACAGGTCGGCGGTCCACCGCCGTCGAACGGCGCCGGAATGCAGGCCATCTCCGAGTCGGCACTCAGCCCGACCACGCAATCTTCGTCCGTCACGCACGGTCTGACCGTGCCGGCGATGTCGATGGCGCTATCCGCCATCGGCCGCGGGATGATGACGCCCGAACACTGAGGTAGCGGCGGTACGGTGCCCGGACCGGTCCAGACGACCTGGAAGGCATCCCAATCGCCGCAATCCACGTCGCCGTCGCCGTCGAAGTCACCGGGCTCGCAACCGGCGGGGTGCGGGTTGAAGGGGCCGGAGTAGCAGGAGGCAAACGCCGTGTAGTCGTCGATGTCGACATCGCTATCGGTGTCGAAGTCGCCGAGACCGTCCCACTCGAGCAGATCGATCTGCCCGAGATCGTTCGTCGCGAAGTACCCGGCCGCAAGGATGTAGTTCATCGACCGGTCCAAGTAGGTCCTGAACGAACTGGTGGGGATGTCCGGGTCGGCGCTGGGGTAAGGCCAAGGTGGCGAGTAGCCGCGCTCGATGAACGCGGGAATCAGGATGTACTTTACGGCCCAGAGGTCGATGGCCACCGGGTCGGTGCTTGCCAGAAGCATGTCACGTCGGGTGGCTCCGCCGTACGTGGTCCATGGGCCGTCGTAGGGATTGGCGTTGATCCAGACGGCATCCAGGATGTTCAAGTCGGCGGGCTGAATCTCGCCGAGCTGCGCGCCGAGTATTCCGTAGCCGATGGCGCTGTGCGAGTTCGTATTGAGTTCACCCGAGACGACACCCATGTAGTGCTTGACGCACGCCGTCGCTCCGTACGTCGCATGGTGCGACTTGAGGGTGGGCATGTTGACAAACTTGAGGTGGTCGCGGTCGTACGTGCTCGTGCCGACGTCCCAGATACCGTACTTCAGGCTGATGTAGGTGCCGAAGTCCGTCCGGAACTTCGGATACGAGACGCGCCCGTGAAGGGCTCCATCGTATCCGTACACGATGTATCCATCGGTCATGTTGCCGGCTGAGTACTCGGTGACCGACGTATAGCGTCTCACGGTCCAGTCGTAATGCGAGACGTTGTAGCCCAGCGCCGCCATGTCGACGACCACGTCGTGCGGCGATTGTCCACGAGCCTCCGCGTTGTTGGAGGTGCGGTTGAATCCGTTGATCGAGTTGAACTGCGAGTTCTCGCAGACGACGACCTCGCCGGTGAACCCGTCGGGGTGGTTGACGATGCGCCAGATCACGCCGCGAAGCACGTCGGTATTGGTGCCGCCGCGTTCGGGCCACTGGTAGTTGATCTTCACGACGATCGTGTCGTCGGCGGCGAGGATGCCGGTCGGGCCGGAGGTAAGCGATTCCGTCGCGGATTGATAGAACTTTGTGCCTTCACGGCCCATCAGCGTGATCAGGTTGTCGACGCCGACGAAGCGGTCGTCAATCGGGGCTACCGGGCAGTCGGTGACGCGGAACACGGTCGAGCGCATCCCGAGGGGCGGATTCATCACCGGGCCGGTGTACCCGTCGGCCTGAGCGAAGTAACCCCACATCCCGGCTGTCAGCGCCATGCCGAACGCGGCGATGGCAATGCCACCTGGGCGACGCAGACCGGCGGCGATCCCTCGACGCGCGGCTACGATCGCGCCGATGACAGGTGCGCCGAATGCGAGCGTGGCAGCCGAGATCGCTGCTTGCTGGCAAGGGTAGGCGAAGCGGCTGGGCTTCGTTCCGCTGCGCAGCAGGAGCCACAGCAGGGCGAAGAACCCTGCCACAAACGAGTTGGCCCAGAACCATCGATAGAGGAAGCCGTGACGTGGCTTGTCTTGTTTCGGTTCGTGCGTCTGCCGGTGCGCCCGAGCGCGTGGGCACGTGTGATCGTGCATCGTGTTCGCCTCCGTGTGGGTGTGCTTCAGTTGTCGATTTCGGGGTAGGTGTTTCTGGAACAACCCGGCCGGCCGCAACCCCAATTCATAATCTTAATCAAGACCATGACCTATGGCAACCTTATAAACCCGGCGTGCATCCGATAATGATTGATCCTCGTGGGGGCAGTGGCCAATCCGAGTGGTTCGCAGCGGCCATCGACGGGCGAGATCGGTAGGCCGGCAGTGACGGGAAGCGTTCCCGAGGGTGATCCAGCCGGCGCGTTACGCTTCCTCGGATTTCGAGCAGCAATCCGCCAGGGCGAGGCGGAATCGGTCATGCCGCCGCATGGCGGTCACGTAACCGCGTTCCTGTGGCTTTCCTTTTGCCTGCATGAGTGAAACGAGCGCGCGTTTCTGCGCGCTCGACCAGCCGTCCAACCCTGCAATTAGGCCTGCGACCGGCGCGAGGCGTTCGAAGGCGAGCCGCTCATGCTTTGGCCATTGGCGGCGGTCTCCCGTGTCGAGTTGCTTGGCCACATCGGCCACGACCCGTGCGACTGCTCGCCGACGGCTTTGCCCCGCTACATCCGCGATCAGGTCGGTGACCCTGCTTGCACAGGTTCCGAGCCAGCCCTCGTCGAAGTCGTGGTCGGATGTGTGGCCCGTGAGCCGCAATTCGAAATCGCAGCGTGCCAGTTGCCGCAGGAGCTTCGGTTCGCTGCGGTGTTTTCGATTTCGCGTGATCTTCACGAACTCGCGATCGGCTGCGGCGCGCGTTGACGCGTCGGTGGGGCGGAAGCCGAGCTTGTAGTAGAACCACAGCGCGCCGCTGCCGATGGCCTCGCTGTTGCCCTCTCCGAACTGATAGGGGCTGGCTATGAACCGCGTCGACCCGAACAACGTGTGGAAGCAGCGTAGCGTTTGCGTGAAGAGGAATGCCGCCTCGGACCCGCGGAACTCATCGAAGATGTTGATGCCCGTGTTGGCCTGGTGAAAGAGCGGGCTTACGCCTCCGTAGCCCACCGGCACGCCGTTGGACGTCAGCAGGTAGCCGTAGTTGCCTTCGAGGCCGAGCCGGTGCGCGGGCTTGACGCCCATGACGACCAGTTCCGCGCCACGACCGAGCGGGGCGAGGTAGACCTCCTCTTCGTTGGCGTAGCCGAAGGCGTGGACCTCGCGATGGCGCACAGCCAGCGCCGCGATCGCCACGTCGATGGCCCGCCGGGCGCCCGGTCGGCTGAGTCGCCTGATCCCGGCAAGCGGCTTGGCTACATCGGCGATCGGCCTTACCGAAGGCCGACGCATGCCGCCGCTTCGATACGCGACCTTGCCGATGGGCGGCGGGCTTGCGGTCCTGGACGGGCGCGTCGGATCGAGATGCCATTTCAACGGAACCTCAGCCGCGTCGTAGAGGTTGGCTCGCAAGGAGCGCGTGGCCGGGCTTTCGCCGAACTGTCGCAGGACCCACGACAGGTCGGTCATCGTCAGGCCACCCTTGGCTTGCCGGACCCACGCCTGTGTCGTGATGTCGCCTTCCTCGAAAGTCGACTCCTCGGCCGGGCTGATGAAGTGGACCAGCACCTCATCGAGCTTCTCTGCTTCCTCGAAGTCGTCCCAATTGATGTCGACGTTGGCATCGCGGTCGGCGACGAGCCGTTCAGCCAATTCGTACGAGAACTCGTGGTGTATCGTGGTCCCGGCGATACCCGAGTCGTCGAGCGTCTCTCGCTGCTTCGCGGGCAGTCGTTCGATGCGCTGGTGAAACGACGCCCGCAGTTCGCCCGCGGCGTGATGGACGTGGCGGTTGTCCGGAAAGGCGCGGAGGAAACAGCAGACATCGTGCAGCCGCTCGAGCACGTGCGCGGCGCCGATCTCTTTGTCGCGCAGCCGCGCGAGGATGGCCAGCTTCTCGGCTTCCAGGTCCCGCCCGTACCGGTTGCGGATGAGCGCAAGTCGCGCGAGAAGCTCCCGTGTGGACGTAGTCCGCTCATCTGCCATGTCGTGCTCCTACCACCGAGGAATGGCGCACCGCAGGCGGCTTGGTGGGTTGTTCCTCTGGTCGCGACGGCCGGCCCGTGGGCCGTCTCCTGCGCAAAGGATAACACGAGATGCGTGCGATCCGCCAGAGGTGGATGACACGCCGATCTGCGCGGATCACTTTCGTTTGAAGTACCGCGGATCGCTCAGGATCATGTCGAGTTGCGATGTTCGGTCGAGCAGGTCGTCGATTCTGGTCGTCGTATCTTCCGTGATCGCGGTTAGCACTTCGTTGACCTCGGCGAGCATGTCACACAGGTCTTCCACGCGGACCGGCGATTCCTTCTCGCTCGCCAGGCGACTTCTCGTTTCCTCGATCCGGTCGAGCGGCATCTTGTCGATGTCGCCGCGCAGTTCGCCGAGTTGATCCATGACGGGGTCCAGAGCCTGGTCGATGGCACCCAGGGCCTTGGTCGTCAGCGCCGCCATGCCGGAGTAATAGGAGTCGTCCACCGCCTTGTCCTGAGTGTCGCGAAGCTGCCCGAGCATGCGGTCGAACTGGTTGGCGAGCATGCCGATTTCGTCGATCCGGTCCATGTCGACGCGAGCCTCGAGATCACCCTGTCGTGCGACGGTGTTCGTGTGCTTCGTCAACTCGAGGATCGGAGCCACGATCATCCGTTGGAGCGAAAAGAGCAGCGAGCCGGCCAGGAGGACCAACACGCCGATCGTGATCCAGCGGTCATAGGTCATCACGAGACGACCCTGGGCCGTGATGTCGCGAGGCAGGTCCGCGCGGAGCAACAAAGCGCGAGCGCCCTGGATGTCGTTCATGGCCGCGTAGGCTTGAAGCGTGGTGCCGTCGTGATTCGGCTCGTATGCCACGGGGGCCGCTGAGGTGAGGCGCGCTAGGACTCGACTGGCTTCGGACGGCGCATCCCCGTCGCGAATAGGCCACGCGTGCAACTGTACGCGCGTTTGATCCGACAGCATCTCGGTGAACGGCTCGTCCAGGAACCGACCCATGATGACCGTGCCGCGTGACGGGCCGACGCCCTCGCTGGTCAGCACGGGGCGCGATGCGACCAACAGCGGCGCATGTTCGGTTCGATACAAACCTCTCGTGAAGGGCTGGTCCGCCGCGGCTGCACCACCCGACTGCGCTAGCAATGGATGGCCCGCCGGTAGCGACGAGCCTTCGAATTCGTCGATCGTCCGGGGCACGCCGGCTGTTTGGTTTTTGAACCGTCCCCAGACTTTGTGCCCGTCCGTGTCCAGAATCATGACCATGTCGAGGTCCAGTTGCGTCAGCATCGAGTCCGTCAGGTTGCCTGCGACGAAGGCCTCATTGCGATCGTCAAGGAAGCGGTACATGTCATCCCATGACGCCCAATCGACGCAGAGGTCACGGTCCAGGTGATGCACCTCGCGACGGATCGCCTCGACGCAGCGTTGCAGGTCCTTCCCGGCCTCCTCCTGTTCGAGTGAGGCGAAGCTGGGGCGGACGATCCAATGCTCGATGGCTGCATCAGCCACCGCGTACACGGCGACGCAAGCCAGCACAAGGATCAGTACTTTGGATTTCAACGACATCACATGCCCCTCGTGAGTGTCCGCAGCTTCTCGGTGTGGTCGCTTATCGGTCGCCGGCGACTGCGTCGCGTGGGCTTTGCTCGCGCCCGCCAGTCGCCACACCAGTCAATCGGCTCGCGAGGGGCGTGACATCGGTTGTTGTGCGGCTCTTCGGCTACCTGTCCGATAAGGGAAGCCGGGTCGGTCGATGCGGCGCTTGGTGTTTACCCGAAGATCCAGCCGAATGCCCGGCGACTTTCATCCTCTTGGGTATTGAAAGGTCAATGGAACTCGACACGATGTACCACTGCTGGACGGCGCGCGGGTCGGAACTGCTTCAAGACGAGGCTTGCACCTTGCGCCGCGGTTTGCCGAAGTCAACCGGCCGCCCCAGTCTAGGAGTCGACGACATGACAGCGAAGCGTTTCTCAGTTCTGGCGATTCTCCTGTCCTTGTGCGCCGGTGGGTGCGACCCCGCCGCGCCGAACACCGCCAACACAAACGACAACGGCAATGCGAACGACAACGCGGCCGATGTGGAGTGTATCAACGACTCCGACTGCGCGGCGGACGAGGATTGCGCGAACGGTACATGCGTGCTCATCGACGACGGCGGCGCGGCGAAGGTCATCAATCTGTCGTTGCCATCCGAGAGCACGGGGGACTCGTCGGCGCCGCTGGGTGTGCGCATCCACGTGCCGGCTGAAGCCGAGGCACGCTATCCGGAAGGCGCGCCGGTCATGGTGATGCTTGCCGGCGGGCACGGTGCCGCCACAGAGGAGAACGATAACGAGGAAGGCGTGCTGGCGGCGCAGGCGTTCGGCTACGTGCATGTGTCGTTCGCCATGCCTGGTACGCTCAAAGCGGGTACCGAGGGAGGAAGCGGCGGCGTCTACGACTACCGTGGTCTGCTCTGTCAGCGAGCACTGGCCGACGTCGTTCTGTTCGCGATGGGCGAGCTGCCTGATAGCGACGGCCGCACGATTACCGATCACGTCTCATTCGCCCTGACCGACAACGTCGGCGTGGCGGCATTCTCGAACGGCGGCAACCTGGCGCTGACGGCGCTCGCAGCCCACGCCGACGAACTCGCCGACCTCGCGTGGCTGGTCTTCTGGGAGAGCCCGGTGGGCGATCAATACGTTGGCGGCGAGCTCGGCGCCGGTCGCGGCGCCGATGCGACCTTCAATCCCTTCTATGTCCCCGGCACATCCACGTTGACGTCATGTCCGTGGCCGGGGATGGGCGACGTGCTCGCGTACGATCCGGCGGGTACGTTCTTGCTGGAGGACCCCGCCGACAGCGAGAAGTTCACGTTGACCGGCGTCTTCTACCTGGATGAAAACGGCAACGCCGTGGCCGATGAGGACGAGTTCGCGTTCCACCCGGTGGGCGGACCGGGCGATGAGATCGGCGGGAACCACATGCCGAAGGGCTACGTATCGGTCGAACTTGCGACGTTGATTGACGAGCACGCCGACGATCTGTTTACGACAGGTCGTCCACCGTGGCTGGCGACCCTCGAAGAGGTGGGAGCCTACGCGGCCGACCGTGACGGCTCGCTCGCGGTCGATGATGTGGTGGCTGCGTGGCCGGACATGCCGATGATCATGGTGGCGCGTACCGCGGATCACGTGCAAAGCCAGCCGGACCATCCGCACGTGCGCATGCTCGTCAATAGCTGGGGCGAGTTTGGCGGCACGTACGCACGGCTCAATCCCGATTCCGACTACATGGCCGAGGTGACCGGACTGGCGGCCTCGAACTTCCCGGACAACACACCCAATCAGTCCATACCGTACCCGGGGATAGAGGCGATGCTCGAGCCGACGACGGTGGACGGCACGCCGATGTCGGGGTCGTCCGCGGTGACAGCCGCCATCCTCGAACTGGCTGACCGCGTGCGGGGCGTCGTGCCCGTCGACGAGCCGGGATCGGATGGAATCACCTACGTGGACTCAGACGGCATCGGACGCGAGGCGACGCGGCGAGCGGCCGTCATCGAGATGGCGGATCGCGTGCAGTTCGATACGTGGGATGACGACCTCGATGCGGTGCTCGCTGATTAGCTGATCCGTCATTTGATGATGGGTGGCATGGGCAAGCAGCAGCTTGCCCGTGAGATCCGAGCGGGGCCGGCGGAGACCATTGGCGGTTCATCCGCCCGTGGGGGTGCCTCATCCTTGCGCCGCAAGGGTGGGAGAAGGGCACGACGCCCGCTACAATGCCATCTACGAGTTCCTTCCGAAGCGAACTCTGTCCCCCACCCTGCGGGAGTACCCGAAGGATGGGGCACCCGCAGCTGAGAGCCTGCACCATGAGTTGCCGTAACGGAGCAGGCTGAAGGCCTGCACGATAGTAGCCGAGGGTGTCCGCCTCCGGCGGGCACCCTCGGAATGCGACGGCACCATTGAGCCCGACCCTGAAAGGGTCGAACAGGACGAGCCGATCACATCGAGGGCGCGCGAGCGCCTGTTCGACCCCTCCGGGGTCGGATCGGGTATCGGGGCGATCAACCGTGGGCGGCGTCCGCCTTCGGCGGCCTTGCCCACGGCTACTGTCTGTCAGCCCTTCAGGCTGAGGGCGCCGCAACGCCTTGAATCGCCCGGCCCGAATCGCGTACAATCACAGTGTGCCGGTGCGCACTGGGGTATCCCATGTCCACGTCGAACGCCATAGCACTTCGCGTATTGCGGACCTTGCCGCGGCCCCGCGCTGTGAGGCAAAGGGGATGGCTGACGTTCGCACGGACGTTGGTTGTCGCTATGGCGATCGAGTTCATCGCCGTTCCGGTCTTCGCTGACGAGGCTCTCTACCGCTACGAAGGCGATGTGCTGCCCTATGATCCACAGGCAGGCTGGGCCGTCTACGATCCGTGCGAAGGACCTTGCAGCGAGTCGGTAGTGGACGGCCGCTTCGTCCTCCACTGGGCCGATGCAAGCAATCTGGTCAACTACAACTACTGGATCGCCCAGCCTCCTCAAGCTCCACCTCCGACGCTTTGGGTCGAATGGCGCTTCCGCTCGAATAACCCGTACCCCTCGTTTTCCTATTCGTGCGACGCGAGGTTCTCGATCAGGTACGGTGGAATGCTCGATGGCGTAAACATGTTCTCCGACATGGCGGCCTCGTTCAGCGGCGATGACGCGGTCTTCGGCCTCAATCCCGACGAGTTTCACACCTACCGTTTTGAGAGCCTCGATGGCATCAACTATTGGATTTCGGTTGACGGCGTCATCTTCGTCGTTGGTGCCATGAATCAGCCCAACGGCTATCACTACCTTCAGTTCAGCGGCGAGGGCGGGTGCGATCCTGAGCAATTTCCCACCGTGAACGAGTGGGATTTCATCCGCTTCGGAACGATCAGCTACGGCGAACAGATCGTCTCTCACGATCCGCCGGGGCGCTTCCTCGATGCCCGTCAGCACGCCGACTTGGACCGGTTCACCGTGACCTTCGACTCGCCGAACTACGTCTACCTCGACGAAGTCAGAGTGAAGGTCACAGGCGGCGCTGCCCCGGCCGTCATCCAAACCCGTCGCCGGGAGAACGACGAGCCGGACACCGTCGAGATCGTCCTTGACGGACCGCTGCCCATGGGGGAAACGACCTACTTCCTCTTCGACGACGGCGTGGCCGCCAACATCGTGACCTACACGTTCGCGCCGGGCGATACCGACGGCAACGGACGAGTCAACCTCGCCGACATGGCAGCCTTTCAGAACTGCCTCGGTGCCGAATCGCTTTCCGGCGCCTGCCTTGCCCTCGACCTCGATCACAACCAGACCCTCAATCTAGCCGACTTCGCGATCTTCCATATGCTGCTTGCGCAGCCTTGACCGGCGGCGAGCGGGTGCCCCATCCTTGCGTAGCAAGGGTGGGGTAAGTACACGGCGCCCGCTAGATTGCCGCCTACGGCTTCCTTTCGAAACGCGGTCCGTCCCCCACCCTGCGGGAGTACCCGAAGGATGGGGCACCCCAATCCTGTTCGGCACGAGGATTGCGTGGGCCGACCGTGGGGTTGGTAGTTGACGCCCAGGTGGGCATGTCAGATGGCGGAACGAACGGGCTGAGGCGCTCGGTGCGCAGCATC
>JAJDDX010000008.1 GCA_029260055.1 Phycisphaerae bacterium
CCCGCAACACTGCGCGAGCGGGCCGGAGTGTCTCGACGCGCTGGAACTGGACAGCGGGCACACACTCGGCGCGTGGCTTGACAACCCACTGACCGCCGACGGGGAAACCTACGCCCGCTCGCCCTGCGGCGAAGTCGGCCAGTTCTGGCGCCACGCGTACGGTCTGCCGGTTGTGGACGGCTGGTGCGCACGCTGTGAAGCCCGACTGGCAGCACATGAACCGTCCACGGGCGACACGTGTTTCGGCTGTCGAGCGCTGGCGCGGAAAGGCGGTGCATCGTGGACGGCATGGTATTCGACGGCACCGCGTTCGAGCTTGAAATGCGATGCGAAGACGCTGCATTCGCGGCGGCGCCGACGGCTGAAGTTGCCCGGATACTCCGAGCGCTAGCCGACGCGGTCGAAGCTTATGGCTACTTCGATGCCGGCAACGACTACGCGCTACGCGATATCAACCGTAACGAAGTGGGCTTCGCGGGTGTCTACGGGAAGGACGGTGCATGATGGCGACAATCGAAGCTCTAGTTGCGGCCTACGGCGCCCGCGACACGATACCAGCCGCAGAATCCCCCCGGCCCAGTGCCGGAACGGGCGATTGGGTGGTCACTGGGCTGAGCGTCGAGGGGCTCGGACCGGCTGCTGAGTCCGGGGACTTTTTTGCGTTCAGTCGTACTGGAACCTCAATGTGAGGTAATTCCGTCCCATGATCCTTTGGCGTTCGGGTCGAGAGTCGACTTTGCGTCCGAGGGGAACTGCAGGGTGAACTGGGTCGCCGACGCGCGCATCACGGTGATCAGCTTGCGCAGTGAAATAGCGACGAACGGCCCTTTACAGCGCCTTGCCAGCTCGGGTATAGTCAGTGTTCCTTGGAAGAACTTAAGGTTGAGGTATTGCTTGTAGAACAGTCTGGAAGCAGAAAAGCCACAGCGAAAAAAGCCTTCTGAGTCACTGAATAGGTCGTCGCCGCTAATGCGCTGTCGGCCTTTTCCTTTTTTTACGGACGACCCGTGAAGGACTCCGTTGGCGCGTCCTCTCTGGTACACGAGCTGTCCGTAGTGCAGAACGGTGTTCGCCAACGAGTGTGGCTCACGACACTCCCGACTAAACTCGCCGGGTGTTCTTAGGTGGAGGTCGACCGGCACAACTCCGGCGGCGAGCAGGCCTCGTAACTCGATTCCACGACGGTGCCGAGGCTCGCAGAAATGCCCAACGACAAGCAAGTCTAGATCGCTGTCCGGTCGTGCTCGGGCTCGGGCTGCGGAGCCAAACAGGTAGACCGCCTCTGCGTCGAGACACCGCACTACAAGCTCGACTACCGATAGCACTGTCCTTTCCGTCCTCATGCCACCGTATAATGCAGAACTAAATAGGCATTCTGCACGTCGTCTGGAGCGAGACTTCTAAAGTCGCCAGCTGCTGCCGTATCCTTCTTTATTCTAAGCTGCCAGAGGCCGATCGTGTCTGCCACACCGACTTTTGCGACGTGATGCACGTTGCCGAAGGCGGGGTCCGGCCCCGCTGCTTCGGTGGGTGCGGGCGCAGGTGAACCGGGCGGTGTGAGGCCAATGTCGAGGGACGTTCCGTGTGGGCTTTCGATCAGGAGGTCGAAGCCGCTCATTCGGACTGTCTTGTTGTACGCGAAGAAGGGGAAATGCTCGTAGCCAAGGCTAAACCCGAGAGACTGGTCGGCGCCTCCGGCGGGATGCAGGAACTGCTGCCACTCGCTGCCAAAGCTGCGTTTCAAATCGAGCAAGACGACCCCTGACGTTGGCAGAACCGCGGCCAACGCTGCCCTGGCGGCAGTGGTGAGGGGCACGTTGCCTGCGACCGCCGTGTACCTCATGTGAAGCACCACATCCGTGATGGAATCGAACTCGAAACCGGACGACTCCTTCGGCAAACTGATGAGCCACCAACTTACCGCTCCAGCTCCCTCGAAGGGCAGGTACCGCTCGTCGCTGAAGTTAAGCTCAAAGACTCCGCCGTCGTTCTGAGCTTCACTGGTCGCGATGGACTTGATTGGGACTCGACCGAGGTCACTGAAGAAGCGGGGGGCGTCGGGCGCGAGCGGGTCGCCGTATCCCGCCGCGACGTCCTCGCTGACGCGCACTCCGTGTCCGGTCAGTGTAACGGTCGCGTGCACGCCGACGTACGGCCCCGTCACGCAGGGGATCGTCATGGATACAGACTTGATCCTCCGGCGGAAGTGCCCCGGGTAGTCCATGTCGAAGAGCCATTCAGGAAGATCGAAAGCGCACGCCCCGTTCGTCTTCAACTCGAGCAGCTTGAGGGGCATCAGTTTGGCAAGCGAGAAATGCTTGGTGACCTCAAACTCGCGTTGGTTCTGCTCGAGGTGCGCGACTTCCATGCGACGGATGTCGCGCGACAGCTTTTCACCAGCCATCAGCCCCTTCTTGAGGCCGTCCCAGTAGCCGAACTCGACGAACGAAAGGTCTTCACGACCCAGCTCAAGTCGAAGCGCCTTCTCGGCACGCTGCGCCATGTCGAAGGCCAGCTTGTACGCCTGGAAGTACACGGTTGTGATCTGCTGCAGCATCCACGCGTACAGCTGCTCATTGGTGTACTTCGTCTTGTAGTACTCCTCTGTGGCTTCAGACTGCTCAATCTGCAGCTCCAGGTTCTCTAGCTCTCGCTCCGCTACGGACTTGCGAAGCTCCGCTGCCACGATCTGGCGTTCTAGCTGCGAAACCTCCTTCTCCGCCAAGTTCTCCTGAAGCCCCCAGTCGTCCTTCCGGCGTTGATACGACCCAAACTGACCAGCGAGTGTTCCAGCTCTATCTAGTGCTCCGGCAGCTATCTTTAATGCTTGGGCAACGGCGGATGCAACGTTCGACGCCTGCCCCCCTCCAGTCGTCATCGTTGCAACCGGCGATCCTCCGAAGCCAGCACCACCAACGGTAAAATTGGGAAGCGCGCTTACACCACCTCCTACCGCCTGAACAACTCCTGCAGTAAGGTCTAAAGCTCCAGCTGCGATACCTAGAGCAAACATAACCTTCTCGGCGTCGTTCATTAATTCTCGTGAAGAGTAATAATCTCGCCGGATTTCAGCGCTCTGCCCTGCCACCTCAAGGGCCTCAATTGACGATTGAGCCTCGTCAACCTGATACTTGCGGAGTTGGCGCATGGCTTTTCGGAGCACTGTTTCCTGCCCAGTTCGCAACAGCGCCAACGCCTCGGCGTCACGCTTCTCAAGCACCGAGAGCAGCTTGTCGCCCAAGGCCCGAACCTCCCCGCAAAACTCGACGGCCTTCGCAAGCAGAAGCCGAAAGCGGTAGTGCCCTGGATCGACATCGGCCAACGACAACACGCTACCGATGTCGACGCCTGCGGCCGCCGCCTTCACCAGCAATCCCGGATCGATAGGCGGCTCGAATAGGGGAAGCTGACGTACCACCCCCTCGATGTTCATGCAGTTCCGGATCTTGAAAAGCCTATCCTCTACGCGATCCCAGTACTCAAGCAGCTTGTCATTTGGCGGAATGCAGAAGTAGAGAACATCCAGCAGAGGCAATGGCTCCGCGTTGGGATCCGCCGGTGTCGGCTGGGTTGGCGGCTCCGTTAGGTTCTCAAGGATCGCGGGAACACTCTTGTTGCCGAGGGGATCGAGGTCGTCGTCGGCAATCAACTCGGCATAGGTCCGCTCTTGTCGAGCTGCGCCCGGAACTCGCACAGGACGGGGGCCCAACAACTCGTACGCAAAAACATACAGGGTTGTAGCCTCATTGATGGACTCCATGGAGTCGCGGCGAAACAACTGATCCCCCCATGCGATTAGGTTGTCGATGTATCGCATGACCACAGCCTTCTGGAACGCGATGGGTCGATGGCGTGCAATGCGGTGGGGGTTGAATGGGTCGTTCCTCCAGGCTCGAAGTTCGTCGAGGTTGACACCAATATCGCGCAACAGGTTCTCGATGCGCTGCTTGCGGTAGTCTTCCGCATTAGTGTCAAAGAAGGGCTTGGTTACCCAGAAACGCTGCGGGGATTCGAGGGAATCGACGCTCGTCGGATCGAAGATATAGTGAAACCACTGCATCGCGTCCTCGAAGCGCCGATTCTGGCTGAGCCGACACGCGATCATGAATGGCGCATGGAAGAAGACCTCCCAGTTGTAGCTGGCATATGCGCCATATCGGGAGAAGTCGAGGCGATCGCGTTCTGCTGTCTCGTCTGCCGACGTCGGGGCAACCGGCAGATAGTCTGCCGTGAACTGGAACGTGTTTTGCGGGTGGTGCGCGTGCGAAAAGCGCTGCAACTTGCGATTCAACAGCCCTTCGACACCGGACCGCCCGAGCTCACGAAGAAACAACGATGTGTATGGGTGGTAGAACGGAAGGAACTGGTAGCGTCGGCGATGAACAACAGTGCTGTAGCCGAGCGTCCTCGTCTCGACTTGAGGCAGAACGAAGAAGGCTCGTTCCCGGTCCTGGTAGAGAACCGGGTGCGCCCCGTACTCGGCGGTATCGAACTGAATCTCACCCTGAGAGAACGTCAGCCGGAAAGGTGCATTGCCACCGCGCGCCAACGTACGTCCGATCCCATTCTCGAGCACCGTAACTGTCGCCGTATTTCCCTCGTTGCTTGCGAGCCAGTTGTACGCGTAGTGCATGCCCTCCGGGAGCATCAGCCGAGGCGCGATCATGTAGCGCCCCTCAAGCCTGCTCACGGAACGACCGCTCTCCCCGAACCTCGTCCGAACGTACTGGTGTGACGTTGTGAGGCTGGCCGTGCTCGAAACACCGCCTGATGCGTCCGTGAGGTAGTAGTGGCCTCGCAGAGGCTTCATCCTGACTCCGACGACCTCACCGTCGAAGACGAACGAGGACGAGTGCCAGGGCCGGCCGGTCTCGTCAAATCGGAAGGCCGACAAGTATTGGCGATTCCCCTTGAACTCGTCGTAGAACCTCGTGTTGTTGAACTCTCTGGAAGTCGAAATGTAGATGTCTAGCCACAGCTGATTCTCGCGAGACTTGTATCGGGGTTTCAGGTGATACGAGAAGAGCGGTCTCGCCCAAGGATGCACGAGCTTTTCCCGGGCCAGGTTCTCGGCTGTCCAACCTTTGCTCTTGCGTTCCGACCACGACAGGCGGACCTCCAGTACCTTCGACGTCTTCGGGATATCCTCTGGGCCATCCGATGCCTTCGCAGGCGGCTGTTTCTCCGCGTCGATCGGCTTCTCGTGGAACGACAGCCAGAACATATAGAGTCGCCGGTTGTACACCGCAAGGGTGATGTGGTCGCCTCGAATGTCCGCGTCGATCGGCTCCCAACCCGACCAGCTGCTTCGGTTCAGGTCATGCGCGCGATAGTAGTAGACGGTCGGCTCCGATCGCGTGCGTGCGACGACGTGAAAGAGGTCCACGGTAGCGGGTAGGTCGTCGTGAGGATTATCGTCGTCAATCTGGTGGTATGCGGCGACGACTTCGAGGGTTGAAACCGCGTGCAGCTTCTCGAGGTAGTTGCGGAAGGCCGTTTCGGCGTGCTCCGCAGTAAGCTCTCCCTGAAGAAGCTCCTCCTCAAACTCCTTGAAGAATGGCGTCTTGTCGTCGCGGAGCTCGGGTTCGATCCAGTTCTCTGGATAGAGGAAGACCTTTCGGGCGGCCTCCCAGACGCGATAGCTCTTCATGTACCGCCACTGCGGCCAAGCGTTGAGCGAAACGGTATCCTCGCGCTCCTGGCGCGACACCTCAACACGAGGCTGCTCCAGGTTCAGGAAGCAGCGATGCACGAACATCTGAGTCGAGCTGATGGCCTGCTTGATCCGTGAGCTCGTCTGGCAAGCGCTCATCTCGACGTCGATCAGGAAGTAGCGAAGCAGATCGTTCTCGTCTTCCCAGTACTCGGGATTCCGCCAATCTTTCCCGGCAACTTGAATTGTGGGAGCCTCGGTACGAAGCGAGTGCTCGACCAGATAGCGGGTGAGCGCCGTACGCTTCTTCTCGCGGATGACGTCCTGAAGGGGAGCACCTCGATCGAGCCATACGGGGTAGTCGTACTTGGACTTCGCGGCATCCCGCGTTTGTTGTGCGGTCACTTCCTGCATGGTGCGGCCATCAGCGTTAGCCGTGTCGACGTCTCGTAGTGCCCACCTGCCCGCCGCCTCTGCGCTCACTCCGAGTCGTTTCACTGCAGCCATGGCCTTGCCCATGCGGCAATAGGTCTCGATGGAGGTGTAGTCATTCGCGGCAGCGTCGTATTTGAATTGCAGTGTGGCGTGGAGCGCTTCCAGATCCGTTACTGGCCATTTCGTCAGCGTGTGCAACGCGCTGCGGACGTCTGCAATGGGAGTCTGAGGCGCTCCGCCGCCGTCGACGACTGCGGCCAGATCCAACACCCCCCGGACGGATGCTCCCTCGGGTTCCGGGAAGCGTGCGAGCAGCTCGCGCCACTTGGTGAAGGCGACCCACTTCTGGATGAGGCTTCCAAGCGGTGCCGCCCGAACCGGCAGCTCGGACAAGCCGAGCACGCCAAACGTGGCGTGATTGTCCAGCAGCCACGTCAGGTCCTCGATGGCGCTGACGGACTGCCGGCCGAGCAAAAGGACCGCCTTGTGGAGCAGTCGAAGCGCTTCGAATAGCTTCGGGAACTCCGCCGCTGTGAGCTTAAACCGGAACTTGGCCGCGTCCGCGGGGTCCCGCTCAAGTAGCTTCTGCCGCTGTCCATCCAGAACCGTTAGGAGGGCGGCGTCGGCGGTGAGCTTCTCCAGAAGGAGCCGCGCACGCTCGAGGGGAATCGCAAAGAGAGCTGCGACTTTTTCGACAATCTGCCCGGCGCGCTCGGCCGCATCCTCAGACGCAGCTCGCAGGGCCTCGCGAACCCCTTCGAGCATGCGGACTACAGACTCGTCGCGTAAGCCGTGAGGCGACTCGGGTCGGAGGTTCAGGAGGAAGTCAAGCTCATCGATCTGCAAGCCAGAAGCTCGAATGCGCTCATGCAGCTCGACGAAGTCGAGCATGACCTTCGGCGAAGCAAAGAGGTCGGCTACGGCTGCCAGATCTTGAAGCTGGAGCAACCGCTCGACGGTGAGATTCAGCGCTCGAGCGGCGGCCCAGTAGTTGTGGATCAGACTCAGGTTCGCTAGGCGCAGCTTGCCGTCGGTGCGTGCGATGAGCCGCGTCAGATCGCCATCAGTGACGCCGAGCGACGCCAGCAAAGCGACTCGGTGGTCGTCCAAGTCCTTCGTCTCATCGAGGGGCAACGCCAAACCGGCATCAACAGGGTCTGAAACGGCGCGGTTCTGGAACAGACGAGGGTACAGCGGGATGATGGGCTTCGACGGATCGTCGAGCTCGGTGCGGTTTTCGGTATTGAGCTCGTAGAAGAGCGCAAGCGCGTGTTCGAAGGGTAAGGCCCAGGCGCGCTGAATGCGCTTGAATCCGTGGAGACGCTCGAGCGTCGTGCTGTCGATGTCCCCGTTTCCGATGCGGGGAGCACGGATGAGCAGATCGAGTTGCCACATCTCCCATCCGGTACGCCGCCATAGCCTCAGAAAGCGGTGAATGCGATCCAGCCGCGCGACCGTGACATTGATGACGGACTGGAGGTCCAAGTCGCAGCTGCTCGCGGGTCGCTCGATTGCGAGGTCGGCAGGCGCACCATTGGCGTTCACCCAGCGGACCTGCATGAGCTCGAGCAGGCGCCGGTACTCCAGCTCGGCCTTGTCGAGCCGACAATGGTCGAGAAACTCGCGGACGCCAATCTTGACCCGCGTTGGGTCAAATCCCCAGAATCCCTGCTGTGCAGCTTGCGTCGCGGACGCCTGGGTGATGACCGAGACCTCGTGACTCGAGATGCCAAAGTACTCGCCGGCAGTGCTCGCGTCAGATGGTGTCCGCGCGCCGCCCCCGGTCTGGCGCGCCTGGAGCAGCTTCATCAGCTCGTATCGAGGCACGCCCAGGTGCTCAAGCCAGACGCGCGCTTCCTCCTGCCAAAGGTCGAAGGAGGCGTCCATCGGGAACGAAGTCTTGCGTAGCTTGTCGTAGACCTCCTTCCGCACGTGCTCGGGAAACGCCCGAAGCTCTCCAGGCTTCCAAGTGGATTGGAATGCGAAGTTCTGAGCCTTGTTGGGAGCGGGAACTGCGCCCTCCAGGATCTCGCATACGAGATCTACATACGGAAGCGGCGTGTTGGTGTTTTCGCAGTTGAGCTTGATATTGGCGATATCCGGTCGCCGATCGAAGAGCATGTCGCGCACGGTCTTGTTCGGCTCCTCTGCATCCCGCGCGTCGAGAAACCGAAGTATATCAGCGAGGTAAGCTGCGGGACCGTAGACCGAGAGGCAATGCTTGCAGTCGCAGAAGTCGTTGGCGCCGAATAGCGCCTCGAGGTTCGGCAGGTCGCCGAGAGCGTCCTCCTGTTCCTTCTTGGTGTAGATGTGGTTGACGATCGCTTTGGGGTCAGCGCGATGGAGTTCGAAGCGAAACTCGACCAAGCGCGCGAGGATCTGAGCGTACTGAAACTCGGCACGGCCGAACGACGTCAGGGCGGCGCGTTCGTCCACGCCTCTCGCCGCTAGCTGCTTGGTGATTCGTTCCCTTCCGCGGAAGACAATCGCGGCCGAGTGATGCAGCTTCTCCTGCAGTAGCGCGCGCCCGACTTTCGCGGAGGGCCCGAGGCGATGAACCCGCTGCATGAGCTTGAGCTCGCCCAGGACGTCGGCGGGCACGGCGACCCCCTTGTCTTTGAAGAACTTGTGGACGTTGTCCTTGGCAAGGTCCAGATCTGTATGCGCATCGAGCAGGGTGCGAACGTCTGCGAGCTTTGTCAGCCCGTGCTGTCCGCCCCGGTCGGCCTCGGTGGCCAGCGCGATCGCGGGAAAGAGCCGCTCGCTTTGAGCGGCCAGGCTTGCGGCGCATGCGTCCTTCTTCTCGTCGGCGGTGTTCCCCTCAATTCCCGCGGGGACCTGGCCGCCCGCCGCGTCGATGAGTGCGCGCCACTCGCCCGTACTCAGCTTTGCAAGATCCGATGGCTTGTTGAGCGAAGGCTGAGCGGGATCCGCGAGTGCCGCCTTTGTGAATGCTAGGGTCGGCGTGTGATGCTTCGTGATCTCTCCGAGCTGTGCCGCGACCTCGAGATCTGCAACAGCCGCGTCACCCCCGAACTCCGCCGCCCGGGCCTTGACGTCCGACCAGAAGTCGCTGCCCATGCCACCATACTTGAGAAGCGCATCGGCCACCTTGCTGTAGTTCGCATTCGCCACGGCCGACGCGTCGAGAACCTGCTTGAGCGATCCGTTGCCGACGAGAATAGGCTTCTCGAGCGCGAACGTCTGCCGCTTGGCCGCCAACGCGGCCAGAGCCTGCGCCTTGTTTCGCACGGTCCCGATTGGAATGAGGTTCTGCTGCGCAGCCGTCTCCAGGGTCGACTCCTGCAGCTCGGCCTCCATGAACACGATCCCCCGTACCGTACGCTCCACGAGCGCGTCGATGACGGTCCAGTCTTCGGTGCTTCCGATGAGATCGCTCGGTAAGCCTGGCGGCAGGTTCTGCCCGACGAATGCGTAGAGCGCGTCGGGGCCAGTCGCTGCATCCGCGAGGGCAGCGGCTGCTTGATGCACGAGAACCAGCCGCATGACCGACTCGGTAGCAACTCCCGAGCTGAGGGCAAGGTGCGTGATCTCCTGTTTGGCTTGGGACTCCTCAACATCCTTGAGTGCCTTGCCGGCGAGGACCGGTGTCACCGCACCCATCAATCTCTCGTACTCCGACTTACCGCGGTACGGGTCGTTCCCCTCGGTGAAGTTCCGCCATGAGATGGGTGTAGGGTTGAACAGTGCCTTGGTGTCGACAATCTGCCCGCCGCCGTCGAGCACGCGAACCAGGAGATGGAAGGGCTTCTTCACCTGGCCGTCGACAGGATTTCGCGGTGGCTCGTACGGGACATCGTAGAAGCCGTTTGCCAGCGTCTTTCGCTCAGCCAGGACCGTCGGCACACCGGAGAGCGTCTTTTCGAGTACCTGAACGCGGAGTCCAGATCTTCCCCGCCACAGGTCGTCCCTGAGCGAGCCTCGGACGCGATACCCTCCTTCTGCGATTGCGGCGTTCGGGTTGGCGGAGACAACCGCCCGCGAGATCGCCTTGAGCGTAGCGCCCTCCAAGTGTCCCGTGACTGGCAGTCCCCTCGACCGCTGGAAGGCGAGCACCGCTCTTCGCGTCGTTGCTCCGAAGGTGTGCGTGTCAAACTCGTGCTTCGCCACGTTGTGACCGAGGAAGGCCAGCGAACGCTGCAGGTCGCCAACGCGACCGTTCACCATGTTCAATCGGAGGGGGCGCTTGGGCGCTGCCAACGTCTCGGGCGACTTCACCTTCAGCATCTTCTTGCGGCTTGGGCGACTGGCTGCAACCGACTCGAGGCGCTCGAAAGTCTCGGGGTCGAGCTTGCCACTATCCTTGATCCCATACTTCTTCTGAAAAGCCTTGATTGCCGCCACAGTCGTCGGGCCGAGTTCCTGCTTCTTTAGCTCGGCCGGCTCGATACGAACTTCGAGTTTCGCGATTCGAATGGCACGGAGCAGCTTTCGCTGGAGTGCGCCGATCTGCCTCTTGGTCGTGAACCTTTTGTCGAGCGCAGCCGCTTCTACCTTGTCGAATAGCTCTGGGCTCATCCTTCCGTCGGCGGGCAAGCGTCGCTTCTTCTGGAAGTCTCCGAGAGCCTTCTCCGTGCTCACTCCGTAGAGTCGCGTCTTCACCTCGCCGGCATCGAGCTCGTACCCGAGTCGTTGCAGCTTCTCATGCAGGTTCGCGGTGCGGGTCTTGCTGCGGGCGAAGAAGGCGTGCGCCATCTCCGACTGCAATCCAGCCACGGTTTCGGGGCCGATGACTCCGTCCACCCGAAGCTCGGCGCGACGCTGGAACTCCTGGATCGCATCTTTTGTCGCGTCGCCCAGCTCGCCCCGCCGGACTTCTTCATCGCCTACGGGGATGCGCAACTTCTTGAGGGCGGCGTGGAGGACCTGAACGTCACGCCTGCCGGGTTGATTCGCTTCCGGGAATTCGAAGAGTCTATAGTTGCGTATCGGCATGGCCAGGTCTCCTCTCAACATGGCGGCAAGTGTTCGCCATAGGTCAGCTGTGTCGAATCTCTGCCCGCTCCGAAGTCACGGACATCGCCAGTTCGTGCCGGCTAGGAGGTACGCAAAGGGCGCCCAGCGTGCAGGTTCCACGGATGCGCGGAGCCGCTGGGTGAGCGCCCTTACCAGGCGTGGCCTCAGGCCATTGGCGTTTGAGCATTCGAGCGCCACATCCATTAAGATCGTGAGTGCCCCCGTGTTATCCAGCTCCTCTGCGGCCTCCCATTCCGAGAGAAGCAACTTGCCTAGGTAATCTTGTGCAGAGGAGTCTAAGAATACTGTCCGGTGTTGCAGAACTCGCAATCGCTCAAGTGCCTCTGTGCTCGGACTTTCGCCTCCCAAAAACTCGACAAGCCGCGCTCGAGTGACAGGCCTATCTACCGAGACCTTGGCTCGGTCTAGGGCCCGAAGGTCACTATACGTGGCCGTATCGCGAACATGGTGTGTAAGGTCATCCCATGTGTTGAGCTCCAGCTCTTCAGCCTCGAGCAAAACGTCCTTCTCAATCTCCAGCGGCAGCGGAAGCAGTCCCTCGAGCTTCGGAACCTCACCGCCCAGGACCAAGAAGCGCAGACTTGAACGCCAAGCCGATGTCCAGAAGTCCACCGAAGCATCCATCAGATCAAGACTGAGTTCTGACGGGTCTTTCCATTCGCGGGACAGGTCGGCAAGCCGTTGCGTGTCAAACGCAGCGAGTGCTTGGACGCGCTGCTCAACAATTGACGGAGATATAGCTGGTCCACCAACGTTCGCCACCAATGCAACGCTTGAAAGTCCCTCAAGAGTCCTACGAACCGATGTTCCGTTACCAACAGCGGTCGCGAATAGCTCCCAGTGCCCGTCCGAGCGGCTGCCCATCAAACGCTGCAATCTTTCCTGCTCCATCGCTTGCTCCGGCTTGCCTAATACTCAACGGTGACGCGAATCCAGTGCTTCCCGGCATCCACTCCCTGAGTCACGCCGGTGACGCTCCCGCCCAGAGACTGAGCGGTGGAACGCAAGGCGCTCTCCATGACTGCGTTACTCGTTGCCGCCTTCTGCAACACGTTTGGTGCAAACAACTCCGTTGGCCTTGTTACACCAGTTGCCCTAAGTGACTCCGCAAGCATCTCGCCTCCGGTTCCAGAGGGAGCCCCACCTCGCCGAAGATAATCTACGACAACCCCTCCTTCGCTCTCGGTGAACCGAGCGCTTCCCCCGCCGACCCACTCAACAATGTTCATGCCGAACTGGTCTGTACGCCCGATCACTTCCGGCATTGTCCTGAAGGCATCGTCGGCGAATTCGGAGACCAGCTCCTCTCCAACACGCGCCGCGTCGTCACCATAGCTTGAGACTAGTTCCTCCCCCGCACGGACAGCATCGTCACCGTAGCTTGAGACCAACTCTTCTCCTGCTCGCAAAGCGTCGTCGCTGTATCTCGACGCCAACTGCTCTCCAGCACGGATGGCGTCATCCGCAAACTCACTCACCAGCTGCCTTCCGGCTCGGGCAGCATCGTCAATGGGGCCTGGAACGTCCAGTGGTGAGGCGCCTGGTGGATGGGGATCAACGGCACCTATCGCAAGAGATCCCCCAATCGCGACCTTGTCAGGGTTTGCGACTGCCCATGGGATGACCTCTGGTGCGATCAATACTGCACCAAGCCCCAGAAATCCTATGAGGGCGCCAAGGCCCGCTGCTCGATCTCGAATTTCGATTGTCTCTTGTACCGCTTCCATTTCGTCCTCGCTCTCAGCGTGGGCATACATAGCAGCATCCGCTGCCCAATCGAAATCCCACATCCCATCGGGGTCGACGCGACCTATCGGGTTATCGCCCAGAGCGACATAGGCATTCTCGTACTGCAGTTTCGGATCAGGGATTAGCCATCTTCCCAGCCACGGTGCGTAGTATCTCGCTCCAAAGAAGTAGAGGCCGGTTTCCTCGTCGCGTTCCTTCGCTGTGTAGCGGTACCGCTTCGGAGTCTGGACCTGGCTCAGAACCGCTTGATAGGCCGTGCTTCCGTAGGGTGTGTACTCCTCGTACGACAGCACGCGGGCTTGTTCGTCGAGCTCCAGGCACGCGGAGCCCAGATGATTACCGAGCTGGTAGCGGATGAGCACTCTAGGGATCCCAAACTCGTTCCCCTGAGTACGGGTCTCAACCATGGCGATGCGCTGCTTGTCGTCCATGATGTGGAGCGTTTCGCGCACCAGATTGTCCGCCGGCTTGCGATAGACCTCGAATCCCCCGAGGTAGATGCGCTCGTCTTTCACTTGGCCGTTCGGCAACTCGGTGACCTTGCGAACCCGCTGTCCGCCGGCGTCGTACACGTACCAGGTGCGCTCGCCTTGTCGCTGCACACCGTCAGCGTCTGCCTGATTCACGGCTTGGCGCTGCGTCATCTGTAGCTGGTCGCGCTCGTTCCACTGCATGATTTGCAGCTGCGGCATCTTCAGCATGTTGCCGTGAGCGTCGTACCCGTCGCCTGCGTTACTGTAGGTGGCGGTCAGTGAATCGCCGTTGCCGACCTTTGTTCCGGTCAGGCGGTTGCTGACTCTTCCCGGTTCAAGTTGGCTTGGCTCGTTGTACGTGCAGGTTCTCGTCCACTCGGGATGGTGCGGGTGCGTAGGATTGGTACCCCTATGCCGCATGACCTCAATGTTGCCGACCTGATCGTAGAAGTAGCGCTCGATGTACCTCCCCAGAGCCTGCCCATCGTTAGGGTGCGGGATCCCGGCACGGCCAACGCGAGGAGCATCGTTGTAGGAGTGTGGGATCGGAGCTCCACCCACCTGACCGAGGTGCTCTCTGCCCGTGGCTTCGATCAACCGAAATACGGCATCGTAGATGTACCGGGCGCTGGGCTCGACCCGCGCGTTGGCGAAGAAGACCGTCTGCTGAGCGGTGTCGCGGATGTGCGTGATGTTGCCAGCAACATCGTAAGTGTAGCGGATGTTTTGAAGACCACAGGCCACACCCGCAGGAACGTTTTCGGGGTCGTCTGGTGCAACGACAGTTTCGGGAGGCGGGTTGGAATTCTGGCAGTCCGTGTCGAACGCTGAGCCTCGCCGAGTGTAGAGATGGGTCAGACGGAAGGTGTCTGGGTCGTATCGATAGTGTGTAGCGAAGCGCCGGTTCGCGGCTGCGGCCTTGTAGTCGACCCGGAGACGCTGGGCTTTGGCATCGTAGTCGATGTTGTCTACGCCCACGGGAGAAGGGGCGGCCACTGCCGGGTCGGCGAGCGCGGCCGGGACGTTTCCATGGTCGAGCCATACGTCCAGGCGCTCGAGGAGACTAGCATCGTTGTAAGCAGGCTGGATGACGTTGACCTTCGCGCCCGGTTGATCGCTGTGGGGTGCCACAAGCTGAGTCGGCCGATTGAAGGCATCGAAGCGCGTTTGGCTGACGTACTTCTCGGCCGCCAGTGTGAAGACGCCCCCCCAGTTCACTCGGTTCTTGTATGCTGGCTCGGGCTGCCCGTTTACGTGGACCGTGTCCACCAGCTGGCGGGCGCTGCTCAGGAGGTTGCCCTTGAAGTCATATTGGTCGGTGGCGACGAGGCCAGCTTGGTCGAAGAGCTCAACAATCTTTCCGCGGAGGTTGCCCGTTTCTGGGTTGGCACGGGACTCTCCGTAGACGCTGCGTCCGACGAGCGCCTCCGGGCCGGCGCCGTCCAGCAGGGAGGATTCTGTTGGCCGCTGTAGCTCATCATACGCGCTGCGAAAGCGGTGCCCGCGGCTGTCCCACGCGTACAGCGGCTTTCCGGCGACATCGCTCAGGGTCCAACGCTTGCCCGCCTCCATGCTGCCTTGATGGATGCGGTTACCAAGCATGTCGTAGTCGTAGCGGACGACCAGCCGGCCCTTCGCATCGATCACCTCTCGCTCATTGCCTTCGATGTCGAACGCGACATGTGTCGCATAAAACTCCTCCGTCGGTGGCGCCGCATTGTTGTGCTGGAATCGGTTGTGCGCAACCGTGACGATGGTCCGGCCAAGCGAGTCTGCGTGCGCTTCGGTGGGCGTCCGCGCGCAGATTTCGGACTGGCTTGCGGCGGCCTGCTCGTTCGCGCGCAGGTCGGCGTCCGGATAGCGCGCAGCGAGTGCGACGGCGTGGGCAGGATCTGTTCGCAAGGCGTGCCATGTCGGTGTGTATTCCGGCTTCGGAAGGCGAGCGAAGAAGCCGCCTACGTCGGCATCAGTCTCGGGAGCAGAGACGAGCACCGTATCGCTCACATCCCATGAAGCCTCGCGCCACGGACCGAAGACGACCTTCTCCCATGTGTGATTCGGATGCAGCGTGGCGACGACGCGAGCGACCGGATCGTAGAAGAGGACGGGGCTCTTCCCGATACGGACGTCGAATTCGAAGTGGTGTGTGTCGGTGAAGTACGGCTCGTACTGCCGAACCGGTTTGCCCTTGTTATTGAATACAGTCCAACCACTACCCACCCAGCGCGGCGTCACGCTGTTTGGTGTCATCTGTGGCTGGTTGTTTGCATCCACAACGATCGAACCGCTGGCACCTCGAATCGGCACGGGGCCGGGCTCGGCCTGCACCTTCTTCTGCACCTCGCGGCCGAAGCCGTCGGAGTAGGAGAAGCTGGTCTGAACCCTCAGGCTACCGGGTGGCACTGGTTCGCTGACGTGTGTCTCGCGCGCAAGAGTGGCCGCGAATGCTGGCGGTTTCTTTGCGGGGTCGGGCTCACGCAGATACGCCGTCAAATCGGAAATAGCGCGCTTCGTAGCGTCGGCGAGCAACTGTACCGCGAAAGGGCCCTTCGGTGCAGCAAGGAATGCGTTTAGTTCGGATAACGTCAGTTCCGTGCGGAAGGCTGCGGTCAGCCGATCTCCAAGTGCCGGGTTGTCTTCCGGCTTGCCCATTACGGCCGTGCCCGCCACCATGCCGAGGGCATCGAACGCAATCGCCGTACGGTTGCGGTTCGGATCCATCACCAGCGCCGGCTGCAGGACGCGGTAGTCCTGTCCACTCTTGACGAGAGGCTGGGTCGGGTTCTGGTGCCTCTCGCCCACGGTCACGCGATTGTCGAGAGCGTCCCGCGTCTCGCGAACCATCAGGTCGTAGTTGTCGTACGCGACGAAGCTCTCGGTGCTGGCGGCAGCCGTGTGGAAGGGATCGCGGGCACGATGCGGCAGGAAGAAGTGAGCCCGCGCGTGATTGAGCTCCTGCGCGGCGGTGTCACCCGAGCCCGGCGAGAAGAAAACGCGCCCGGACGGGATCCACCAGTTCAAATCAAGCACGTCCGCTTCATCCCGGGTGTGGACGTATCGGCCTCCTGGCGTCGCGCCCGTGCCGTCCAGCATGGCGTCGGAGACTCGGTTCAGGGCGCCGCCTTCGTTGAAGACATCGCGCACGAGACCCGGCGTCAACGCGAGCTTGCAGGTCTCGAAGGGCAGCGCCATGGACTCCAGCTGCCCAAGTGGCAGGGCGTTCATCAAGTCGTCGCGCCGAAACACGGTCCGGACATGCTCGATCAGGCGGCGCTGCTTGCCACCGGTTGGACGCTCTTCGTACTTCAGTTCGTCGTCGAAGATGCCGTCGTACGTGGTCGAATCCGCAGGAGCGGGGATTACAAGATCCTCGGCACGAAAGCGGCCCGCGGCTCCGGCGGAGGCATAGCCGGCGAGCTCATAGGTCCGGGCGTCACACGCAAGCGGCGTGCGGTAGGCGGTCGCGTCATCGATTAAATTAGTAACTCGGTTCTCGGTGTAGGTCAGGTGCGTCTTCGCCTGGTCGTCCTGTACGGCTTCCGAAAGTAAGGGATCGGAGAAACGGCGGCCATAGCCGATGCTCGCCGCCTTCAAGACGTTGCCGAAGTCGTCGACTTCAAGCGTCATGGAATGCGCGACGCGAGGGTCGAGGAGCCACTCGACGTTGGGATTGGCTGCTGCAGTCGCTTCGTCGACAAGCTGCCCACCCAGCACGGGAACGAGCGTGCGTTCGTAGTTGTAGACGACCTCTTCCCGGGCATGCGTGAGGAAGACGGAGTGGCGGTTGTCGCCGCGTGCTTGCAGACGCTTTACATCGTAGTTGCGTTCGGTGACGGCGTACGGAAGCGCCTCCTTGTCGCTGTCGTCGAGGGCATAGACCTCTTGACGTAACAGAGATCCTCGTAGCGCTCGACAAGCCTCTCGCTCTTCATCTGCCGTAAGGCCAGGGGGCAAGATAGTGTCGTCGAGAAGCAGGTCCCGCGCTTGCGCATCGGACAGGCCGGGCTCTCGGAAATACTCACCGGTGTCGTGCGCGCCGAGGAGACCGGCAAAGTAGTCGGAGATGTGGTCGCGCCCCAAGTACACACCAGTGTGAAACCACGTCTTCGTTAGGACCGGCGGAACGTGGGATGAGGCCTCGATGTTGGCCCCCGCGGGGAACACGTTGCTCGCACTCAGTGCGGCGAACTCCTCGGTGTCGAACTGCTCGACGAGGCCGAAACCGCGAAACTCCCGTTCTTGCCCGTCAAAATAGCCATGATGGTAGGCGTACCGAGTGACAAAGCGGCTCTTGCTAATGCGGTCGTAGGTCTCGACGCGCTCGACCACGTGGACGGGGAACGGAATGCGCGTGATCCAGGGCTTTCCGCTTCGCTTGTCCGCCAAGTAAGATTTCGTCGACGGCGCGTAAGTGACGTGCGTCTCGGCGCCGAGGTTATTGACGGATTTCGTGAGTAGGTGGGGTTTCTGCCCGCCCATCAGGTCGATGTAGCGAAGTGGGCTCATCGCGTCGGCCGGTAGAGAAGAAGACCAGACCAGACAGGCAGTTCCGTGTCCGAGCAAGTCGGTCGTGGTCACGGAGGATAGGTCGTCGACAGGCGGAAAGGCATGAAGTCTCCGCGCTTCGCTCCACGAATTGCCGGCCTGGTTGAAGTAGATGCGGACCCCGTCCCGACCGAGATAGAGGATGTCGTTGGTGCCAGATCCGTCGATGTCCCCCAGCCGCAGACGCGCTTGACTGAACAGATCGGGATTGTCGAACCACGGTGCATTGTCCATGGCCACCTTTGCCCCGAAGCGGCCAGATCCGAGGTTGGGCCAGTAGCACACCTCACCGTTCTTGATGCGCACCAAGTCGGTGAGCCCATCGCCGCACATGTCCGCGAGGTAGATGGACTGCGTCCCGTCCGCGAAAACGAGGCGGGGGCCTTTCTCCTCGTCCCAGGGCTTGCGCACCTGCTGAGCCGAATCGAAACCTTCCTCTGCGAGCGACTGATACCAGGTGAGAACCTCATGCTCTGTGATTAGCACATCGGCATGGCCATCGCCGGTCAAGTCGATAAAGCGAGTGTTCGGATCGTCCCAGCGTACGTTGGGAAGCTTCCGGAACGCTCTGAAAGACTCCCACTCGAAGTCGACGGTTCGCTCGTAGAACCCCGGGGTCGCGCTCGTAAAAGCGACGACATCCAGCTGCCCATCACCGGAAAGGTCGAGCATCTGCTCGCCACCGACTGTCTGAGCAACAAGGGAAGGTTGCGTGCGCAGCGTTTGCACGGCGCCGAACTTCCCATTGCCGAGGTTCGGCTTGTAATGCCAGGCGCCGCCTGGTTTCGTCAGAATTCCGAAGAGACCTTCGCCGTCGAGATCCACCCACTGATAGACGCTACCGTCGACGCCCATGGGGAGATTCTCTTGGCTTTCCTCGTCGAGCCAGTGAACCTCATCTTGAATCTGGGCCTTGGTGTATTCGAATTCGAGTGGAGGGAGTGATTTCTGGAGATATGTGACGTATCGCAGGCCGTCTCTGATTTCGACCGGTCTAGCTTCGTCACGAACATAGCCTGACCGGACGACGCGGCGGATGAACGATGCGTAGCGCGTACTGCCTTGATGGCCGAGCTCGGCTTCGAGCGACGGCGGCGCGTCGTTTTCGTAATCGACAAGGTCCTCGTACTCAAACTCTGTGGCCCACAGGAGGCACGGCTCCGGGCCGAGCTCCGCGAAGCAGTGGAACATCAGGACACGGCGGCACCGCCGGTACGATCGAACCTCGAAGCCCGGACGGTACACAGAAAACGGGTCCGGGCGGATGCGCCAGTTGCCGTTCGAATCGATGCACGCTTGAGCGAAACGATGTTGTTCCGCTTCGGGCCGCGACGGTTCGAGCGGAACCTGCGCGTAGTGGTCCTCGTCATAGTCGAACACCACCTCGAACAGCCATTCCGCTTTGGAGAGGTCCGGCTCGATGAGCCGAGAGATGCGGTTGCCGTACCTGATTCGCTTGAGATAACGGTTCGCGGTCCGGACTCGGTTGCGCTCGCTTGCGCGCATCGGCGGGACGTGAACGTCGTTTTCCGCCGCGTACTCGTAGACGATGGCGTTGCCCTTGTCGTCGAAGCTCTCGCAGATCAGCCACTCGAAGACGCGACGCGGGTGCGGCGATGGGGCTTCGCCAGGATCGTAGATGCGCGAATCGTTGCTACGTCCATAAACTGTTGTTACGTTCTCACGCGTGATTGACCGCCAGTGAACATCTCCAGTGGCGTCCTCTGTCCAACGCTCGACGCGCGCGAATAGGCCTTCGACCCGCGGGCGATATCGATGAATGGTGAAGCCAGGCTGGCTGGTCGTGTCTTCGTGCCGTGTCTCATTCGGTGACAGCGCGGGAACGAGGTCTTCGGCGCCCGATAGGATAAAGACGTCCGACTCTTCCGCGTCGCGATACTGAGGCAGGCCCTTGTCTGTCTTGCGGCTGATCCTGGGCAACGAAAGGGACCAGCCAAACCCGAAGGGCCCGTTGCCGTTTCCAGAGTCGTAGGACAGCGAGAGCTGCGGGCCGAAACCCGCCCGCCCCGGGCTGATAGCGAGGGGCACCGTCATCGATCCGCTGCCCGTCACTGGGTTCGCAGCAAACTTCTCTCCGACACCACGAATGGCGCCTCCGCCTTTGGGTGTGGAAATGCCCGGCAACGGGGCCGGAGCACCTTGTGATACGGGCGCCTCACTGCTACGAGCAACCGGTCCGGACGGCCGTAGTGGGCCTGGAAGATCGGAGCCGCCTGCTGGCTGTTGCTGCCTTGAGCGGTCGTCGCTTGGCAAATGCACCCCTTTCCTACACTTGGTCGAGATGCAAGGGGACGCGGACGTCCCCGGCGGTACGATGCTAGGTGGAACTGCAGGCGTCGTCAAGCAGGCTATGGAAATCGCACGTGACCTGCCCCGTTTATCGCCTGACGGCCACAATGCCGGTGAAACTCACCGTGCCGCCGGCCCGCGTGTACGAGTATTACAACCCAGACGTGCACGGTGTTGGCCAACCGGCCGCGTTCCTTGTCACTCGACGGACATGAAAAGTACCCGATGAGTACCCGATGAAAGCGGTCTTTGACGGTGCCCAACAGTCTCGACGGGGCAGGAGTGGTCATTCACAACCCGCTTTATTTCCTTCAAATCCGCGCTTCCAGCATAGAAACAACGATTTTCGGCCAGGGGGAAGCGGTATTCGATTCCCCCCTCCTCCATTGGAAACAGAGGAAAACCCGGGAGCCGCAACGCCCGTAAGCCTGCATCTTGGAGGCACTTACCGGCATTGACGAACGGCACACCCTTGGCACTGCTCTGTGGCTGAGGCGCGCCACGGGGCGCGCGAGTCGCCACGAACAACCCCGAACAACCCCGAACACCCCTCTTGCCCCCCGCTCCGTCCACGCTGGAGAATGTGGCTCCTGCCAGCGCTTGGGAGAGTGATGACAGGAGCAAGTCATGAGGAAGATCGCGATCGCGTCACTGCTGCTTGTGGCAGCATCAGGGTGTGCACCAAAGACGTTCATGGCGAAATCGCCGGGCTGGAAGGTCATCGAGCTGCGCGACGGCCTGAAGGGCGACTACGACGCGGCATCGATGAAAACCGTCGACACGGTTGCCCGAACCTGGGACCCGGAGATTCTCGACAAGGACAGCGGCTACCTCCGGACCGCATGGGTGTACGGCGTCTCGGGTGGCGACCTGACGCGATACCGAGCACGCTTGACCGTCAAATACCCGAAGGTCGTGGCCCCAGAGAAGTTCGAACTCAAGACCGACGCGCAGTGGCTCGACGACGAGCCGTTCGGCTGGCTATCAGGGTTCGACTCAGGATTTCAGCGCTACGTCTTCGCCGCCCTGTCTGGCCGGCTCGGACGGACAGTGCCCGTCCACTGATCGGAGCAAGTCATGGACGTCGACGCATCGGTTGGGTTTTGAGCCCGGATGGCCGCCTCTCGTCGCCAACCATGACGATCCCCCAAATCACCGACGACCGCGCGATGATTGTTGCCTCGCTGCAAACTTCAATCTACATGAAGGCCGTAAACAAACAGATCGTGCCCGCCACCAGTACGACGACGTGGTATTACTGGGTGAAAGGCATGCCCGCGGAGAATCGGGTCGACGGGACAATCTTCAGGCCGTCCGGCAACGTCTTCCTGCGGCAAGGCTCTCACACTTCCACCGCCGCAAGCGGAGCCGCGAATACGATACCGAGATCCGTGTACGTCGAGGCGGAGCCCGGCGAACTAGCGTGGCTGGTCCTGTTCTACTGCCCGGCCGAACCTTGATGACGGCACCGACACTCGCCGAACACCGTCCCGACCCCGGCAAGCACTCTGTCCATCCACCCAACGGGAAGGCGTCGCCGTACCGCGTAGTCTACGATGTGCGAAACGGCCTCCCCGGATCGCTCGATAGCGTATTCCGCCAAGTCCGGCACAGCAACGTGACACTCCTCATCGATCAACGTCTCCCAGAATGGCCTGCCGGCAAGGCCATCGCACACCCGAATCCCCATCCAAGCCGTGGATCCGTTTGAGGGAGAAAGGTCACTTGCACGTGATCGCGCCTCGCCCTCATCCACGGGTTTGGTGTAGAATACGGCGCATGACCGAGCGCGAGCGAGTACGTCTGAGCAGACTGGTCGCGGAGGGCGATGCCGACGCCCTTCAGCGGCTGATCGTCTCTTATCATCCGCAACTGCGACGTGCCGTGGAGTACGAGCACGGCGCCGTTATGCGTCGCTACATCGATCCGGACGACGTGCTTCAGCTTGCATACGCCAGCGCCTTCAAGACGTTTTCGAGTTGCCGCTTTGATAGCCCGACGAGCTTCTATCGCTGGTTGGAATTGATCGCATTGCATCAGTTGAAGGACGTCCAACGGGCCATGCGCAGCCAGAAGCGCGACATCGGTCGCGAAGTGGCAGGTGCCGTTGGCCCTACCTCGAGTTACCCCGACCTGGCCCACCGCTTGGCGGCGGCCGACGCCACACCGAGCCGACTGGCCGTTCGTGCGGAGGGCATAGCGGAGCTGCTCTCGAGCCTCGCTAGGTTGACGGATGATCAGCGCGCCGTTGTCCGACTCCGTTTTCTCGAGGGCCGGTCCGTCGCCGAGACCGCCGCGCGCATGGGCAAGACCGAGGCAGCGATACACGCACTCTGCCACCGCGGCCTAAAAGCACTACGCGACTTGATGGTGTCCGTCTCGCGATTCCACGCGGCTTCGTAGTCGTGTCCCACGGGGGTCCCGGGGCGATGTCGTTCTGGCCGGTCGCCCGTCCTGTCGTGGTGTCTGCTGACTCAGTCGGTTTGCACGTACTCACCGCGTTGGATGATCCTTCGCCAGCGTGCCCGCCACGCACCGTCGTCGAGGAGGTGCCGCTCACTTCGACTCGTATGGGCTGAAAGGAAACCCAGATCGCCGTCTACCAGGACGCCCGCTCGGCCGGCGTTTTCTGCAGCGAGCGACCCGATGGCGACTTCGAACCCGGTGGGATGCGCATCAGCCGCGAGATGCAGCGTGTTTGCCACGCGCGTGATCAGGGCCGTGTGCGAAGGGTCGTACATCGCTCCTCCGGCGGTTCTCTTGAATTCGGACGGCAAATCAAGGAACGCGTACGCGGTGGGCACGGCGATCCCGAGATGGGCGAGGTCCGGGTGTGCCGGATGTGGCGGGCCGAGCCCATCCATGTTGGCGGGGTCGAGGATGAAGACGACGCTGACGTGCTCGTGCTCGGTTCGCGGCGGCGCCGCCGTTTCGAACGAGTCGCGATACCCGTCCAGCTTGTTGTTCACGCCCCACGCCAGGATCGCGGGCTTCCCGCGCCCGAAGTAATCGCTGGCGATGAGAAGTCCATCAACGGATCCCGTGTGGAAGAACGTCGAGCGAAGCTCCTTCGTTCGCGGATCAAGGACCGTTACCCGCGTCGGATACTCGCGCGGATCTCGGGCGGCGATCACGACTTCGTCGCCCGGCCGGCCGTCAAGATCCGCGACCGCAATGACCCGAGGGGTCCACTCCGCGGGCGTGCCGTCAAAATCGGGCCAATTCGCATGACTGTCGGGAGTGACGGACAAGCGCCATGACTCTTTGCCCCTAAGGTCGAAGGCGAACACGCTGTCCCGCCCGATGGCGGGTGAGATGGGGACAAGGACCTGATCGGGGTCGCCGTCGCCATCAAGATCCACGAGTGACGGATCCCGGGTGCACGCAACGCCGGTTCCGAAGTCGTGGAAGATCTCCCACTCGGCGGACCTGCCGTATCTTGCAAGGACGACGCCTGCCAGGTCGTGCGTAACACGGTCGACAGTCACGGCGCAGGCGTCACCGCGCATCGTCAACTGGAATCCGCGCCAGCCTGCGACCGTCAAGAGGGTCACTGCCGCAACCACCGCCGCCACACGCCGGCTGAACCTTCGCCGGCGCTCGATCGACCGCACTTTCTCGCCCTTGTCGAGGGCATCCAGGGCCTCGAGCGCCGAGTCGAACCGGTCCTCCGGTTGCTTCGCCATCAGTCTCACGGCCAGGCTGGCGAGCCCGGGGTCGACGTTGCCCTGCAACGACCGTGGGTCAGGCGGTTCCGTATGCAAAATCTGGTGAATGACCGTGCTCGGGCGATCGCCCCGAAACGGTGCGCGACCTGTGAGCATCTCGTACAGCACGACGCCGGCCGAATAGAGATCAGCGCGGTGATCGATCTGCTCATCGCCGCGCGCTTGCTCCGGGCTCATGTACTCGGGCGTGCCGAGGATCGAGGCCGGCATGGTCATTCGAGTCTGGGCGGTGAGCATGCGGGAGAGTCCGAAGTCCGCAACCTTGAGCGCGGCTTCCGGTTGCTCCGCATCCTCTGCGACGTTCTCCAGAAGCAGGTTGGACGGTTTGATGTCGCGATGGATCAGGTGCGCTTCATGCGCTACGCTCAGGCCCGACAGCAACTGGCGGAAGAGCCTCCTGGCGGTGTACGACGGGAGCGGCCCGCGCGCCAGGATCAACTGCCCGAGCGTAGGGCCGTTGACGTACTCCATCGACAGGAAAGGGCGGTCGCCCGTTTCGCCGATTGCGTAGACGCTCACGATGCTCGGATGCCGTAGGGCGCCCGCCGCCTTCGCTTCATGCGCGAAACGGCGCAGCGCTATCGTGTCACCGGCTAATTCGGGGCGCAGAAGCTTGAGGGCCACATTCCGATTCAGGCTTGCCTCATACGCCTTGAGGACAATCCCCATCCCGCCGCGGCCGAGGTAACCCGTGATCTTGTACGTGCCCAACTCGGCAAGATGCGCAGGATCCGAGGATTCACGCAGAACACCTTGAGCAATCAGCGCATCGACAGTGTCTCCCGGTGAACCAAGTTCTGACAAGAGACCGAAATGCGCTCTCAAGTCGTTGTCGAGGTCGGGATGTCGGTCCAGAAGGTCCGCTTGGTCTACCGGTTCACCCCGCGCTTTTCGGTCTACGTAGTCGTTCAGGATTCGGCCGACACGAACGTCGCGCGTACTTGTGCGTTCGTGCGCGGCGGTTGCGCGTTGACCGTCACGGCCCTGAGTCATTTCCGTCCTCCGTCGTCAATGTCGCAGCCGTTTATCATAGCAGAATACGCGAACGATTGCGGTACCGATCGCCGCCCTAGCGCAAGAATCGCGGGCCACAAGCCACACCGCGACGTCGGTGCCTCGATCGTGGCACGGTGATTTCACGGCGTCAGCATAATCCCTACGCCGTAGGTTTCGCCCCTATGGTCTCAGTAGATCCCTCATTGATGCAGCAAGCGCTTTCGCCGACAATCAACGGTAACCGGTGAAGTAGCCCGTCGCGGCGGCGCGACAGCGCCATGAGGTCGATCGGCGGGATCACGAGCGCCTGACCGTCTTTGGGACATTGAAGCCATGAGTTGCACACCGGAGCGACAGGCGAACGGAAAGGGAGAGCTCCGCGATTGCCGAGTGCTCGTGGTGGACGACGACCGTGACTGTCGATTCCTACTCGTCAAGATGCTGGAGCGAGTTGGGGCGCACGTCACACTCGCGGAGGACGGGCAGGAGGCCGTCGTGACGGTTTGGGCATGCGAGAGTGGAAGACGCAAGAGCGATCCCGATGCGCCGTTCGACTTGATCCTGATGGACATCCAAATGCCGGTCATGGATGGGTATGAGGCGACGCGCGAACTCAGGCGCCGCGGACACACCATGCCGATCATTGCGGTAACAGCTTCCGGCAAGCCCACCGTTCAGGCCGAGTGCCTGGAAGCCGGCTGTGATGCGTACGTGGCGAAGCCGTTCCGAATGGATGCCCTCCTCTCTCTCTTGACCGCCACGCTATAAGCCGTTGCCACATCGAACACGGCACAAGCCCGGTCGGCCGTCGTCACCCGGGGCGGCGCACGTTCGCATGTGGGACGCCATCAGCCATTCCACTTGTGCAGCACAGGCACGGTGCCCATCGCCGGCGCCGGCCGGGGGACCCGAGTCCAGGGACTCTATGAGCGGCAGCTTGCGTCCGGCGAACAGGACGTCCGGCGGCGTCTCATCCGATCGCATTCGTTCGGCGGACTCATCCCTAACGATGAGTGCCGGTGCACCTTGGCGGGCCGTTCACCTTGTACGGCATGAGGGGCGCCGACGGAGATGTCAGGGCCATCCACGGACGCCCCGCCCTTGAATCAGTACTGCAATCCTGGTACACAAGATCATTCCAAGCGCCAACGCTAACGGGACCTGCACATGCCCGAATGTTCGAAAACGAAGGCACAACTCGCTGAGGAACTCCGGCTCGTCAAGGAGCGACTCGCAGCCCTGGAAGAGTCCGAGCGAGAATACAAGCGCACGACCAAAGATCAGATAAGAGAGCAGCTCGCCGAGCTCGATAACCTCTATCGAACCGCACCTGTGGGGCTCTGCCTGCTGGACAGCGATCTGCGCTATGTGAGGATCAACGAGCGGCTTGCGGCGATCAACGGCCCATCTCCCGCGGAGCACATCGGGCGCACAGTAGCTGAGGTCATTCCGGAACTCGCCGATGTCGTGGTGCCTATCTACCGCAGGGCCTTTGCGACCGGAGAGCCCGCGCTCAATATAGATGTTCACGGCTGCACGCCGGCACAGCCCGGGGTCGAGCGACATTGGCACGTGAGCTACGTGCCTTTGAGGGTGGGCGAGGGGCCGGTTCAAGGTGTGAACATCGTGGTGGCCGATGTGACGGACCGTATGCAGACGCTCAAGGCGCTGCAAGTCTTCCAGCGGATCGTGTCAGCCACTCCGGACCACATGTCGTTCGTGGATTCGGACTACGTCTACCGGGAAGTGAACGATGCCTATCTCGCCGCGTTCGAGCGAACACGAGAGCAGATCATCGGTCACACGGTGGCGGAGCTTCTGGGCGACGAGGTCTTCGAGACCACAGCACGTCCGAACCTGGACCGCTGCTTTTCGGGCGAACCAGTCAGTTGCCAGCAATGGTTTCAGTTTCCCGGCGCCGGCAAGCGGCACTTGGATGTCACCTTCGGCCCGTTTCGCGATAAGGGCGGCACAATCACCGGCGCGGTCATCACGTCACGGGACATCACGGATCGTACGGGTATTGAGGATCGGCTGCGCCTGCTATCGGCGGCCGTTGAGCAAAGCAGCGAAGGCGTAGCCATCGTCGATATCGACGGCAAGCTGCTATTCAGTAACAAGAGCTTTGCTCAGATGCACGGCTACGGCCCGGAAGAACTACTTGGCAAGCATCTTTCCATCTTCCATACGCCCGAGCAAATGCCGTCCGTGAACGCCGCGAACCGGATCATACTCGAGACGGGGTCGTTCGCCGGCGAGATCTGGCATGTCCATCGCGACGGCACGGTCTTCCCGACGTTGATGCACAACTCGCGTTTGCACGATGAGGCGGGCAATCCGGTCGGCATCATCGGGACTCTCCAGGACATCACCGAGCGCAAGATGGTGGAGGAGTCACTCAGGGAAGAAGGCAAACGCGCCCAGAGCTATCTCGATCTCGCCGGCGTGATGTTCGTCGCCCTCGACGCCGTGGGGACCGTGACCCTCGTCAACCGAAAGGCCTGCGAGGTGCTCGGGTACGCGGAGGCCGAGATCATCGGAAAGAACTGGTTCGACACCTGCCTGCCACAGCGCCAGCGGGATGCGGTGAAGGAGGTCGCGCGCCGGCTCCTGCGCGGCGAGGTCGAGCCGGTGGAGTACTACGAAAACCCGCTCCTCACGAGGGACGGCGAGGAACGCCTCATCGCATGGCACAATTCGGTCTTTCGAGATGCCGAGGGGGCCATCATCGGTCATCTCTCTTCTGGCGAGGACATCACCGTTCGCAAGCGGGCCGAGGACGCGCTGCGCGAGAGCCAAGAGCGTTTTGACCTCGCGCAGGCAGCCGGCAATGTCGGCGTCTGGGATTGGAATCCGAACACCGGCGGATTGCTCTGGTCGGAAGCGACCTATCGCATCCTCGGACTGTCTCCGGGTGAATGCAGGCCCAGTTACGAACTGTTCCTCGATAGGGTTCATGCCGATGACCGGGGCCGGCTCGGACAGGCCGTGGAGGCCGCACTGTATAAGCGCCGGCCCTATGACATTGAGTTCCGGATCGTCTGGAAAGACGGTAGCGAACGCATGGCTCATGCCCAAGGTGAAGTAAGATTCGATGCAGGTGGCCGCCCGCTACGGATGCTGGGTACCTTTCAGGACATCACCGACCGCAAAGCCGCGGAGGAGAAGCTGCGCGAGAATCTGATCCGTTCGAAGGCGATCCTGGATCAGACGTTCCAGTTCATCGGATTGCTGAACCCGGACGGGATCCTGCTCGAGGCCAATCGCTCGTCGCTCGAGTTCGGCGGGCTCCGAGACTCCGACGTCATCGGTAAGCCGTTCTGGGAGACGCCTTGGTGGGCCCATTCACCGGAGCAGCAGGACCTTGTGCGTCACGCGGTGGAAAGAGCCGCTGCCGGCGAGTTCGTCCGTTTCGAGGCTTCCCACCCCGCCCCCGATGGCACGACGCGGTATGTCGACGCCTCACTCAAGCCGGTGCGCGACGAATCAGGCGAGGTGTGCCTCGTCATTCCGGAAGGCCGCGACATCACTGATCTCAAACGGGCTGAGGATGACCGGCGCGGAGCGGAAGAGTTGTACCGGGCGTTGTTCGAGCAGGCTGCGGACTCCATCGTAGTGCTCGACCCGGACACCGGCCTGATGACTGAGTTCAATGACCGCACCTGTTTGAACCTCGGCTATAGCCGTGAGGAATTCGAGAAACTGGAGCTAGCCGGTATTGAAGCCATTGAGTCTCCCGAAGAGATTTCAAAGCACGTCCAGAGGATCATGGAGTTGGGTGCCGATACCTTCGAAACGAAACACAGACACAAACTCGGCGAGCTGCGCGACGTTCTGGTCGCGTCCCGAGCGATCTCAGTTCGTGGGCGCAGGCTCATCGTCAGCATCTGGCGCGACATCACCGAGAGCAAGCGAACCGAGAACGCCTTGCGTGAGGCTCGCGATGAACTCGAGAGTCGGGTACGGGATCGGACGAAAGAGCTCAAGTCGGCCAACGAGCGCCTGCAGCGCGAGATGACGGAGCGTACGGCCGTCGAGGAGCAGGCGTCGAAGCAGCGGGCGGAGCTTGCTCATCTGGCACGCCTCGACACCGCGGGAGAGATGGTCTCCGGCATCACGCACGAACTCGGTCAACCGCTCGCTGTTATTCTGAGCGGTGCCGAGGCTTGTGCTCGACTCCTAAAAGACGGGACGGGGAACACGGACGAGTTGATCGCGGCACTCGACAGGCTCGCGGCCCAGGCGGAGCGAGCCGGCAGTGTCGTGAATAGCTTCAAACGCTTCGTTCGCCGGCAGGAGCCGAGTCCATCGCCGATTGACCTTAATGCGCTCGTCACGGATGCACTCGAGATGGCGCGCCCGGAGGCCGCCGGGCTCGGCGCCACGCTCCTGGTCGACCTGGCCGATCACATCGCCCAGCCGGTCGGGGATTCGGTTCAAATCATGCAGGTGACGTTGAACCTGATCCGGAACGCTCTGGACGCTGTCGCCGAATGCGACCCGGCTGCTCGTCGCGTGGCCGTAAGTACGGCAATGGCCGCCGGCGAGTCCGTTGAGATCGCCGTGCGCGATGCAGGGATCGGTCCTGCGACCGAGTCAATCGACCAGATGTTCGTTCCGTTCTACAGCACAAAGCCGGACGGGATGGGCATAGGACTCTCGCTGAGTCGATCGATCGTCGAGGCGCATCACGGGAAACTCACGGCTCGGCGGAACCGCGATCGTGGAATGACGTTCGTTTTGACACTTCCCATTACGGAATAACGCAGAAATGGAACCCCAACCGACCGTGTTCATCATCGACGACGACGAGGCCGTCCGCGATCAACTCAGCTTCACGGTCAGGTCCGTGGGGCTCGAGGTACAGACCTACAGCACCGCTGAGGAGTATCTGGCGGCATTCGACGACTCGATACCGGGCTGTCTGGTGCTCGATGTACGGCTGACCGGCATGAGCGGCCTCGACCTGTACCGACGGCTAACCGAGGAGGAACAGAGCCCGCCCGTCATCCTGATCACGGGGCATGGAGACATACCTATGGCCATCGACGCCATCCGGGCGGGCGTCGTCGACTTCCTGGAAAAGCCCTTCCGGGAGCAGCAGTTGCTTGACGCCATTCGAAAGGCGATTGAGCAGGACGCAAACACCCGCCGGGGTCGCGCCGAAGCCGCCGAGTATCGCCGTCGTCTTGCGTCTCTGACGACGCGGGAAGCCGAGGTGCTCAAGTTCCTGGTCAAGGGAATGACGAACAAGGCCGTCGCCTCCGAACTCGGCATCAGCCACAAGACGGTGGAGACTCACCGGACCAGGATCATGGCAAAACTGCATGCGGAAACCACAGTGGATCTTGTACACGTCATGTTTGGCATCACTTCGGATTAGGGAAAACCCTCAACGAGTCATCGGCCTGCTGATCTCGTAAGCAATCCCCTTATTATGCCTCCACATTTCATGTAGCAGAACGTACCAACGCCGGCCTCTTGTTCGCGATGCCACGCGCTGGCATGATGGGAGTGCAGAGAACGGCGACACTTTACCTGGTCTTCGGCTTCGTGTTTTTTATTTCTTGCGTGCAAGAGCCGGTGGTTAACGCGCTTAGACTACCTGAGGAGTTACTGTTCTTACGATGGCGGACGGGCGCGCAAAATCGAGCGAATCCAGCGATGCGGGCGACGGCCGTCGCGTGCACGCAGACCCTTTCCCTGAAGGCTTTTGGCGAGCCGTACCTCGGCGTTTCAACCTCAGCGCGCGCGAAACCGATGTACTGCGCTTGCTGGCTCGCGGGTACACCGACCGCGGCATCGCAACGACGCTCGACGTCGCTGCTCCAACCGTGAGGTCACACGCGCGCGCGGTCTACCACAAGATGGAGTGCCTGGACCGCGTCGATCTCATCTTGACACTCTTCGAGTTGTCCGCAGATGGTCGCGCGGTCATCCCTGGCGATGAATCCGCTCGCAATGACGCAGCGAAGGGTCGTCAATAGCGCCCTGGACCGCGCGCAGACTGCCCATTCGATCGAAACGTTTTCTTGTTTAACCAATCAGGGTTCCATACGGAAATCGCAAAAACACCATTGCGTTGCACACGAGAACTCGGTAACCTCAAGACGGTTGGAGTGAAAGCGACCGACACCGACTTTCGCGACACACGTTCGCATCGTGTGCGGCTTGCCGACTGACTGACGGCATCCGGGGTTGGACCAGCATCGCTTCGCCGGGAGGGTAAATCCGCAACGCGGCGTGTCATTGCGCCCTCGCTGGAACGGCGGTTGTGGAGAGAAGCATTCAAGTCCGTGCGACGATCTAGTTGCCTGAGACAGCCGAACGTCCACCGTGATAAACGCCAGCGCGTGCGCTGGCCTGCGATGATCCCACGCGTCGAGTATCGGCAGGTTACTGAGGGGAAAAGGAGTCGCAAGCCGGGTAACGAAACTTGACTGATGACAAGACAGAGCGCGGGCCGGTAAGGGCGACGCTAGCCATCCCACCGGCCCACGCAACGGCTAACGCAGTCCGACGGTGAGGTCGGATGCGCTCGCTCTTCGCATTCTAGCGTGCGCACCTTCCTCCGGCAAACCGCGTGGCGTGTCGACGCCGCGGCCTTCCGTCGAGCTGTTTCGGCCTGATCAGGGCGGACGATCCGCGCGGGTTGCGCGGCACGAACCGCCCCAGGTTGATGAACCCAAGCGGCAGCGTGGCGGTCGCGCGGCTGCTTGGGCATGCAGCGGCAAGGACGAAACGTTCCTAGTTGATTGGCGCGGCGACGACACGGCATTTAGTCGCCTCAGATGGCGCACCCCTACTTGGAGGCACGAATGATGCACGTCAGAAGGCTCATGTTCGGTCTACTCATCGGAATGGCTCTTATTGGCTCTGGCTGGGCGCTCGCCGAACGTCCGCCGGCGGCGACGCCGGAACTGGACGGCGTAGCTCGCGTCGCGCCCAGTTCACCTGGACAGGTCGCGGATGTCCCGGCGTTGTCGCAGGACACTGATACAGAAGCGGCGAGCGCTTCCCGCGTTCCGAGGCGCGGTTCATCAGCTTCGGCCTCAGTAGCGGGATCGCGCCCGTCATCGGTGGCACCAGACATGGCAATCGCGGCGCCGACGGAGGATGCAACGGGGAAGGCTGTGAATGAGCAAGTCCCGCCACAGGACTCCGCACAGAATGCCGCGAGGCGGCCCCGTATTCAGGTCGGCGATCCGTCGACCTCGGGCCTGGCATCGCGTGCGCGTCGTCCTTTGGCCACACCAGACATGGCGGTCTCAGGTACGCCGGGGGCTGACGCTCCGAACATGCCCGGCCCGGGACGTGCTGTCGGCGACGTCGTGAACTTCGACGCGAGTCTTCAGTCGGGTGCCGACTACCTACGGAGAATGCAGGCCGACATCACGGAAGATAACGCGGGGAACGGGGACCCTGACGTCCCTGATGATCCGGATGACGGCGGTTGGGATTGGCGGGTAACCAGTCCGCCGGCGCCGTTTTCCCATACAACTGGGGTCAGCTCGACGAACCTCTTCGGCGCGTCCGCTCAGGGGCTGTACTATGCCTACGTCGAATCGGCTAACGCGGCCAACTTCACGGCGCTGACCGATGCCGCGGACGCCATGGTCGCCGATCCGACAATCGACTCCGGGGCCGACCTGAAATTCCTGATGCTGTTCAACGACCTCTACAGCAGCGTCGTCGCGCCTACAACAGTGTATTCGGACGCCGCGAAGCTCAAGTACGACGCGAAGATCGCCTCCTATGGCAGCGCCACCGCCCTTGCCGTGTACATTCGCGACGTGCGCGGAGTGACGCAGGGGTATCCGAACGGGATCATCGCCTGGGACATCGGTATCTGGGCCGTGGACGCCCAGATGCTATTCGATCGCTTTGCCGGCACGTACGACATTGATGCGGACGATATCGCGGAGGTCATCTACCAGGATTCGTTCCTCGACAATCCAGGCCTTTTCGACATCGTCGACGACGCAGGATGGGATCCAACCTACACCGACACGAACTTCTATTGGTACACGCTGGGTCTGACCGGCCTGATCGATGCGTTCGATGCGTCAGGCACGCACACGGTCGAAATCCCGGGGCTCGTCACGAGGCTGCTGGACAGTCAGTACACCGGCGGCGGAATCAGCTTCAGCTACGGAGCGAATCTCGATGATGAGGACTGGCAATCGACGGCGTATGCCATGATCACGCTGGGGTCTTACGACCAGGCGACCTATCAGCAGAACATCAACTGGATGGGCTACTGGACCGGCGCCACGCAGGATGTCAGCGGCGGCTGGGTCTACTCATCCGGAAACCACTATCCGGAGGTCGGCGGAGAGTGCACGGCCGGCCTGTCCTTCACGACCAACGCCGTGACCGACGTACTCGTCGATGACGATTTCACGGGTCAGGCGGACGTCGACGCGTACAACCTCGCCAACGGGACGAGCTACGTCTGGGGCTATGACGCCTTCGCCACGATTCAAAACGGCGTGGACGCCGTGTCGGGCAGCACGGTCAACGTCGCAGCCGGCACGTATACGGGGACCGTCGATATCGATGCGAGGAGTGCCGTCAACATCGTGGGAGCCGATCGCGATACGGTCATCTTCCAACCGGCGTCGACCATTTCGTGGGCGATTCCCGGCTATCCGCAATACGACGGCCGTTTGACAGCGATCCGCGTCGTGGGTTCGACGAATATCGCGTTTTCGAACATGACCATGGACTTCAGCCTGTCCAAGGGCGCGGGCGGGTACCCGGGCGTGTTCGGCATCTTTGGCTGGGACAGTTCGGTCAGTGTGTCGAACTGCGTGCTGGAGAACATGTCGGTAGACGACGCGAGCGGCGGCTATTACGAGATCACATCCTACTTCAGAGCGCCGGGTCTAACCGATGCGACGCGGGCGGCCGTCGCGTTTACCGGCAACACCTTCGTGGATCCGGGGCGCGTCGGGATCACCACGCACGACTACATCCATGCGACGATTACCGGGAATACGTTCTACAAGACAACGGCCGACTTCGGCTACGCCATGGAAGTGGGGTCTCAGTCGACCGGCGTCGTCAGCGGCAACACCATCTACGGTTATGACACGGCGGCCTTGTCGGACGGCAGCGAGTCGGCCGGCATCTACGTCGAGAACGCGTTCACGGGTGGAAGCCCGACGGTCGCCAAGGGCGTCACCGTCAGCGGAAACGAGGTTTATAACTGCCAGTACGCGATGTGGATCGGTAACGGCTACGACGGCTATGCAGGCGACGTGGACATCGACGTTACCCTTACGGGAAACTACTTCCACGACAACGTCGACGGCGGGCTGTGGATTCAGGATGAGGATGCGTCCGGCGGTTCATCCGTGACGGTCACCGGGTGTGGGAACACGCTGACCGACAACGGTCTTAACGGTTACTACATCTACACCCAGGGCGACGGCGATATCACCGTCGCGCTCAGCCGCGAGGTGATCAGCGGGCACGATACGGGCGTGCGGGTGGAAGATACGGTCGGCGGCAGTACCTACAGTGTCGCGATCAACCTGAGCGCTATCAGCGGAAACGTGACCTCCGGCGTCAACAACACCGTCGCGGCCGTGACGGTCGACGGGCAGGACAACTGGTGGGGCGCTGCGACCGGCCCGAGCGGGGTCGGCGCAGGCGCAGGCGATGCCGTATCGGCGAATGTCACCTTCAGTCCCTGGCTTTCGAGCGGCTTCATAAATGCTTATGCCGGCGGACGCCGGCTTGCATCAGTTCAAAACAACGATGGCGGTTGGGACTGGGCCGTGCCCGATGACGGCAATCCCGCCAACGCGAGCCCGCTGAACACGATCGGTCCGATCGGTCGCGGGCTTGCCCGGGCCTACGAACTGACCGGTGACCCGGCCATGTTGACCGCGTTGCAGAACGTGGGCGGCCTACTTTTGACCAAAGCGAACAACTTCTCACCGTCGGACGGCTATCTTGCCGTGACGCTGGACGAGATTCTCGGCGGCACCGCGTACACCGACCACGTGAACGCGGGCTTCTACGGTCCGCTGGCGGCCGGCACGTACGATAGAAACGGCGCCGGAACGCTCTACAGCACGGCGACCTATATCGACCTGATCCAGAACGCGCGTCACGGCGGAGGGATCGGCAACCTCGCGGCTTGGGACATCGGTATGGGCACGGTGGCAGCCGCGTCCGCCGGTGTTACCGGAAGTGAGCTGGGCGACTGGATCCAGGGCGTGAAGGACGAGGTCGACCTGCTCGACGGTGCCGGGTACTACGACGTGATCGGCCTGGCCGGTGCGGTGTACGCCCTGGCATTCACCGGTGAGGACTTCGATCCGACTGGTGGCGAGCACGCGGCTGCGAGCAGCCTGAGCGACCTGGCCGACATTCTCGTCACCTATCAACTGAGTACGGGTGGGTTCACATGGAACTCGTACGCTGTCATTGAGGACGACGGTAACGAGACCATCCAGGAGTCTTCCTACGCGGTCCTGGCGTTGCTGGAGATGAACGGCTATGGCAGCGAAGTCCTTGCTGCTGTGGACTACATCAACAGCGTGCAGCTTTGCACCGGTGGATGGGCGAACTACGTCGGAGACGGGGAGAACAACGAGGTGACCGCCGAAGCGCTGTGGGGCGTGGCGCTTCCCGTCCAGAACGCCAACACGCTGGAACTGTTCCCCTCGATCCAGACGGCGATTGCCGATCCGGACACGCTGGCGGGGGACACCATCGTGGTGACCACCGATATCGACGAAGGCCCGGTTATCGTCGACAAGAGTCTGACCATCCAGGGCGGGAGCGTCCACACGGTCACGGCCACCACGGATACGACCGCCAGCGGTGACGGACGGGCGTGGTTCCTGGTGAACGCCGGTGTCGTGTTGGATGTCCAGGACCTCGTCTTCGACGGAAACGGACATCAGATCTATCAGGCCTTCCGGCACAAGGGTGGCGGTTCGTTCACGAACTGCGGGTTCCACGACATCACGTTCCCGGGCTATGCCGGCGTGGCGATCGCCGCGTTCGGTGATGGGCCGGTTGACTTCACAGGCTGCACGTTCGACGAAATCGGTCGTGTCGGCGTCCTCTACTGGGTAGCGGGCACCTACAGCGGGTGCACGTATACAGGTAAGGGTGACGGCGATTGGCTCGACTATGCGCTGGATATGAACGCCGGCGCGGTGGTGGCGATCGAGGACAGCACGGCGACGGATTGCCGCGGCGTGGCCTCGTCGGATGGCTCCACATCCGCGGGCTACATGGCGACGACCCTCTACGGGGGCGGCACGACCGCGACGATCACCGGTTGCACGATTACCCAGAACTCGACGGGCATCTTCTCTGGGTACAACAGCGCCGACACGGCAATCGTGACCGCCAACAACAACGCGATCTTCGGCAACGGCCCCAACACGGGTATCGTGATGGTGGGTACGGTCACGGTGGACGCGGAGAACAACTGGTGGGGCGACGCTTCCGGCCCGTTCGACCCGTCGGATGACGCCGGCGAGACGGACGAACTCGGCGTATGCACGGGAACGCCCGAGGCCGAAATCAACGCCGATGGCACGGGTGACAGGGTGTCGGATACGTCGACCTCCGCGGTCGACTACTGCCCGTGGGCCACGAGCCTGCCTCGCATCGAGCTGGTTCCGGACATGGACTGCTATGACGTGGCCGGGAACGTAACGGTCGACGTGTGGATGTACGACATCACCGAAACGATCGTCGGCGGGCAGTTCTTCCTCGACTACGACACTAGCGTACTGACGTTCGTCAGCGCGGTACCCGGAAACGACGTCGACGCCGGCTCACCCTTCGAGACGCAGTTGTTCGAACTGGTCGATACGGGCGCCGGCACGATCGATTACTCGGTCAGTGATCTGTTCGGCGGTGCCGGCACCACGGGTGATGCGCTCATGGCGCAGTTCACGTTCACCGCCGCGACCGAGGTCTGCGGCGCGTTCAATACGTTGGACTTCCGCTCGCATGATCCGCCGACGCGCCTGAGCGATAACGTGGGTGGTGAAGTCGTGCCGACGCTGGTCAACCTGCCGGCTCTCGTCGTCGACGACACACCGCCGACAATCGACGTGGCGGCCACCAATCTGACTGTGGAATGCGACGGCGCAGGCAACGCGGCGGCGCTGAACGCGTGGTTGGCCAGCAACGGCACAACCGGCGCGGCCAGCGACACGTGCGGCAACGTGACCTGGAGCCATGACTTCACGGCGTTGTCTGATGATTGCGGGGAGACCGGCTCAGCGACCGTCACCTTCACCGCCACCGACGACTGCGGCAACTTCGCGACGACGATGGCGACGTTCACCATCGAGGACACGACCGATCCGACGGTCGACACGGTCGCGAGTAACATGACGGTCGAGTGCGACGGAGCCGGGAACACCGCTCAGTTCAACGCATGGCTGGCGAGCGCCGGCGGCGCGGTGGCGAGCGATGTGTGCGGCGGCGTGACCTGGAGCAACGACTCGACCGGCTTGTCCGATCTCTGTGGTGGCACGGGCGCCGAAACCGTGATCTTCACGGCCACCGACGACTGCGGCAACACCTCGGTGACAACGACGGCGACCTTCACCGTCGAGGACACGACGAATCCGTCGATCGATACGGCCGCCAGTAACATGACGGTCGAGTGCGACGGAGCCGGTAACACGGCTGCGTTCAACGCCTGGCTGGCCAACAACGGCGGTGCCGTGGCGAGTGATGTGTGCGGCGGCGTGACCTGGAGCAACGACTCCACGGGCTTGTCGGATCTCTGTGGGGCCACGGGCGCCGAGACGGTGATCTTCACCGCTACCGACGACTGCGGCTTGACCGCGACGACAACGGCGACGTTCACGATCGAGGACACCGCGTTGCCTGTGTTGGTCGGTTGTCCGGGTGACATCAACGTCAGCGCGGACGCCGGGCTCTGCACGGCCGATGTGACCTACGCAGAGCCGACCGCGACGGACGACTGCGGCGCGGCTTCGGTCGTCTGCGATTGGCCCACCGGGTCGACGTTCCCATCGGGAACGACGCTCGTCACATGCACAGCCACCGACGAGTGCTCGAACACTGACGACTGCACGTTCAACGTGAACGTGGCCGCAACGAACGAGCTGGTCGTGTCCGTCGAACTCGAGGACACGGTCGCGGCTACGTTCAGCCGGTGCATCACGTTCGAGTTCTGGGACTGTCCGGACACCGGTCCGGCTGCGACGGTAGATGAAGTCATCACGTTTACGAACCAGGTCGGCTCGACCACGTTGAGCGTGGCCTGCGGCGACTACAGTTGCGTGACTGCCCGTGACAAGTTGCACACGCTGCGCAAGACCGATGATGACGACTTCGGCACCGTCGGGACGCAGTACGTGGCCGATTTCACGGGCACGGATGCGCTGGCGGCGGCCAACCTGAACGACGACTTCTGGGTCGACGTGCTGGACTTCGGCGTGCTGAACTCGCAGTGGTTCGTGAACTACGGCAGTGCCGACACGAGCTGCGCTACCGGACCGCCGCACGCGGACGTGGACGGCTCCGGAATCGCCGACAACGTCGAGTTCATCATCCTCGTGACCAACTTCTTCATGGGCAGCGAACCGAACTGCTGCGGCGCGCCCGCGACAGCGAGTGCCGACGAAGGCCCGGTCGCGAGCATCTCGGTGAAGGAGTTGAGACGTCGTGGGCTCGACGATCTCGCAGTCGGTGACCTGAACGGCGACGGGTGGCTTGACGAGGCGGACGTGGCTGCGTTTGCCGCGGGTGCTCGTCCAGTGCAGACAAAGAGGGATTCTGACCGTGACCACGATCGGTCAGTTCCTTCGAGTCTGGACGACTAGTTAACGAGTGATGTGGGGCTGGCTTCCCCCCTCCTTGGGACGATGGGACCGTGTGGTCAACGCACCGGCTGCACGGTGCCCATCTCCCTGGGGGCGGAGCCGGCTACGTCCAGCGTCCGGGACCGCATGGGAAGGACGAAGATGATCAAGAAGCTAGCGACATGGATGTGGGTGTCCGTCGGCTTGGCCGCGGTACTAGCATGTGGCCCTGCCGCACACGCCGCTCCGAACGACGTGAGCTTGGAGTGGCGTCCAGCGTTTCAGACGGTCGAGGTCGGCGACGTTGTCGAACTCGGCCTGTATGTCGTGGCGGGTGACGAACCGGATCAGTCAGTCTGGGTTGTCGAGGCGATCCTCCTCTGGCAGGCCGACAAGCTGGAGTTGTTGGGTCTCAACGACAACGGCCCATACCCTTGGCTCGGTTCCTATTTTCCCGATGAGTCAGGACTCGATGGTCTCAACGCGCCGTTTTCCAACGGTGACCCGTTCGTTCCAGCCAACGACGGAGACGCCTGGTACAACGCCCTGCGACAGCTTCCGACCCAGGGAGGGCCGGCCGAGGCGACTCCGGAAGGCCTGTTGGTGACGACGTTCCTCTTTCGCGCTGCGGCTGCGGGGACGAGCTTCGTTGAAATACCTCCGAACTACGGGCAGCACACGCTCTCCCGCGTCCTGCCGGGGGACCCGTATGAGGGCACTCTCGGACCTCCCGCCGCGATCGAGGCCATCTCGTTGCCGATCCCGGCCGTATCCGAGTGGGGTCTTGTGGTCGCGGGCCTGCTGCTGCTCACGGTGGGGACTCTGGCGTTCGCCGACCGGCGTACTGCTCCGAACGTTCTAGCGGAGGGAATCCTACAGAAAACAGAAGCGCGGTCGCGCTGTGCCGGACGCTTACGGTGACAGGCGACGCGCGGGGAAAGGTTAGCATTAGCGATGAATGTACTGAAGCCAGCTTCGCATACGTTAACAATGATAATGGTGCTATTTGCTTCCGCGATGTCGCTGGGCGAGGTGTCCAGGCCGGAGGCGAACTCAGACGATCCGGCCTCCTCCGCGGCGTCGGATATCGTTGCGTACGCATGGACGGACGAGAGCACGAGTTCGAATGGTCGTGCATCGGTAGGAGGCCCGACGCTCGCACTCAATCCGGACGCCGTCTGCTTCGATGTAGGCGGCCAGATCGTCGTGACCGTGGACATGACCGCGTCACCGTACGTGATCTCGGGCGCCCAGTTCTTTCTCGCCTATGACGAATCTCTGGCCTTCGTGAGCATCGAATCCGTCAATGAGCCGTTCACGAACGTCCTGTACTTCGACTGGAATGAAGCCGCTCGGACGATCGACTACGCCGTAGGCGTGTCGCCCGATGGTGATGGCACGTCCGCGGACAGCACGTTCGCCTTCATTACGTTCCAGACGCTTGAAGAGGCGTGCGCGGAGGATACGCTAGTGGTCTTTCGGCCACACGACGATCCACCCACGCGGCTCAGCGACGAGTTCGGCAACGAGGTCGTGCCGGTGTTATTCGACCTGGGTACTGTCACGTTCGGAGTTGGTCCAGCCATCCCCGGAGCACCGGCGGACACGACGGTCGAGTGTGATGCCGTTCCGGTAGCGCCTTTGACTGTCTCGGCTATCGACAACTGTGACTCGGGCGTGATCGACGCCGCGTACAACGGTGAGACGGTGACGCCGGGGGTATGCACCGGCGATTATACGCTGACGCGCAGTTGGTCGGTGACGAACGCCTGTGGTCAATCAACCGTCGCTACGCAGATCATCACGGTTGTGGACACAACCGGCCCCGGTATCAATGACGTACCCGCGGATGCGACGGTGGAGTGTGATGCGGTTCCCGCTGCGCCCCTGACGCTGCCGGCGTCCGACAACTGCGACACCGCGGTGACCGCGGCAGCTTACGACGGAGAGACGACCACCCCCGGGTCGTGTGACCAGAGCTATACGATCGAGCGCACATGGACCGCAAGCGACGATTGCGGCAACTCGACGACGGTCACGCAGGTGCTCACCGTTGAGGATACCACCGGTCCGGACGTCACCGGGGTTCCTGCCGACGTCACCGCCGAATGCGACGATGTGCCGCTGCCGGCGGATACGCTGCCGGCGTCCGACAACTGCGACCCGACGGTCGCTCAAGCATCCTATGACGGCGAGACCCTTACGCCGGGATCATGCGAGCACGAATTCACTCTTACCCGGACGTGGACGGCGACGGATGGGTGCGCAAACGACGGAATCGCGACGCAACTCATTAGCGTCGAGGATACGACGGCTCCGGTGGTCACGTGCCCAACCGATCTGATCCTCGAATGCGGCGATTCGATCGACCCCACCGATACCGGAACGGCGACAGCCGTCGACAATTGTGACGCGGCGCCGGCTGTGACGTTCGTTGACGACGCGGTGCCGGGTGATTGCTCCGTGGGCGTTACGATCACGCGCACCTGGACGGCGGAGGATGCGTGCGGGAATCAGCAAACCTGCGATCAAGTGATCGCGCTGGTAGTGATCGACCCGCCATCGGCGGATGACTACGACAAGCACCGGTACGTCTCGTTCTATTCAGGGTATCGCGCCGACGGCAGCGTAGGCGTTAACTATGCCTATCGTGTGAAGTCGACGACCTACCCCGACCTGCTCACATGGGTGGGGGCACCTGACGCGCTCAACGCTTCCTACCTGGAGTGTACGCCCCACTATCGCGACGACTGGGGCATCGCACCGATCCACGTCGGCGACCAGCAGATCGTGCCCGATGCGCAGTACCTGATACAGGCCATCCGGATGGGCGCCGACATCCTGGATGAGGGCGCCTATTCGAATCCGGTCGCCATAAACACATTGGTCCTGTGGGGCGACATCGTGGCCTCGTACAACGGCGTCGACTGGGGCCAGCCGAACGGCATCGTGAACTTCCTCGATATCTATGCGGTGGTCTTGGGGTTCCAGCACACCCCGCCGGCCCCGCCGTGGCCCCTGCTCGACATCCACGGCGAAATCCCGAACCGGAACGTGAACTTCAACGACATTGACGCCACGGTAAAGGCGTTTCAGGGCGGTGGCTATCCGTTTGATCCACCCGAAGTGCCCTGTTCACCGTAGAAGTTGTGCTGGAAGCCGGATCGGCCGGCCCCGACACGAGTCGAAAGAGGAGCAGGCCGATGGATTGGCAGCGACAAGTTCAGTCGCCCAGGGTATCACAGGGTCTTGCGCGCGCGGTGCTGGGCCTCGTGATCTTTGCGCAGGTCGCACACGCGGCGCCTCACGGCCCACCTGCGTCGCCGGCGGAACGCGACCCGGGGGCATCCTCGGCGCAACGTATACAGGCCGGCAACGCCTTGTTGGCGCTCGTCACCGAAGACACCTGCATCTCCGCCGGTACCGAAGTGCGCGTCTTGGTTAGTTTGAGTGCTGCCACCACTCCAATCGTCGCCGGACAATTCTTCCTCACATACGACAATGTGGTCCTCGAGTTCGTCGCGATCCAGCCGGGCGATGTCCCGTTTACGATGGAGTTGTCGCGCGCGATCAACGAGGTTGCCGGGACGATCGACTACGCGGTGAGTGTTCCCGTCGGAAGCAGCGGCACGATGGAGGACGCGACCATGGCGGTCGCTGACTTCACGGCCATTCGCGATGTGTGCGCGCCGACCGACCTTGTGGCATTTCGTGCCCACGATCCGCCGACACGGCTGAGTGATGCATTCGGTGGTGCAATCGAACCGGCTCTCGCCGATCTCACGATCCAGCAACAGGCGCCACAGTTTGTGCTCTTCACGATTAACGCGGGAAGCGTTGACCAAGGCTGCGAGCTTCAAGGCTCGATCGACGCATTCATCGTCGACGACTGCTGTATCAGCGCAAATGGCGTTACGGTCAACGTGCGAATCGTGGACGATAACGCCGATCTGAGTACGAATCTCACCATCTCGCAGGTGGATGTGTCCACCGTACACGTCGGCGGTAGCGTAACCGTCTCCGGGCTGACCAGTTGCCCGGCGACACTTGAAGTGACAATCGATGCGTCGGATTGCTGCGGTCTGGCGGCGGCGCAGGAGGTCCGAACGGGGGATGTCGTGGATACCAGCGCCCCGCAACTGACCTGTCCGGATGATCTTGTGGTCACGCCGCCGCCCGGAGCGTGTGCTGCCGAGGTGTTGTTCGACCTTCCGGTTGCTCTCGACAACTGCGACGCGGCTCCCGTGGTGATGTGCAGCGAGAGCAGCGGAGACACTCTTCCGAGCGGCACGACGCCGGTCACGTGCGAGGCCACCGATGCGTGTGGAAACGAGGCGGCATGCGCTTTTGACGTCACGGTCCGTGAGTTCAATGACTTGTTGGCGGAGGTGCAGTACGGCGGTGTGCTTGCCGCCGGACCGATCTCCCGTTGTGTCCGATTCGAGTTTTGGAATTGCGGCGTCACCGACCAGACACCGCTCGCGGTGGTTGACGAGGTCTTGGAGTTCTACGGCGGTTGGACACTTGCATCCGTCGACGTCCCATGCGGCGAGTTCACGTGTGTCACGGCGCGCGACGACCTGCATACGTTGCGGCGCACCGTGGATCCGATCGATATTGACGTACCAAACGGCACATACGCCGCAAGCTTCGTGGGCGTAACGGACACGGATCTCATAGGCGGCAACCTCGACAGCTGGAACCCGACCGGTCACTCCGATGTCATCGACATTCTGGACTTCGGCGTCTTCATGTCACGGTGGGGCACGATCTACGGCACCGGCGACACGCCGTGCGGCACGGCCGCACCTCACGCGGACATCAACGGCGACGGACTTGTCGACAGCATCGAGTTCAGCTTCATCCAGATCAACTTCCTGAAGGAGCAGGCGCCGAACTGCTGCGGGGCGCCAGGCGTCACTGCGGCATGTGCCAGTCCGGTGACAAGGATCTCCGTCAAGGAACTCCTGCGGACTGGGCGAGCGGAACTCACGATTGCCGACCTCAATCACGACGGTTGGGTCGACATGGATGACATCGCCGCCTTCGCCCAGGGCGTTCGCCCTGAACCGGCGCCGAAACGGGCGACCCATGCGACGGATCGCGTGCCCGCCTCGCGCCTGAGGAGTATCCGGTCTGATCAATAGCGAGGGGATGGACTCGCTGATCTGTCGCGCCGCGCCGCTAATTGGGAAAGATGAAGCCTTGAGGGGAATGGTGATGCGCAGCGCAACCCGACATACGATCTTGGGAGCTCTCGCAGTCGCGTTGCTGCCAGTCGCTGCCTTGCCTGTGCGGGCGAACGTGAACCTGGAGTGGCGACCCGTATTCCAAACGTCCGAGCTCGGCCAAACGATTCAGATCGACCTTTACGCGGTCTCGGACAACGCGGCCGACCAGGGCCTCAGCGTTGTCGACGCTATTCTCCAGTGGGATCCGCAACACCTGGAACTGCTCGGCAACGTGGACAACGGCCCTTACGACTGGCTCGCGTCCGGCTTCCCTGATGACTCAGGCTTCGACGGTCTCAACGCGCCGTTTTCCGGCGGTGACCCATTCGTTCCGGCGAACGACGGAAACGCCCTGTACACCGCATGGAGTCAGTTCAACCCGCCTCCGGCTGCGGCGACGCCTGATGGTCTTCTGGTAACGAGTTTCGAGTTCCGTGTCGTGGGTGCCGGAGTGACCGAGTTCGTGTTGGCGGCCACCGCCGGTAAGTATACTCAGACGCGGGTGATCGACAGTGATATCGCCGGACTGATCATCACCGGAACGCTTGGTCCGCCGGCGGTAGTACACGTTTGCGCCGGCCCCGCCATCGTGACGCACCCACTCGGCCAAGACGCGTGTGAAGGAAGTCCGGTGAGCTTTGAGGTCGTGGCTTCCGGTCAGGTGCCACTCAGTTATCAATGGCGCCGCAATGGCGTGGACATCGCGGGTGCGACGGGTGAGGTCTACGCAATACCCGTCGTCGCTGCTGCGGATGCCGGTGAGTATGACGTTGTCATCACCGACGCTTGCGGTTCGATGACGAGCGATCCGGCAACGCTGACGGTATCGACGCCGGCGATGATCGTCGCGGAGCCCGTGAATACAGCAGCCTGCCCGGGCGGCCTCGCGAGCTTCACCGTCGCAGCGACGGGCGGCGCATCGATCAGCTACCAGTGGCGGCGCGGCACGATCGATATGGTAGACGAAGGGAACGTCACCGGAGCGAATGCCGCGACCGTCGTGATATCGCCGGTGTCAGTCGCGGACGAAGGAATAGACTACAACTGCGTTGTGAACACCGGATGCCCGCCGTCTACGACGAGCACGGACGCTGCTTTGACGCTGTTGGAATGCGGCGCGGTTGTTGTCGAAGCGGTCGGTCCTCGGTATTTGGCGGTCACGCCGGCGCCGGGGCCGGATCCGCTAGCGCTCCTCGTATCGTCGGCTGGGGCTTCCTGCCTGCCGCAGTATGTCCAGGCTGATGGAAGCCTCGATCCAGCGCCGGTCTTCGTCACCCCGCCGGTATGGGGCACCGTTTTCGTGACCGACGCGGAGATCGTGCCGTCGGTGACATATGACGTCCAGACGGAAAGCCAGTCCGGGACCTTGTCGGCAGCCTCGAGCGCCACGACCTTCATGTGGGGCGACGTGGACAACAACGTGGTCGTCAACTTCAACGACATCGCACTAGTGGTCCGAGGCTTTCAAGGCGATTTCAGCGTGACCATTCGCCAAGCCGTGGACTTAGTCCCGTGCGTCCTCAATGACGACATCAACTTCGCGGATATCAACGCAGATGTTCGCGCGTTTCAGGGGGCACCGTACACCGAAACGGGATGTCCATCGCCCTGCGATTGAGTGCTTCATGGATCACGCAATAGGCAGACTTATGCGGGGGTCAGCGAGAGCTGGACCGCGCGCGCGAACAAACCGCCCTCGCACGGTCGGCCGAACCGGCTCCATCGCGCCGGCGAGGATGACTGTTGCTGCGGTACTGTGGCTGACGACAGCCCTGTCAGCCGGGCCACCTGTTTCGGATACCATCGGGCCCGATCCAAGTCTGTGTCCGATCGTCCATAGCGAATGTCACGTCGTGGGAAGCCGGGTCAGTGCCACCTTCACGAAAGGTGCCGGCGATCCCGTCGTGGTCGGCGGACAATTCACGTTCCATTTCGACCCGACTGAGCTCCAGCTTATGTCGATCCATCCAGGCTCACACTGTGATGCTGCATCGCCGTTCAGCCAGGAGTTGTTTTCCAGCGTCGACGAGGCGACGGGAGAGGCGTTCTATGCCGTAGGCGTGGCGCTTGGGGCCGCCGGCACATCTGAGCCGGCCGCCATGGCGTGTGCCGAGTTCCTGCTGCTTCAGCCGCAGTCCGGCGACCTATGCGTGATCTCCGATCTCGCGGCATCGTTCCTCGTAGACAACGCCGGAAACCCTATAACGATCGACAATTCCATCGAGTGTCCAGGCACCCCTGCGTCTCCGTCTGCTTCGTGTGGCACGGTAGACGTGACCGAAGGCTGCGCGTGCCCGGGCAATGGGCCGGATTGTGGCTTCTGGGATTCAGCTTGCACCCTGGGTGTCTGCGGCGAGCAACCCGCACATTGTCACCCCGTGCCGGTGAACGAGGGGGCCGGGTGCGACGACGGGATCGCGTGCACGACGGGCGACACGTGCATGGAAGGGGAATGCAGGGGTAGCGGCTGCACGGAACAGAGCCTGTGTGTCGTGACTGGGTCCGGGTGCCAAACTGACGGCGGGAAACTCATGCGCGTCGTGATGGGGTTTGGTGAGGCGAGCATCGTGGGTGGCCAGTTTTCCATACGCTATGACGCAGGCGCGCTGACCCTGCTCGACGTTTCGCCCGGTGCCACGTGCGATCCGGATTCTCCATTCGCGCTGGAAATCGACGAGCGTGTGAACCACTTTACCGGCGAGGTCTTCTATGCGGCGGGCGTAGATTTCCTCGAGGGCGCCGGTGGAACGCAAGGACCGGCCACCGTCGCCTGCCTCTACTTTGCCGCGGAAGGCCAGGGCCAAGGCGAAGTGTGCGTGCTTGGCGGTGTGAATCCCAGCGAGACGATCCTCGTCGACGGCACGGGCCATGTCGTGCAGGTGTACAATCAGGAGGATTGCCCGAGCGATTCACCCGGCGACGGCCTTTCCTGTGGTACGATGACGTGGGATGCCACCTGCCACTGCACACCCGGCACCGATGACTGCAGCGCGCTGAGCACCGATTGCCGAATCGGTGTCTGCGACATTCAGAGCGAACGCTGCGGCGTCGAGTTCGTCAACGAAGGCGGTGGGTGCGACGACGACCGTGCATGCACGACCCACGATGTGTGCCTTTCCGGGCGCTGCCGCGGGTTCGGCTGTCGCGACCCGAGTCTGTGCTTGGGCGTCAATCAGTGCCCCACGTCGACCGGAGCGGGCGAGATCGCCATACTCATCGGGGGCGGCGATGCGGTCATCAGCGGCGGGCAGTTTACCGTACGCTACGATCCGGCGGAGCTCGACTTCGTGGATATCGTGCCCGGCGCCATGTGCGACCACCGGTCGCCGTTCGCGTCCGAACTGCACCAAGTCGTCGATGAAGCCAACGGCGAGATCTTCTACGCCGTCGGTGTCGATCCGGTAGAGGGTTCGGGGACATCGGAGCCGGCGACACTCGCGTGTGTGCGTTTCAACGGGCCCATCTTCACACCCAGTGGCGTGTGTCTGCTACGTGGTTTCAATCCCTTCACAACGCTGCTCGTGGATGAACATGGGCAGTCGATCGAGATCAACACCGCCGACTGCCCGGGCGACTACCCGGACCCGATCATGACGTGCCTCGAGTTCTGCGACGTGCCGGCGGCATCGAGTTGGAGCTTGATCATCCTGGCGATGTGTCTGCTAACCGCGGCCAAGCTTCAGCTTCGGCGCGGCGCGGCGGCGAGCCGCTAGAACGCCCCGGAATACCCCGGCTCGCGTGTGCCGCGGTTGGCGTAAGAGAAAGCCCCGGCCGGCTGCAGTGGCCAACCGAGGCTTCCCGCGGGTGGACGCAGCCTCTGCCACCCGCAGACGCTCGTCAGCGGCGGTCGTGGCACCGGACAGGAGGACGCGCACGGCGGTGAAGAGAAGCCGGGGCGGCCAGCGTTGAGGCTGTGGTCGCGGCCCATGCGTCACGCGAATCTCTCTAGGAGGGTAGAGGACGGCCACCCCCGGCTGTCCTTAGCCTACCGCGAGACGCCTCCACGATTCAAGGAAAAACTACCGCGTACGATGCCTGGAGTGCCGGATGCTTGTCATCCATGGAGATGAGGCAGGACGTCCCGTCGGGGAATTCCCTGCGCCATCGGGATTCTCCCCTACGCGTCCGAAACCGCACGGAGCATCAGTGTCGCCGGAACGATCATACCCGACGTACCAATGGCAGAGGCGGTACCGGCAGCACCGCCCGAGATGTATCCATGATCCTGTTCCGAGGATATGGCCGCGCCACTCACGCCGAGAACGACGACGCCCGTGCCAATAAATCCGCGCGCACGAACATCCCCGCCGACCGCGTCACCGCCGGTCGCGCGATCTCGCTTCGGGGGCACTCGTATTCCGTGCGAAATGGGCTTTTTCGCGTGAGCTGAGACTTCTTAGGCGGCGGGATGATGATCGCAAGGCCGGTAAACTGAGAATCTCCGGCGAATAAGCGCCAACGGGGCCCGAATCCGATTATAACGGAAACCGACGGGCGGTCTGATCGTCCGACTCGGTGTGGCTTCGGTCTCAGGAGGATCGTTTATGCTCGCAGCAGAAGCTTGGGAAAAAGTCTTCGATTTGCCTCAGATTGCCATCGTCGGTGGTCTCGCTATTGGGTGCCTGGTCCCGATTGCCGGCATCATCTCCAGTTATTGGTTCAAGGTTCAGAAGGTGCGGTCTGAGAACGCGTTGAAGCGAACGATGGTAGAGCGAGGAATGTCCGTCGACGAGATTGAACGGGTCATCGCTGCCCAAGGGTTGGAACCGCGCGATCCCCGTCGATAGCCGCTCGTCCGGAATCCTCTACGTACGCGGACCTGATTCATCAAGCCGTAGCCGCCTACACTTCGAGCCGCACGCGCTGTCCTGCCCTCGGTGCCTGCCAAAAGACCCACAGTATCGCCCCCGCCACGATGACGAACAGCAGCTCCGTCGCTTCTTCCCAGAAGACGAACCAGACCATGTTGTCTCGATAGGCGCCAAGCAGGACCCCTCGGAAGAAGCTGAACCCGAGGGGGCCTAGTGCGGCGGCGAAGAGCACCTTCGAGACCTCGACGGCTTTCTCCTTCTTGAAGGCCAGGGCCAGAAACGAGGCAGCCAGCAGGGCCATCGCGAGGACGGGGCAAAAGCGAATCTCGAAGAGTTGGTGAACGATCCCGTGTGTATAGCTGTAAGAGGCGCCGAGTATCGTGACGTTGTAGGACACCGGCTTTGGCGCAGCGCAGAAGGCCATCAGAGCCACAACCAGCAGGGCCGGGATGCCGAGAAGAAAGAGGCGTTTCAGCTTGCAGGGGACATCCATGTGCTTGATGCATCCGTCGCACAGGTTGATGGCCGCACATCGCTGATTCGGATCGCTATACTTGATGAGTCGGTGGTCCAACGCCTCAAACAGCGCATAGGTAGTGAAGCTGAAGCAGACGACCATGCCGTAGCTGTGCAGATACTCGAACAACTGAGACCCTTCGCCGTAGATGATGTAGTTGAGCGCGCAAGCCGCCTCCCCGGCCAGGAAGAAGATCATCGCCCATCTCAACGCGACCAGGTGCGATAGCGTTTGCCTGCGGAGCAGCACGATCAAGATGAGCGACAGCAACATATAGAGCGGCTTGACCACGAAGCCGGCGATGACGGCGGACCATTGCTCGAAGGTGGTCATGTTCCGATGCGGAAGGTCCGAGGTAGCGCTCGCCACCCATGCCTGCATTCCCCCCCGCACGTTAGTCGCGTCCGCGAGCGTGAGGGACCCGAGTCGTATGGCTGCGATTCCGCTGAGAATCCCACCGTCGCAGATCATGAGAAGCCGCTTGCCCCTGAGCGTCTCGGGAACGTCATCAGGAGTATCGGCCGCCATGACCTCATCGAACGGCCAGCTTTCCGCGCCGTGCAAGTGATTGGCTGCATACTCGCTGCGCGACCGAACGTCGACCAGCACCGCATCCGAGTCCGGTCGGTCCAGCGTCTGCTTCGCCTCTTCCGGTGTCACGGCCGGCGCGCGACCCACCAACTGCCAGTAAGCCGCGAGTGGTACGAAGCCGGCCACGGGCACGGCGAGCAGAACGAACCAACGCACCCACGATGTGTGCCTCCTCACGCGTCACCTCCTCAAACAGTTGTGGACGCAGCACGGCATCATCCGCCCGTCCGCCAGAGGATAGACGTTGCAGCACTTCCTCGCGCGAGCCAGGTCGAACGTGTCTCGGTCCATGAAATGGTGGATGAAGATCGACTTGATCGAGCGCTCCGCCAGCCGGACCGCCGCGGCGGGATCGAACCCGGACGGCGAGGCCGTCACCGATTCCAGCAAACGCCTGACCGCTTTGAGTGCACGGTCGGAGTCAGGCGTCGTCCCCGAAGGGCCGGACCATAGATCGCAAACCGCCTCACGAATGGAATCGAAGCTCTCCGGGTCAGTGCCGAAGAGGGACCGGTTCTGGATGATATCCAAGTACCGATCGATCTCCGTGAGCTGCTTGATCGACACGAATCCGCCTTCATCGAGGCGGAGGAAGAAGGCCAGGCTGAAGCAGGCCGGGTGGCTGCACGGCAACGGCGTGAAGTCGCCTGTGGCAACGCGCCCGCTGTCCGCGCCGTTCAGCATGCGCGTTATATCCGGGATGGTCAGCGGGTCCGCCGGTCGTGGTGTTTGGGCGGCGTTTCCGACGTAAGCCGCCGGCTGCAGCATGAGGCTCAGGATGTGGTCTCGCTGAAACAGGAGCGTGACCAGTTCCCCGAGTTGGTCCTCGTTGACGCCACGCGCCACCGTGGCCGTCAGCGTCATCGGTGCATCAAGCTCGCCGATGCGGTCGATAAGTTCCAGCTTCTTACTGAGCAGAGGCCGCCCTCGAAGCGTGCGATCGGTGTCATCCGACAGCGCGTCGAACTGGAGCGAGATCACTACGCCTCGCTCCGCAAGGAATGCGAGCAGCTCCGGATTCCTCAGGAGGTTGAGTCCGTTGGTGGACACGCTAACGCGGAGGATCTCTTTCCGAGAGACGCACTCGTCCACGATCTCCCTGAAGCAGGGATTCACCGTGGGCTCGCCACCGGAGAGATTGAGCACGTCGATCTGCCCTTCGCCTGCGATGAGCCGGTCCAGCATCTGGGCCACCTGCTTGCGGGACAAATGGAAGCTCGAACGATTCGACACGAGGCAGATCGGGCACTCGAGGTCGCAGTGATCGGTGATTTCGATGATCGGAAGACAGATGTGCTGCTCATGCTCCGGGCAGAGGCCGCAAGAGGAAGGGCAGCATGCTTCCATTGGCGTGTGGAACTCGAGCGGAACGGAACCGGCCCGATGGAAACGATCGAGGCCAAGGTACTCATCGGCGTTACCGTATACCCGGGCACTTTGCTCGCCGTGCTCCGGGCAGTGTTTTTGAAACCAGACCGCGCCATCCACGATGTGTACGCGCGCCGGAATGAGCCGGCCGCAGTCCCGGCAGGTCGACGTGGTCGTCGTAAGGTATTGGCTGCCGTCGGTTTCGTTCATCAATCAGTCCGGACTCTTCTTAACGATGCGCGGTGCATTGAGGATCGTGGCGCCCGGCGGTACATCGCGGCCCACGATCGCACCGGCTGCTACCGTCGCCCGCTCGCCGATCTCGACGCCGCAGCCGATGATCGAAAACGCTCCGATCATGGCTTCCTTGCGAATGATCACCTTACCCGCGCGAAACTCGTCTATCCTGAATTCATGGGTAGCTATCTTGGCTCCTACCCCCACGAAGACATCGTCTTCGATGGTCAGAAGGGCTGGATAGATGGGATCGATCCATGCTTTCGCCGAGATGTATACCCGGCTTCCGATCGTCGCCCCGAGCCTGCGCAGGAACCACAGCTTCGGGCGGTTAAAGGGCAGCGAGAGCAGAAGCTCCAGGGTACCGGCCAACGTGTAGAACCAGAGCCTTCTCAAGATGGACCCCTGACACACGCAGAAACCGGTCGGGCTCGACGGGTGGCAGGTCGGATGCACGAAGACCCGCTCGTCCGTCCTCCCCGATAGGAACTCGGCGAGGCGTGCCTTGGCCTCGGACAACTCAGGCTGGTTGGTGCCGTCCATGTTCGTCTGCCTCGTTGACGTAAAACCTCTCATCCTGCGTTCGATAGAAGACATTGTACGAGCAAGCCGGGACCATTCGGCCATCCGCATCCGGAACCTGGTCCGGGCATGCGACGAGCCGGCCGAGGTCCATCGTGTCCTCATCCATGTGCGCGTGAATGTAAACCGTGAGAATGCTCTCTTCCGCGATTCGCTGGCGCTCGAAATGAGGAAGCGCCTTGCCCGGCGGATACATGCGCGTAAGCAGCCCCTTCAACTCCCGCAGCAGCGTCTCGTCCGCCCCCTCCGCCCAGAGCCGGTCCAGAGCGCCCTTGAGCTGCTCGAAGACCGTCTCCGTAGGCCTAAGCAGGTATCCACCCGCCAGCATCTCCCGGAGTTGGTCGACCTGAAGAAAGTCCGTGAAGGATCGATACCCGCCGTCGGTCTTGAGGAAGTAGGCGACGCTATAACAAAGCGGATGGGCGGCCGGATGCGGGAAGAAATGCTCACGCCGCATCGAGCCCTTTGTGCCCTCTTCAATGGCACGTGCCGCGCCGTCGAGCGGCAGGTGCTGACGCGGTTCGAACGCCTTGCCGCCCTGACCGGTAAACGTCATGTTCTGGACCGTCACACTACGGACCACGGAGTACGCCCCGGCCAAGTCGATGATGGCTCCGATTTCGTCTTCGTTCACACCGCGGATCATCACGTTGAGCAGCGTCGTCCCAATGGCGAACCGCTGAAGGTTCTCCAGGGCTTTGCGCTTGATGGCCACGACATCGCGCCCGTGGATCGTCATGGACGTGGCCGGCCGCAGCGTGTCAAACGAGAGGATCACGTAAACTCCCAGATCGGCGAGTTGTCGGCAAAGCGCCTCATTCTCAGCCAGCACGCATCCGTTCGAGTTCACGGTCACGCGGCCGATTTCAGGGCGTTTACATTCCTCGATCAGCGACACGATCTTCGGATGGAGCAGCGGCTCACCGCCCGTGATGTTGACCAGATCAACCGGGCCGGCCCGTTCAACGACGCCATCCAGAATCGACCTCAGTTCCTCTCGCGTCATGTGATACGGAACGTCCGGCCTGTTGTACGTGAAGCAGATCGGGCAATTCATGTTGCAGACGTTGGTCACCGAGAAGACGGGAAGGTGGCACGCGTTCGCGTGGAATTGGCACGGGCCGCAATCCCAAGGGCAGCCCTTGCGTACGTTGGTACCGGGGATCGCCGGCGGCTTACAGTGGACGGCCGACTTCACGGCCTTCGAGTACCATGCCACATCTTCCGCGATAAGGGCTCGGGATGGAGCGCAGGTCGGGCAAATCCTCTCCTGATAGACTTTACCGCCCTCTTCGAGAATACGGCACGGCACCAGCGAGCGGCACTCGCGGCACATGCCCCGCACGGTTCCCAGGTACGTGTATGGTCGGTTCTCTCTCATGACTGCACCCGCTCGGGGCGGAAGATCTCCGAGTACAACACGCGAAGGTCGTCGGGGCTGCAATACTCAGCCAGCGGCACGGGCACAGCCAGGCAGCCCAAGCCGGCGGCTACCTGATCCGAACCGACCGTCGCCCGCCCGTCGAACAGAATCCCATCCTCGCGGTACCGCCGAACGCTGGCGTCCAACGTCACGGCTTGGCCCGGCGCTACGGGCCGGTCGAACCGTACTTCCTCGGTTCTTGTCACCATGGCCATCCGGTCGAAGTCGGACGACAGTACGATCAGCCAGTTGCCGAGTTGAAAGAGGCTCTCCATGAGGAGCGTTTCCGGAAGATGCGCGGGGCAGCCAAACGCCGTCTTAAGGTCGTACTCCTCAAACGAGACCGTCTTCACACCGGAGATGCACCGCCCGCGTTCCCAGGCGTGAATCTGATCCACCATGCGGAACTTCATCAGATGCCCCCGTCGACGCAGATGGCCTGAGCGTTGATGTAGCCGCTGCGATCACTAGCGAGGAAAGCGACCAACTCAGCAACCTCCTCCGGACGGCCTGTCCGCGAGAGGGCACAATGCTGGGTGTACTGATCCCGCTGCTTGTCGGGTATGTTGGCTGCCACTCCTTCTTCCAGCATGCCCGGCACGACCGCGTTGACCCGAACGCCGTAGCGACCGAACTCTCGGGCTAAGGACAGCGTGAAGCCCACGACGGCACTCTTGGCGGTGGCATAATGCACGGGGACTTCGAGCATGCGCATGCCAGCGAGTGAGCCGATATTGATGATGGAGCCGGCCTTACGCCGCACCATGCCGCGCGCGAACGCCTTGGTCACCTGGAACATCCCTTTGACATTGACATCCAGGACGAGATCCCAGTCGTCCTCCTCGATCAGTGCAAACGGCATCACCTGGGCCACGCCCGCGTTGTTGACCAGAATGTCGATCGGGTCGAGGTCATTTTCGACGGTCGCGCACAAGTCAACAGCCGCCTTACCGTCCCGCACGTCGAGCGGATACGACCGAACCTCCGCCCCGCCGGAGCTTAGCTCCCGATCCAACTGCGTCGCCTTCTCCGGGTTGTTCAGGTACGAGTGAGCCACGCGGCATCCTTCGCGTGCCAGCACGCGCACGATCGCTCCGCCCACCGCGCCGCTCCCTCCGCTGACGAAGGCCACTTTGCCGCTAAGCATCATCCGACTCCTGCTCGCCCTGCTCGAGCTTGCGCTGCTCGAGTTTGCGCTGCACCATATGTACGAAGACCGCCACATTCAGGACACTGGGCACTTCGATCCTCTTGAGACCCTGCCGGAACTTCTCCGGCGCAATCTCCGGCAGCGCCTTCTTGAGCTCAACCAACGCCTCGTCGGTGAGCTCTCCGTCCCTCTCGTACACGCCGCCGGGGATTCGCTCTCGCGCCTGCCGCTCGAATTCGTCGGCCTCGAGCGTGATACCGAACGTCTCTTCGATCAGAAAGCTGAGATCGAGCAGGTCGAGCGACTCGGCCCCCAAATCCTCCATGAGGCCGCTCTCCATACGGATCTGTTCCGCGCGGGCGCCGGTGACCTCTCGCAAGAGCGGCAAGAGCGTATTGAACACTTCCTGTTCCGTCATTGGCTACTACCTGTATTCGATGACGTGCTTGAGCGCCTTTCGCCGCGGCGCGTCCGGCTCTTCGGCGGGGTACCCAAGAGCCACCACGCACGTGGGCTCGAACCCGGCAGGGAGATCAGGGACATTCGCCCACACCTCGCCGGCGAGCAGTGGCGCCGTCATCACGCATGTCCCGAGCCCCTTCGCATGGGCGGCTAAGACGAGGTTCTCGACGGCCATCGCCGTGCTGAGCGCCTCGCCCGACGCCAACTCGCTGGCCGCCGATTCCAGCAGCTTGCCGCCCATAGCGGACCGCTTCTTGTGCATGGCCAGGATGACCACCGGGGCCGCGCCAAACGCGCAAGCCCCCTCAATTAGTTCATCTGAATGGCTCGCTGCCAGACGATGGGCATCGACAAACGCCTTTTCCACGGCTTCACGCACATCCTCGACCAACGCCTGGATCTCCCCGCGATCTTCGAACACCACGAACTTCCATCCCTGACGGTTGTGGTTCGAGGGTGCCCAGCGTGCCGCCTCCACGATCGCGTCAATCGTATCTCGATCCGGCTTACGATCGGCAAAACGCCGGATCGATCGGCGCGTCTTGATGAGCGTGAGCAGACGGTCTGACTCCATCAGACGCACCTCCTGAAGATCAAGGTAGCGTTCTGACCGCCAAAGCCAAAC